>JADLHL010000243.1 GCA_020848815.1 Chitinophagaceae bacterium | reverse complement strand
TACAAGCCGCCAGTCGCATTTCTGGATGAACGTCTTCAAGGCTACGCCTTTCCGACGTTCATCCAGAACACCAATCTTGATTGGAATTCTTTAGTTTTAAACGTTACTAACTGAGGGAAGCTTTCACTAACACACATTGAACTTATTTGGGGTTTGCTTCAGAAACATATCCCCGGAGCCTCTCGAAAGAGAGGCTCTTTTTTATGCACTTTCCTCTGCCGCATCGACCCAAATTATAATACGCTATATATACGCATTGGCGAATCAGTGATGGCATAGTGTAAAAAATCAGCAGCTCGTTCTCTTCCAATTGTCTCTAGGCAATATCCAAAACACCTGCAGGCACCGGCGAATAGCGTGTAGCCTGGTAGATACTGCCTTCAGGATCTCCTTTTTTGAAACAAGAATGAAAGACCTCGTTTTGTTTGAAATAAAAATCCGTTCATCGAGATAGCCCCTTCAATAGGCCTTGTATCATGCAACTTAGATTGAATTATACAGCGGATGCTCATTAACCAACAACGGATGGCGGCAAAGACAGCCTTCCTGTTCATTTTTGATTTGTACAGATTAAGCCATTCTCTGGAAGAAGCCAGATAAATACTGGCAATTTCAATAGATGACCATTGATAGGGCAGCTTTTTGGCATATTGCAGAATGCGAATAAAATCGCTGTGAAATCTTTCCATTGGAATAGCATTACTTACGCTTTGGGGCCTTCCATATCTGTACACTCCCATATACTCCGGCAAATAAATAATTTGGCTACGAGGGCTTTGCAATAGTGATAAGTATAGAATGTAATCGCCCATTGCAGCCTGAACACCCCGAAACAGTGCCCTATTGTAAGAGTCATTTCTAAATACAACCGTAAGTGTAGAGATGAAATTGATATTCAACAATGCAATACGGTCATTGAGTGGCCTGTGAAAGACGGAGGATTTTTGTGGAAAAATGTCTCCATTCTGGTGCAATTCCGTCATTGGATGAAAACATAGTACGGCTTGTTGATTTTTCTCCAATGCATCTACCTGCTTTTGTAATTTGTCAGGGTCAGTCCAAAAGTCATCGCCGTCACAAAGCGCTATATATTTACCAAGGGCCAGTTCCATGGTCTCAAAGAAATTGCGCTGCATTCCCTTATTCTTTTCAGGCAAATACAATTTAATAATATCTGGATATTTAATCTGATAATCAATACAAATATCCTTGGTACTATCAGAACTGCAATCTTCACCTATGATTAATTCAAAGGGAAAATTAGTTTTTTGCAGCAGCACACCTTCAATAGCCTGAGCTATATATTTCTCATGATTGTATGTTATTATACAAACAGATACGACTATCTCTGATTTTTTCATGATTAATCAATAAGAAGTGAACTAGTAGCACAATAGCATTATTTAGGAAGAAATCATGATGGTTTACAAAGAAGTTATCACTTATTCGCCAAAAAAGAATGGAAATTTGCACATGTAATATAATAAACAAGCATATCAGCAAAAATAGCGCCTCAAAATCAATTTACTCTTTTGACAAGTCGTTGAACAGGATTGCCAATATAAACTCCTTCTTCACTTATGTCTTTAATTACAACTCCACCCATTCCAATTGTCACATTATCACAAATTTTTATACCTTGCCTTACAGCTGAATTAGTACCTAAGTATACACAATCTCCGAAATGACAATTTCCGCTAACGTTTGCTGCAGGTGCAGTTGTGAAAAAGTCTCCCATTACACAATCGTGTCCAATAGTTGTATTTAAATTTAAATGAGAATGTTTGCCAATTTTTATATTACATGTTAGAATAGTTCCAGCTGTAACAATACTACCTTCTCCGATTTCAACCCATTTAGATACTATTGCCCTTGGATGAATAACAGTAGTATATGTTGTTTGAATTGGTAAATCATCCACAACTTTTTTCCTCGTAGAAGGATCGCCAATAGCAACTACTACATTGTATCTCAAAGGATCAAAATTTGACTGTTTAATTACTTCAACTCCCATTATTCTATTTTCCTTGTAATGCTCGTCGTTTACCATAAAACAAGCAATATCTTCAATTTTGAGATTTGAATTTGCTATGATATCTATCAAGCACGCTAGCACTTCTCTTCCGAATCCTCCAGCTCCAAGAATGCAAATTTTTTTGTTATTATAAATCATACTTATTGGTTTTTGATTTTCGTAGGTTGAGCAAGGCTCATATCGATTTGATGAAAACCTATTTATAATTCATATTATAAAGGACATTGATATTAAAAGAATATAATTGAGTATTCAATATTCATGTTTTATAGGGCTGAAGTAGCCAAAGAAAAGAAATATATAGTTGCATTATTCCAGCTTTCATATTACTTAGCTTTTAATGCATGAACGATGCGATAAACTTCATCGCTTGTAAGCTCAACATAAATGGGTAAACACAAAACAGCATCAGCTACTTTCTTAGCAACAAGTAGATTAGATACATCTGCACTGGGCAGCTGATTGTAGGGCGAGAATTCACTTATCAACGGATAAAAATACCTGCGGGAAAGAATATTTTGGGCTTTCAACTTTTCATACACGGCATCTCTGCTGAGTCCAAACAGCTTTTCATCTATCAATATGGGATAGTATGAATAGCAGTGCGTTACATTGGACGGAACTTCTACCACAGTGATTCCGGGGATATCTTTCAGCAATGACTGATAAAGCAAGCTAATTTCCTTTCTTCTGGCAATAAACTGGTCTACATGCTTTAGCTGTAACAAACCATATGCTGCCTGAACCTCGTTGAGTTTGGCATTAATGCCGGGCTCTTCCACAACGGTTTCTCCCCGAAAGCCAAAATTTTTCAAATTATCGATATGGTGCTTCATGGCTTCTGTATGACAGACGATTGCCCCACCTTCGATAGTGCTGTACACCTTGGTAGCATGAAAACTTAAAACAGATAAATCGCCAAAGTTCAACAACGAATTGTCATTCAGTTTTACCCCAAAAGAATGGGCAGCATCGTATATCACTTTCAGCCCATGCTTGTCGGCTATTTTTTGAATCGCATCTACATCACAAGGATTGCCGTATACATGCACCGGCATAATGGCAGTGGTTCTTTCTGTAATCGCAGCTTCAATTTTTGTAGGATCCAGATTGAAATAATGCGGTTCAATATCTACAAATACCGGAGTGATTTTATTCCACCAAAGCGAGTGGGTGGTAGCGACAAAACTGAAAGGAGTTGTAATGACTTCACCAGAAATATTGAGAGCTTGTAACGCCGAAATCAGGGCCAAGGTGCCGTTTGAAAACAGAGAGATGTACTTCACCCCCAGATATGCTGCAAGTTCTTTTTCCAGTTGCTGGTGTAAGGGGCCATTATTGGTCAGCCATTTGTTATTCCAAATCTCTTGCAGATAGGGCATAAAATCCTCCAGTGGCGGCAGGCAAGGTTGTGTGACTGTAATCGGTTTATTCGACATGTTACTTTTTAGTTTTCAGAAACCCCAATTGTAAAACGTATTCCAGCAAATACTGTTGACCTTTGCTTTTTATCAATTGATTCAACAGATAATAAAGCGCAGCAAAGATGAGTGATCCCCCTACCAAGAGTATCCACAAGTTGGGTGGCAAATAAGTTTTAAGCCACACCACCGGCAACACCCCTAAAAAACATATTGCTGCGTACTGATAAACTATGATGAATTGAGCTGAAACCGGCCAGTTTATTACCCGTTGTACAAACCACATGTTTAGCAATACAGCAATGGCAGAAGCAACGACCATCCCCCACAAGAATCCGTGCATACCAAAATAGAAACCCGCTAGCATCGCTAACAACCCGGTTACTTTTTTCCAAATTTCCAGTTGAAAAAACTTACCGGAATGGCCATTGCCAGATAGCACATTCACCAATATTACGCTAACAGGATATGCATAACCATAAAATGCCATAATCTTGAAATATTCAACAGACATCAACCATTTATCGGAAAAAATCAGAACGATAAGCTCCTTGGCATTGATGTACATAAGTCCCATTAACAAAAAGGTGAGAAATGCAATGATATGCAGGCTTTTAGAAATAATCCTCAATTGTGCAAACCTGTCCGATTGCAAATGGCTTACCACCGGAAAGAAAACGCCTTGCAATGAGCCGGCAGTGTAGCGGGTAATGAATTGATTGAATGAGACTGCCCTGAAGTAGTACCCTAAAGTGTTAGCAGAAAAAAGCTTACCAATAATTAATACATCCAGCCTGTTATAGGCTGTATCCAACATTCCGGATGCGAACATTTTTGATCCGAAATTCAACAATGGCTTTACTTCTTTAAAGTTGAATACAGCCTTGGGCCGCCAGTCTGACCGAAACCAGATGATGGCGGTATTTAAAATACTACCAACAAGTGTAGAATACACCAGACTCCAAACTCCGAAACCATTGTAAGCTAATAATACACCCACAACACCGCTCATTACAGCTGAGGCTACTGCAGCAATAGTTTTGGTTTTATTGGCCAATGCCTTGGTCAAACGGGCGTTTTGCACACCGTTCAATGCACTAATCACAAAACTGTACGAAACAAACCGGGCTATTTCCCCTATTTCGGGATTACCATAATAGTGTGCTATAAAGCCTGAAAAGGCTATCATCAACAACATTAGAACAACAGATACTATAAGGTTGATGTAGAAGACAGTTGAATACTGTACTTCTGTTGGATCCTTTTTTTGTATTAAACCCGCAGTCATCCCAAAATCGGCAAAGCCTTGCGTGAGGGAAATAAAAACAGTGGCCATACCTACCAGACCGAAGTCGGACGGAGACAACAAACGGGCCAGAAAAATAGATAAAAGAAATGCTATGCCCTGCCTCAACAATGTTCCCGATAAATTCCAAAATACAGCAGCCGCACCTTTCTTCTTTAATTGATTAATATTCATGCTGCTATAATTGATACTACTTTTTTTCTTACGGGCCTTTCTATATTTCTTTGGCTAAAAGCCTATAGAATAATTGACCAAAAGTAACAAGGTTGAACTCAAAATTTGTATTTAAGTAAAACGAAAGCCTCAATTGGCTTTGTTCATTTATCTACCAGGCCTATTCTTTCCCCTCACATTTGCACAAAGCAAAACAAATTTTCAAGATCTTATATCAACCTACCATCTGCTTTTTGATGATGCATTTCATGCGCTTTGTTTCACATTCGTCTACTGGCACAAACAGTATGAATTTCGGTTTTCGCTGTTAAGCAGGGTCGGAAAAACAAAAGTAAAACGAGCTTAGTCTATGAGATTCACAAATCATGCTTCCGCAGTTCTATTTCCGCTTTGGCTAAATGGAATGTATTAGAGAAGGAATGAACATGTAATAAAGTCTTACTACAACATAACCTTTTTTTGTTAAGAAGAATTTCTCGGAGCATCTCGAAGTAGCCGCTCATTTTTATACTTTCACTTTTTTTTTCGTAGCAATACATTTATCGCCCCAGCGCAAAGCTCCTCTTCTGTCATTCCTGCGAAATCTGAATGGATGTGCAATTGCTTAAAAAGCTGGAATTGTTTCGACTTTGAGTCTAATCCCGTATGCTCTTCAAATAATACTTCAAAACCGGCCTGCTCAAAAATGTTGAGGTATTGTGGGAGTCTCAGTCTGTTGTGATAATCAAATTTTGTTTGAATTCGCTTCCATTCCGTTGAAGAAAATTGTAAAAAGTCCAATAAACTTAAAGATGGATCATTATAAGCCCTGTGATCACTAGGTGAAATTAAATGAATAATGTGCAAGTCATCGCTACCGTCATTGTTCAGCTTTTGGTGCATGCGCAAAATATCTTCTGGCCTCACATGCTCTAATACAAATCGTGAAAAAACAAAATTGGCTTCATTAGGTAAATCCGCTTCAATCAGGTTTGTATTTGGGTGGTAATCTACAAAATCTGGTAGTCCATATTCGTCACTTTCCAACAATATTTTGATTCCAAGGTGTTGCTCAAAAAAAGCATTTAATTTAAAGATTTGTTTCCTGTTATAATGATGGTTCAAATCATATGTAAAAATTTCTTTTGCGCCCCCCTGATAATGCAAAAGATAAGGCATTAATGGCATCCACCCAGATCCAATTTCGATAATTTTACTGCCCGTTAAATTCAGTCCGGTAGATTGTATTATTCTTTGAATAACATCATATGAATGCTGGTTAGCTTTTACTTTCTTTGAGATATCTTCTGGTGTCAATCGCTGCAATTGATGGTAAATAAAGTATCCTAACTTACTTGGTAACTTATCCAAAAGTTTGAAAAGAGAAGAACGAAATGCGGCATTCATGAATAACTTTATTTGATTTCGAATTTAGGATTATCCCCCTTAAACTATCAAGTCAATATTTACCCTGCTCATTCTTTCCTTTCAGCATGGGCACAAATCGAAACACATCGTATAGCTCTTCTATCAAGCGACCGTCGGCTTTTTTAATGATGCGCTTCATGCGTTGGGCTTCGCCTTCGTCTACCGGTATC
>JADLHL010000242.1 GCA_020848815.1 Chitinophagaceae bacterium | reverse complement strand
ACGGTAAGCAGCAATACATCGCCCGAGGCATTAAGACTAATGCTAAAACGACCGTCCATATCGGTTTGTGTACCCAATGGTTTTCCTTTTACCACCACGCTTACGCCAGCAATAGGGTTGCCGGTTTTTTCATCGGTCACTCTTCCTTTTACTACAAATGAGGTATCGGGTTTTGCACCAGCATCTACGGTACCGTTAGTGCCATCGTCTACATCCATTGAGTCTTTGCCAGTGGCGGGTTTTACTTTGCCCGCAGGTACTACTGCGTAGCTGCCGCTGGTAAGTTTTTTGCTGGTGTAGCCAATGGGCGACAGCAAAGCAGTCAATGCTTCATCAGCATTGCTAAACTGGTTGATGTCAAATTCTACTTTTTCTTTTGGCAATCGGTTTGCCTCATACACAATGTCTACCTGAAAACGCTTGTGAATGGCTTCCAGAAAGGCACTCACACTACCCTTATCGAGTAGCTGGCCCGGCCCGAAGGCAGCGGTTGAAACCAAATTGGATGTGGGAGATTGTGCCTGACCTTGCAACAGGAATAGCACAAAGATAGAAGCCACGCATAGCGGCCTCAGCAGAGAGCTGTACTTTCTCATATAGCGGTTGTTTATCGTAAAAAGCAATCAATGGCCGGGCAGGCAGCGGGGTCGTTGTCTTCCTACCGGGCGGTTACTAAAAGACGTTGATCTTTTTTCTCAATATTTATGTTCAATGTTACTTCAAGGGCGTTGATCAGTTCATCCAGGTTAATGGCATGCATGTGGCCATTCAGTGTTCTTTCGGCCAGCTGCGAGTCTTCCCACACCATGCGATACCCAAACCGTTGCTCAATCATCACTCCAATATCTTTCAGCGTGGTATAGTCGAAATGATATTCATTGCTGGCCCAGTCGGCTACGGTTTCTGTGGGAGTTGTTTCCAGCAATGGTGCAGTTGCAGCAGTTTGTAGCTGTACCACATCGCCGGGTTTCATTTCGTAAATGGTGGATTTGCCATCGTTGTTTTTGCCGGTGTACAGTACCTGCACCTTTCCTTCTTTCAGGGCTACGCTGGCGTTTTCGGTATAGGCATTGATGTTGAATTTGGTGCCCAGCACTTTTACATCCATGCTATTGGTATGTACCACAAAAAAATCTTTGCCCGGTGTTTTTGCCTTGGTGATTTCGAAGTAGCCCTCGCCTTGCAACCATACGGTGCGAATGGTATCTTCCAACCACAGTTTGGGTACTTTCAGTTCAGAGTTGCCATTTAATATAACTATAGAAGAATCGGGCAGCCACACTTTTCTCTTTTCGCCGAAGGCTGTTTTTATAATGGTATACTCTTCGGGCAGGGTTTTCTTTTGCGTAGCGGTATACAAAGCCCAGCTAGTAGCCAGCACAATGGCGGCAGCCGCAGCCCACTGAGCCACACGGCGGATACCCGCTGTACTTATTTTACGCACCGGCACTTCCTCGTCCAACGCCTGCTCTATTTGCTGCCAATTGCTTGCCTGATGCTCCTGGCTACGCAAATCACGCCTCACCGAAAACGGGAGTTGTGGTTCTTTTTCTTCGTGGCCAGATGATATCATTGGAGTATTATTTTGGTTAATGACAAACGGGAGTATTGTTTTATACTCATTCCTGTAAATATTTTTTTAGATTTTTTTGGCCCGGCCAGAATCGGCATCGGCAAACCACTGCTTAAGTTGCTGTATGGCTTTGAAGGAAAGGTTGACCACACTCTGGTAGTTGATGCCCATGATACCCGCTATTTCTTTGTAGTCAAGAGCTTCGTAAAAGCGGAAGTAGAGCACTTCACGCTGGCGGGCCGGCAGCTGGTTAAGGGCCCTGCTCAGGGCTTGCTGTTTTTCGCGGTCGCTGTCCTGTTGCATCAGCACTTCTTCCGGCGAAAACTCCAGCTGTACCTCATGGCTGCCCCATTGGCCCAAGTGAAAAAGCCGGGTTTTTTGGCTGCGCAGCACATTGAGAATGTGCCGGCGTAGCAAGGTGTACACATAGCCTTTTACATGTTGAATATTGCCAATGCGCTGGCGCTGTTGCCACATTTTTACAAATACTTCTTGTATGGCATCGTCGGCACTGGTGTCGTCTTTCAGCAGCTTGGCGGCATAGTGGTGCATGGCCGGGTACAAAGCAGCATGCAAGGCCTGCAGCGCCTGTGTATCATTTTGCAATACACGACTCCAGCACTGGTGCAGTTCGTCCTGTTGTTGGCTGCTGTTATGCATGAATACCCCGGTCAAAATAACGTTTGTGGTGAATAGTGGCTAAAGGTAGGGCGAAAGAAAGGTAGCGTACAAATGACCGTCGTCATCTATTGCAAAAGCTTTTTGCCTCCGCCGCCATTTACCAACAAATTTGCAGGTGTTATGCTAAACAGCGCCGGCTGTTCGTTTATTTTGCTGTTGCATTTATGTAGTTAAAAAGGGCTGACATGGATGCCAATAAATTATCACACATGAAAAACATCCTCTTTCTCCCTTTGCTGCTGTTGATGCAAACTTTAAGTTTTGCCCAAGGCACTGCGTTGAGTCCTCAACACCAAATCACCATATTGCAATATGCCGGGCCCAAAACAAATACACTGGTGCCCGTGGCCATGCTCAATCAGGTAAATGACAACGCTACGGTAGCAGCACGCTGGCTGGCCGACCTGCGTATAGAAAGCTTGGTTCGCTTAAGCTTTAACCCCAAAGACAGCAGCTACATTGGTGCTACCCTAGCCGATTTGGAAAAGGCCTTTGCCTCCGCCGCCGATCAAAAAGCCCTCCTCTTTATTGACAACTGCGATATGCTGTGGAGCAAAGCCGGTCCCAGCAATGAAGAGAAAGCTGTGATGGACCGCTTTTACCAACTGGCTAAAAAATACAAACATGCCGTACTCGTTCGCTGTGTATATGAACCCACCTATTTTGCCATGGCCAAAGCAGGGTTTGGCATAGTTGTTTTGGATTTGTAACTAAAAAAAACAATGTTGCTTTGCTGCGGCTACCAATCAGAACGATGGTCAGTTTTTTCCTAATGTATTCAGCATGTACTCGATTTGTTTGTTGCGCTGAGCCGGCGTAACGGTGTGCCCCGTTTCTTTATCTATGAAAATGGTCATGGGTGCTTTTATGCTATTAAAAGCGGCGTAGAAAGATGTGGGCGGTGTCGTTTCATCATTGTAGCCAAATGTATAAAAGCCCGGAACGGTAATGAGCCGTGCAAAATTGACTGCATCGTAATAACGGGAGGTTTCAATTTTCTCTTTTGTCAAATGTTCTTTTTTATTGAATAAGTGTGGCCATCCACCGGCTCTGCCAAATTGATAGCCGGTAAGATCGGATAATGCAGGATGTGCACATACCAGTGCTTTCACCCGTTTATCCAAAGCTGCCGTTACAAATGATAATGCACCACCTTGACTGCCGCCCATCACTATCAGGTTGTTTCCATCAAACTCGGGCAGCGAAAAAATAAAATCAACAGAACGCAAACAACCCAAATACACCCGCTTGTAATAATACTCATCGCGGTTGTCGAGGTTGAAAGAAGGATAGCCGAGCAGTGCCCCATACCGCAGGTTTTCATACACTATCGAATCTAGCGTAACCGGTATGCCGTGAATGCCCATTTCAAAAAGAATGATGCCTCTTTCAGCCATTTTCACATCACCCTTGTATGGACGAACGCCAGCGCCAGGCACTCTTAACACAGCAGGATATTTACCTGGTGCTTTGGGCATACTTAAGGTGCCGTACAAACGCATGCCAGATTTATGATTCTGCATATTTATCTGGTACACGTTTACTTTATCGTTGCCAAGTGCTGGCATCAGTTGCATGCGAACATCCATGGGTACTTTGGCATTATCGGCAATGGCCTTCATCCAAAACTCCATGAAGTCGTTTGGCATTACAGTGGTTGGTGCTATCGTTTCCGGACTAATGGCAGCTGTTGCTACACCACGAAATGTTTTGCCTTCATATTCCACAGTTGCAATACAGCGGAGGAAGCCGCCTGATTGCATAGCACCGCCTTCTACTACCACCACTGTACCATTAGTAATTGTTTCTTTCTTGATTGTTGGCGTCATTTTCTCAGGGCCAATTTCGTACCTGAGCTTTGCGCCTGACAATGGTTTTCCGTCAAGGGTAACGGAAATATTGAACGTTACGTTTTCATTGATTGTATATAACCAGTCCGGATGATTGGCAGTTACCTGCACAGCAATAACAGCTTCTGCGGCAGCAGGTTTATCTGCCTGCTGCACCGCAACTGTATCATGTTGATGCGCAGGTATATCAGCTACTGCCACATTCAAGCTAAGTAATAAAGCGGTCAGCATCCACCCTGTCATGCGCAAAAGAGAATAGTAATGAATTCGTTTCATGTTGAGTGGTTTTATAAGTTGACTGTTTATAGATTGATCAATGACTCATTTAATGAGTGAGCCCAAATAAAGAACGTGCAAATGCATACATTTTTATAGTGATGTCTTCAAA
Organism: Chitinophagaceae bacterium; assembly: GCA_020848815.1. Lineage (GTDB taxonomy): Bacteria > Bacteroidota > Bacteroidia > Chitinophagales > Chitinophagaceae > Phnomibacter. Next base: position 6,103 of record JADLHL010000242.1, on the reverse strand, counting down.
CACATCTGCATTTCCTGTTGCATAAAAAGCATGTACATAATTTTCGTAAAAAGTTTTTTCAGCCCGGCCTCCTTTTGCAATTACTGCATTTCATTCTTTTCAACTGTTATTTCAATAATGCAATCATCTCTTTTCCTGCCATTAAATAAGCTCCCGTGGCATATACATGATACTCATGCGCTTGAAAAGGATAAGGATCGCCGGCAACCTGCTGTACAAAACCGAGCCGCCCGTTCTGATTGACATTTGCAGACAGTGCTTTCCATGCTTTTTCTACCTGAGGGCGATACTTTGCATCCAGTAAATTACTATTAAGCCCGTAGGCCAGTGCATACGTAAAAAACGCACTTCCGCTACTTTCTCCCATTGGTAAATACGCAGGATCGAGCAAGCTAACCGTCCACAAACCATCGGCTTGTTGCAGCGACAGCAGCTTGTGTGCCATCTCTTTAAACTGCTGCTCAAACTTGCTTCTATATGGCGAATCTTTGGGCAATGTTTTGAGTATGCGTGTAAGGCCTGCCATTACCCAACCATTGCCTCTTCCCCAAAATATTTTTTTTTCGTTGCTGCTTAGCTGATCAAAATAGCGGTCGTCGCGGTAAAACAAAGAATCTTGCTTTGCATACAAATAGTCCGATGTTTTCCACCACATGTCATTCATGTATGCAGCATAAGCTTTATTACCAGTGATATTGCTCATACGTGCAAATACCGGCGGACTCATAAACAATGCATCGCACCAGGTAAGCCATTCGTTGTAGTACACATTGTCTTTAAAATGAACCATCACTTTTTTACCAGTTCCTCTGCTCATAATGATATCCATAGCCCAACGAACTTTTTCGAGCATGGCAGGCTCTTTATGCTTTTCATAAAGACGCATATACATATCAATAATAGCCACCCTATCGGCATGCAAAACATCATTCAAGGTTTTCCAATTGTAGTGCTGGCCTATGTTATACATTTCGCTTCGGTAGCGGTCGTCGCCGGTTTGCTCATACAAATCCATAAGGCCGGTAAAAAAGGCGGCATAGTGCCAGTCGAGCAAATGAATATCGCCCCACTTATCTTTTTTTACAGGATTGGCAAGTTGCCAATCGGCAGTGCGGCGCATCAGTTTTTCTATCCCTTCTTTTGTCAGCGCATCATCAACTACAGGCGACGGCACATTCATTTTAATACTGCTATGAAAACGATCGTCCCATCGGGTTACTTGCGTAGCATGATAATGGATGTATCTGGTGTTCTGCATCCACAGCACCTGCACAGGATTGCCGGCCTTGGCACCACGCACAGCAAAGGGCCGCACATTGTCTTTAGTTGAGCCTTTGGTTACAAACGCTACAGCCCAGGTTTTTCCACCATTGCTGGTTACCCATTTTTCAATTTCAAAAACGGAATCACGGTTTACAGACAAATACAAAATATTTGGATCTTCTTTGTCGATACTCATGCCACCGGAATAGTTGGGCTCCCGCTCTACAGTACCTGCCGGGGTTTTGGGAAACCATTTACCCGCATTGATCAACTCATAGTTCAGCCACTTTTTACCATCCCATCGGGCATAGCAATATATATGTGTGGTATCGTTTGGAAACTTTGCATACGCAATCACTGGATAGCCATTTGCATCTTCTGCTATGTCCCAGTTCCAGGCTTTTATACCCGATGATGTAGCATCGTACACCTTATCTGTCTGCCCCGGTAGCATAGGCAGTGTAGACAGGTCCGTTATTTTCTCACCGTTGGCTTTATAAAATGCGCCGTTTTTATAGGCTGCATAATAAATACTGTTGGTTTGCTCATTTCTCGGATGTCCATCGGTAAACACAAAATTGATTTTATCATCGCCGGTTGCATAAATTTTGGTGTATGGCCTGCGAAAGGTATACAGCGGTTCTGGCATAAAATACACCTGACCTGGAGCCCATGTTTTTCCATTGTCAGCTGAGCTGGTAAAGGTTGGCTTTCCATCATGACCCCGCCAAAAAAGATACAGCTTTCCGTTTTCGGCTTTCAACTTTATTGGATTGGTATAGCAATGCTTGGCTGTATTGTTCAACGTAGGATAAAGCTTGGCATCATTGAAACGTAGCACCTGTGTTTCTTCCCACTGAGTAATATCTTCTATGTTTTTTGCCCGTACGAGATAGAGCGGCATATCGTTCTGTGAATGCAGACTATACGTTACAATCAGATGGCCCGCTTCATCAAAAAACAACGAAGGCGTGTTGTGATCATCAATTTCTATATTCTTCGCTACAACATGCGTTTCTACTTTCAAAGTTTTGTGATCATAAAAACCAACCACAATGTCGCCCCAGTTATCAATCCATCCCATATAGGTGCGCTGATGCTGACCTTCAAAATACACTGCTCTTGGATCAGAAAACCAGCACCAGGTTCCGTTGAAAGTTGCAGACTGATAGCTTTCGCTGTCCATGCCACTTGCCTTTTGTATGGTTGCCTTCACCTGCTGGCCTTGCGCTGCTACGCTGAAACATACCAACAATATTGTATTCAAAACAGTATGATATACGGATGCTCTTTTCATCATGAATTGCATTATGGGGTTTAATTTTCGAATAAAGTATTACACAGTGATTGTAGTTCTTTGCCTGACATTAAAGATATTTTTACATGCTCGGTTTCATTCCCCTTCGCTTCATATTCAAACCCATATAATAAAGCAAAGCGGCTGGGCAATTCAAACGGCAATGCAGGTGTAGTAGGTTTAAAACATGAACGCATGTTGGTGGTCATTGGCTTGTCACCTTAATGTCCTTAAACATAAAAAGATTATCACTTAATCGAATTGCTTTACCACTGGCTACATTTATATTTTTCATCAATAGTTCACTTGACCTCACATAAGGAAATGTTTCCTGATACGATTCATCTGTGAGCTTCGGATTGAAGTTCATGAACACAACGGGACCTGCATAATTGGCCGGAAGTTTCGAATCGTCGATATGCAGATTTTCGATGGTGATTTTTGCTGGCAGGTAGCAGGTATAACCAAAGTTGTGCTGACCCGAATTTGAACCGCTGATGATGTTGACACTACTGGCCTTTCCATTTCCGGGAACAAACACGCAGTTACGAATGACTAATTCGCCCTGCCATGTGCTGCCATAATCTGAACGAAGGTTGACAAGACTATTGCCGTGTGTGGTCGTATTCTCCACGATTAACTTTCCGGTACCAATGGCGTTAATGCCCTGATGGCCCAAAATAGAATTCCGAATTGTTGCATTAGCTACACCCTGATGCGCATCGAAACGCGAGAATGTGCAACTGTCCAACAAAATGTTTTTACAAAAGTTAGAGCCCATAATGCCCCAGTACGTTTTATCGTTGATATCATTCGACTGACGGCAATTGATGAATGATAAATGGATAGCCCTTGCTGGTGCAATATCGTAAGTGCCTTTGCTCACAGCAGGGTATCCATTTTTGGCAAACGCATATACTTTGTGGCCAGTGAAAATCATGTTGCGAACAGTTACATTGTAGCAGTCACGTATACTTACAAATCCGTTGTAAGGTGCACCTTTTTCACCCTCACCCTTGATGTAGTGTTCAAGGCCATTCAGTACAACATTCGAACGCCGTATAGCAAAGCCCCGGCTGTAATAAGCATCACTATTTTGCTCCTGGTTGGCAATTGTAGTAAAGTGGCCGCCGGTAATGGTTAGCACAGCTTCATCTATGGGCAGCGCTGTTATATCTGTAATGGCATCAAAATCCCAAACGATGGGTGCATGCATATCAACATTGCCATCTTTATCTACCTTAAAAATATCTGTTTGAGCAGAGCCGCTGTTTTGATTTGGTCCAAATCTGATGTACTGTTTTACATGGCTATTGGTAACTGTAATAATACAGGCTCCGGGCAATGCTGCATCAATTTTTTGTTGGTTTTTTTTGAGTGAAGCAATACCCTTGAGCTTGATTGACTTCATGGTAGAAGCAATAAGAAAAACTGCTGACTCCCTGTTTTCTACATTAGTATCATCAATAATAAAAGCTGCCTTACCAAAATCGGTATTTGTTTGAATGATAGCTGTTTTGTTTTTGCCACCCATGTAGTACGTTGCACCATCTTCAGCCTGCACAGGCAAGGCATGTACATTGGCAAAAGCATGTGCCGCTACAATCGCATCCATATCATCTGTTTTGCCATCGCCCTTAGCACCAAAGTCACTGTATTGTACCCGCTTTCGTTGCAGCACTTCTTTACGGGCTTTTGCACTTAGTTCTACTTCCTGTTGCGCCGAACAAGCATAGCCCAACAAAATCATCATTGTAAACAACAGGTATTTATGCATGGCATCAACTTTTAAAAATTAGGCGTTATGTACTTTTAGCTCAACGTTGTTTTTCACGTAATGGTACTCAACAATATTGTGGCAATTGCGTTCAGCATCGTTCAGCAGTACATCTGATTCAAGCAATACATGGTACAGAAGGATTTGAAAATTACAGCATATGTGTATGTGAATGGTACGAACAGGTTTTCATCTTTCATCTTTCTATGCAAACGTGTGCATATCCGAAGTATAAACAACTTCGCTGAAGACCATCGCAAAATTTGACACCTATACCCCCTCAAAATGGAAGGTATCCCACCACAAAAAAACTTCGCTTGCCAGAAGATAGTATGGGGTTGGTAAAAAAAAGCGGGTGCCTTTTATGACACCCGCTTCACCATTTTTTCGAAACTGTATCGCTAAAACTAAAAGAGTAAATTCATGGCTTTAATCAGCGTACTAAAATCAAATTTTTTTTCATTGCTCCCATCCATACACCCGCACATAATCAATCAGCAGGCTGGCGGGAAACGCTTGTGGATTGACGCCGTTTTTACCACCCCAGTTGCCACCCACGGCCACATTCAGTAGCCAGTGAAACCGCTGGTCGAAAGGCCATTCATCGGGGCGCTTATGCTCGTTGCTAAAGCTGAACAACAGTTGGTCATCAATATAGCCTTCTATCCGTTCCGGCATCCAGTCTACCCGATACACATGAAACCCATCCATAGCACCGGGCACCTGCCGGAAAGCGGTTTTTTGCGTACCATCAATGTGATTGTACGCCTTTGTATGTACGCTGATGTGTACTTTTTCGGGGTCGTAACCTACATGCTCCATGATGTCTATTTCGCCACTGCGGGGCCAGTCGCCATAGCGCCAGTCCGTCGGCAACATCCAGATAGCAGGCCACGTACCCAAGCCGGCTGGTAGTTTGGCACGGGCTTCAAAACGGCCGTACAAAAAATCGCCCTTGCCCTTGCTTACCAGTCGGGCACTGGTATAGCGCATGCCCTTGTAATTTTCGGGGCTGGCTGTAATCACCAACTCGCTGCCATTCACCCAGGCATTGCCACTGTCGCGGTAGTACTGTAGCTCATTGTTGCCCCAGCCATGGCCACCGGTATCGTAGCTCCAGCGGCTGCTATCGGGCATGCCGGTGTAGTTGAATTCATCGGCCCAAACGGGCTTGGCCGTAAAGCGGGCCTTGGTTTGGGCAACTGCAGCGGTGGCTACCAACAGCAGCAGGGCAAGTGTACATTTTTTCATACTTCAGCAATTGACATGAATGGAAGACAAGGGTAAGCGAAATACCCATACCTGCCGCTACGAACGCCTACATTTGCAGTCGTTTTACAAAAGAAGACACTTATGCCGGATCGCCATACTGCCCCCCTCATTAAAAATGCCGTTGATTTTTCGTTTCAACTGAAACCTGTAAACATTTGGACCCTCAACAACGGGGTGCAGGTATATGCCCTGCATGCCGGCGAAGAAGCCGTGGTACAACTGGAGTGGGTGTTTTTGGCAGGCAACAGCCACGAGCCTGCTAACATGGTGGCCAGTGCTACCAACTTTTTGCTGAAAAATGGCACCAGTCGCCGCAGTGCTTTCGACATTAACGAGCACTTCGATTTTTATGGCAGCTACCTCAACCGCAACTGCTACAACGAAACCAGCAACATTACCCTCCACAGCCTCAGCAAACACCTGAGCCACCTGCTGCCCGTAGTGCGGGAAATTTTGACCGATGCCATTTTTCCGCAGGAAGAGCTCGACATTTT
>JADLHL010000241.1 GCA_020848815.1 Chitinophagaceae bacterium | reverse complement strand
TGGCAGCAATACCCACCACCACATCTTTATCACTTACAAAATGTTTTTCCAAATCTTTCCAGCCTTCTTCTTTGCTGTCTTCGGCAAATTCTACGGCTTTAAACATGGCATCATCGCCACCAGCTATGAGACCAATGACCAGACCATGTGGTACACCATAAGTAGGCGGGCACTCACTGGCATCCACCACGCCCAAACGGCCGCTGGTACCAGCGCCTATGTAAAACAAACGACCACCGCTCAGCATTTTATCCGCAATGGCTTCTACCAATGCTTCTATGGATGGCAAAGCCGCTTCCACTGCCAGCGGCACCAGTTTATCTTCCTGATTGATATTGGTGAGTATTTCGTGCACCGACATTTTTTCCAAATGGCGGTAGCGGGAAGGTTGCTCTGTTACTCTTGTAAATTCTGACATGAGATATAATGAAAATAAAACCGAACGTAAAGCTATTGATGATAACGGATAAGACCTGGCATGGGCGATTGCAATACCTGCCCCATGCTCAGTTCAAAACTGTTGCACAGGTCTTTGAGCACATCTTTAAAATGCCAGGCCACACTGCCCACAAAATGGATGGGATACTTCCAGGTTTCGGGATACTTGTACAAATGGGTGGTGATGAAATCACTCAGGCCATCTTCTATGATATTTTCTACCATGTAGTGACCGCGGTTTTCGCTGAGGAATGGCGTAAAGGAAGCCAAGTAACGATTTGGCCATGGTTCCTTGTACACATGCTGCAATATTTCACGGTAGTGAGTGTTATACTTCACCTGAAACCGGTGTTGCAGTTCTTCATCAAAGGTTTGGTAAATAAAATACTGCACTGTTTTCTTTCCCAGGTAAGAACCGCTCCCTTCATCGCCGAGTATAAACCCCGGTGCAGGATTGTTGCGAACGATTTTTTTACCGTTGTATACACAGCTGTTGCTACCGGTACCCAATATGCAGGCGATGCCTTTATCGTGACCGCAAAGAGCTCTGGCTGCTGCGGTTAAATCACTTTCTACACTAATCTTTTTTACACCCTTAAAAGCTCCCTTTAAGCCTGCTTTTACCAGCTGTTGGTTTTCTTTCGTGGCGCAACCAGTGCCATAAAAATGAATGGCTTCAACCGGAGCATCTTTCAACTTGGGCAGTAAATCTTTTTGCAACAGTGCCGTAATATCGGCTGCAGTAAAAAAATACGGACTAATACCGGCTGTGGTAATGGTTTTGGTACGGGCTCCGCCAATCAAACTCCAGGTGGTTTTAGTGGCGCCGCTATCCGCAATCAATTGTATCATGTTTGTAGTAATAACTCCCTGGGTGAATATCGACTACAGCCAGGAGTTAATGGCATCCACCAATCGTTGTGGGTGAAATGCATGCTGTAAATCGGGGCGTTGCAGTGTTTGGTTAGGTTGCTCCCTCCAGTTCCGGTACAAGGTGTCAATCATCAACCGTATCTCTTCCTCGTTGCCATTGGTTGCCTGATAGGGATAATTATTGCCCACTACCCGCCTTGCTTCGGAAGTAGCCGGGCCAATACAAAGTATCGGTTTATCGGCCATCACCGCATCAGCAAACTTACCAAAAAGTTGAGGAGAATGGTATTTAGCTGATTCAATAACGAGGTTGGCAGCAGCGGCTTTTTGCAAAACCAGCGCCTGGCCGTAGGTTAAGCGAGTGTTGTTTTCAATAATAAAATTTTTGTGATTCGCTGCAGGTGCAAATTCTGGTACCAACTTGGGGTGAACCTGACCAATAAACACCACCTGTGTATGCGCTTCTGCCTCAGGATGTGCTTCCAAAAATTGCAGCATGGCCCTGATAAAATAGCCGGGCGAACGCCCTTCCAGCAAAGTACCCATGTGTACCAGCAAAAAATGCGTACTGCTGTGCAATGGTTGAATTTTCGTCAACAAAGCAGCTTGCTTTTCGGCAGGCGGGCTGGCTGGTTGCAGTAAAAAGGGCAGCTGATGCGCCAGGTGGGGCACTACCACGGCTTTGCTGGCCAATGCCGGGTAAGCAGGGTTCAAATGTTCTATCAACCGCTGTGATGGCGCATAGCAACCTGCAGCTTGCTCCACCAGATGATTGAAGCGTTTCATCAGTTGCCGCTGGCCATTGTCGATGGGTACATTATACGGTTCGGGCAGCATGGCCATGGGAAACGGATCATGGATGGAGATGACAAACTTGCCGGCATAAGGCAGCAAATTGCTGAATGCCATGTGAGCATACCAGCCCATACCGCTACCCAAGAGCAATACCAAATCGTAGGTATCCTTCGCCAACTTTTGTTGGATGGCTTTGGTCCATTGCTGCAATTTGTAATAAGATGCATGGTTAAAGCCGGTCAGCTTTTCGGGCAGGCTGCGCAGCAGCGGAATCTTACCCAGCAGTTTCCAGCGGGTTGGTTGCTGCAACTTCACCTGTTCTATAGATGCTAATGGCAGTTCAAATATGGGCTGGCCAACCCTGCCACCCACCAGCAGGTGCACTGCAAAATGCTGGCTGAGCACTTCTGTCATCTTTGTATTGAGCAGACCGCAACTGGTGCGGTCGTATTCCAATTCTTCGGCAATAATGAGTATCCGGGCCTTCTTTTTATCCATGCTTTGCACATTGGGCTTTTTGTACAAATGGCATTAGCCTGCAACTTGTACTTTCGCTGGTCAAAAGTACAGGGCAACATATAATGGAACAGAGAAAACTGCAGGTTTGGCTACCCTTGTTTATCGGGCTGGCATTGGCACTGGGCATATTAGCGGGCTTTCAACTGGCGGGCAGTAGTGGTCGCACCAGTAGCAGCAACAAAAACCGGTCGGCCATTCAGCAGGTACTCGATTTGGTACAGTATAAATATGTCGACTCTGTAAGCCTCGATTCGATGGAGGCCGATGGCATTCAGGCCATGCTCAACCACCTGGATCCGCATACGGTTTTCATTCCCGCCCAAGAGCTGGCAGAAGCCAACGCCGACCTCGAAGGTGGCTTTAGCGGTATTGGTGTAGAATACCAGATGATTAACGACACCATGAATGTGGTGTATGTGGTGGAAAACGGACCGAGTGCCAAAGCAGGCCTCAAAACCGGCGACAGAATTATTAAAGTATACGACAAAGTAATAGCTGGCAATAAATTGAAAGGCAGTGAGTTGCGAAAATTGCTTCGTGGTGATTATAACACCAAAGTAGAAGTAACTGCCCTGCGGGATGGTAAAACCCAAACCTATACCATTACCCGTGGCAATGTACCGTTACCTTCTGTTGAAGCAGCCTACATGGCTGAACCCGGCGTTGGCTATATCAAGCTCAACAAGTTTAGCGAAACCACTTACAAAGAGTTCATGGATGCAGCCACAGGCCTGCAGGCCAAGGGTATGAAAAAGATGATTCTCGATTTGCGGGGCAACACCGGGGGCATCCTCACCGAAGCCACCAACATAGCTGATGAGTTGCTTCCCGACGGGCTTTCTATTGTGAGCACCCGTGGTTCTCATGTCAAAAACAAAGAAATACAAAGCACCAAGCCCGGCATTTTTGAAAAAGAACCGCTGGTAGTACTCATTGATGAGTTTAGTGCCAGTGCCAGTGAGGTATTGGCCGGCGCCCTGCAAGACAATGACCGCGGCATCATCATTGGCCGGCGCAGTTTTGGCAAAGGACTGGTACAAGAACAATACGATCTCACAAATGGAGGTGCTGTTCGCATTACCGTAGCCCGCTACTATACGCCTTCCGGCCGCAGTATTCAAAAGCCATACAATGGCAGCCGCAACGATTATCAGCATGAAGTCCTGGAAAGAAACCCCGCAAAAGACGACAGCAGCCTGCAAAAAAGTAAGGAAGTGTACACGACACGGGCAGGTAAAAAGGTATACGGTGGCGGTGGCATTACTCCCGACATCACCGTAGCTTTCGACAGCAGCCGGGTACCTCAAGGCAGCTTGCCACTCTTCAGCGGCAACCGCATCGGTGATTTCAGCTTCCGGCTGTTTCAGCAAATGAAAGGCAGCCTGACGCAATACAAAACGCCTTCAGACTTCATCAAGCAATATCAGTTACCAGCCAACACCTGGGACATGTACACTGTTCAACTTCAACAAGACAGCGTAAAAATACCTGAAGTATCGGTTTCAGTAAAAAATGATATTCTATTGATTATCAAAGCAAATATGGCCCGTTACCAATGGCGAAACAATGCCTTTTATGAAACGCTGCAGCCTACCGATAAACTGTTGCAGCAGGCATTGCAAACCCTCAAATCAATCAGCAAATAGTGAAACAACTGAAAGCCATCCTTATTCAATTGTTGGGCAGACAGGCTTACCTGCGCCTCACATCCAGGATATTTTTATTCAGCTTCCGGCGCCAATGGCTAAGGAATAATCCGGCTTACACGGTTCACTATTTTGTCCGCCACCTCATTGGCCCCGGCCAAACGGTGATTGATATTGGCGCCAACCTCGGCTATTACTCCACGGAGTTTGCCCGGTTGGTCGGCAGCAAGGGAAAGGTGCTTTCCGTTGAACCCATTCAACTCTACAGAGAAATACTGCTGGCGAACACCCGGCACTTGCCACAGGTGAAAGTGTTGCCATATGCATTGGGCGAACAGGAAGGTACCATCAGCATGGGCCTGCCCTTTGCCGACCAGCACCGCCATGGCCTCATGAAAGTACTGACGGAATCTGAGAAGCAGGTAGCCCCAGAAATATTTGAAGTCGAGCTCAAACATCCTGCCAAACTATTCGGACAACTTACTGATATTCACTACCTAAAGTGTGATATTGAAGGCTATGAAGTACCTGTATTGCCCGCCATGCAATCTGTGATTGAAAGCCATCAACCCATTGTTCAGGTAGAAACCGACGGAGAGAACAAACTCATTTTGCACCGCATGTTCAACGAAATGGGTTATCAGCTGTTCTATGTACAACAGGACAAACTGGTACCCTATCCCGATGCGCAGCAGCAGCTCATCGGCGATCTTATTTGTATTCCTGCCGGTAAAATCTCATCTATTGAAAAACTCATCCAACGGTCATAAGCAACAGGAACCTCTCGTGGCGGTGCTTTTTATCATACGCTACAGGAGTGCTTTTCCTGGCTTATTTTCCATGGCTTTGTTCCGGCTGCCGCTCTGGCTCAACAAGAAAATTTCCTTTTGGCGGCTGATGGGCAGTGGCAAAAACGGCACTTTTGACATTGTACCCGATTGGAAACAATGGAGCATTATGGTGGTGATTCCTGAATCATGGATTG
>JADLHL010000240.1 GCA_020848815.1 Chitinophagaceae bacterium | reverse complement strand
TTGATGATGGGTACGTCTTCATGGCGGGATACATACAATTGTTGCAACACTTGCATAAAATCAGCAGGCACTTTTGCGCCTTTGTTGGTATGCTGATAGTAAGTCTGCATGTACTTCCGTTCAACAAACGTATTCATGCCTTCATCCATCCATGCATGGTTTCTTTCATTGCTGGCCAGTATTCCTTGCAACCAGTTGTGGCCTACTTCGTGGGCAATAATCTGGTCGAGCATGGCTTCGTTTTTCAGTGTTACATTCAGCAATGTAATCATGGGATATTCCATGCCATCGGCTTCGCTACCCGGTGATGCCACTACCGACACCTGGGGGTAGGGGTATGCACCTAATTGCTGGCTGTAAAAACGCAGGGCTCGTTTGGTAAAAGAGATGGTTTGCTGCCAGCGTTCTGCATCTTCCGGCAATACATAATTCCACACATCTATGGTACGGTTGGCAATGTTGCAGGTGTCGTGTTTTACAATAAAACGCTTGTCAGCACTCCAGGCAAAGTCTACCACGTTGTTGGCTACAAAATGCAACGTTTTCATTTTTCTGCTGGAAGCCGGCACAGGAAATGGCTCAGGCTGCTTACCGGTTTTAAACAATTCTTTTTTGACTGGGGCACTAACTACTGGTGCCGATTTCTTTTTTAGCATCCATGCTTTTTCTGCAGCACTTTGCAAGTCGCCGGTAGCAGCTACTACATAGTTGTCGGGTAGTGTAATGTGCACATCGTAGTTGCCAAAGTTGCTGTAGTATTCGCCTACAGAAAGGTAGGGCATGGGATGCCAGCCATCGGCATCGTACATCGCAATTTTGGGAAACCATTGGGCTACTGCATAAAACTGCTTGCGTTGTCCGGAGCGGCTAAACAAAGCCGGCAACTGCACATGAAATGGTGTTCGCAATTGCAACTGCTGTCCCGGCAATAATGGTATCGGTAGTTGCAGTTGTGCAATGTCGATGTGTGTAGGATGATCTTTCAAGGTGGCAGGCAAACCATTGGCTGTAAACTGCAACCGATTGATGTAGCCTTTTTCATCGGCTTTGGAAAAATAAAAGTCGAGGTTGCCTTCCAGCAATGTTTGTTCGCCAAATGCGGTGCTTTCATTTTTGTAGGCATTGGGCCACAAATGAATCCACAAAAAATGCAGGGTGTCCGGCGAGTTGTTGATGTACTGAATGGATACAGTACCATCCAAACTATGGGTGGTATCATTCAGCCGAACCTGTATTTGATAATTGGCTTGCTGTTGCCAGTAGGATGCAGCAGGCTGCGCCCAACCAATACCCATACCGGCTACCACAAATAAGGCTATAAAGAGGAGACATTTTTTCACGCTGAAAAAATACAATAAATAGCGGTACTTCCTTCTGTAGCTATAGTAGATGTCTGTAGTTTTTGTAATCAATTTCTATGGCCATCAAATTACAAACGGCTGATTTTTTGTGCCGCTATTTGAAGTATTTTGCTGCATCAATTTATATGCATGCAAAAGATTGTTTTTTATAGTGCTCAGCCCTACGATATCCGTTTTTTTGAAAAAGAAAATGCCGCTTTTGGTTATGAACTCGAATTCTTTGATGTACAACTGCGCAGCCATACCGTGCAGCTGGCAGAAGGTGCCGACGTAGTATGCATTTTTGTAAACGACCATTGTCATGCAGGCATTATTGAAAAACTGGCTGCCCTTGGTGTAAAGCTAATCGCCTTGCGCTGTGCGGGTTTCAACAATGTAGATGTAGCAGCTGCAGCTGCACATGGCATTGGTGTGGTACGTGTGCCAGCCTATTCGCCACAGGCCGTGGCCGAGCATGCCGTGGCCCTGATGATGACGCTCAACCGCAAAACGCACAAGGCTTACAACCGGGTACGGGAGCAAAACTTTGCATTGAATGGCTTGTTGGGTTTTGATGTTTTTGGCAAAACCGTTGGCGTAGTAGGCACCGGCAATATTGGTCAGGCATTTGCTAAAATTATGCTTGGCTTTGGCTGCAACGTTCTGGCTTTTGATGTGGTGGCCAACAAAGATTTAGAAGCATTGGGCGTTACCTACACCAACCTGCCCGACATGTTTGCCACAGCCGATATTATTTCCCTACACTGCCCGCTGATGGACAGCACCCGCCACATGATTAATGAAACCTCGTTGGCCACCATGAAAAAAGGCGTGATGCTCATCAACACTAGCCGGGGTGGTTTGGTAGATACAAAAGCCGCCATTCATGCACTTAAGAATGGCCAGCTGGGTAGCCTCGGTATTGATGTGTACGAGCAAGAAGAAAAATTATTTTTCCGCGACCTCAGCGGCGATATTATTCAGGATGATACCATTCAGCGACTGATGAGTTTTCCCAATGTTATCATCACGGCGCATCAGGCATTTTTTACACAAGAAGCATTGACACAAATCTCCAATGTTACGCTGGGCAATGTGCAGGCTTTCTTCAATGGCGAGTTGCGCAATCAAGTAAAAATCTAACACACGATCCAATTAAGCCCGAAGGGCTGACATGATTATAGTAAAGGGAAAATTTATTTGTACAAAACCCCGAAGGGGTGGTATAAACAAAGCATTTTTTGAGGTATTGTTTCACCCCTTCGGGGTTTGGCTGATTAATAATGAATGCTGTTTCTACAATCATATCATCCCTTCGGGATTGTGAAAGTTTAAATAGAGGATAGTATCTGTTTTTGATTTTCAAACACTGAAAAATCTAAACAGCTATTGCCTGCTTCTTAAAGCTGTAGTACATTAGAATAACAAACCGACACTGTTATGAAAGGATTCTTGCTGCTGATGGCTGTAGGTTGCTTTTGCCAAGTGGCTTTTGCACAAACTGCTCCGATACCAGAAGTGAACCTTGACCGTTACAACAAACTGCGGCAGCAACAGCAGTTGGCACCATTGGTACAGAAAAGAAATCAACATCAACTGCCGCAAGGTTTTCCGGCAAACATCAAGCAGTCAAATTCAGTGCAATTGGCACTTTCGCATACCAATGCTTTGGGCGAAGTATACGTATTGCCGCAGGATAATATGCCGATGCTCAAACCATTTGCAAATGGCACCAATCCTATGCCCGGTACAGTAGCACAACAGGAGGAAAGCAACGCAATTACAGCAGGAAAAATGCCCAATGCTGTGCCGGTTCAGCCGTATACATTTCAGCCAAACAAGCAGCGCAAATAGTCCATCAGGGAATTTTTATCACAAACCGGATATCCGATACCCGTACTAGTTTTCCATCTGCAGTTTGTGCCTCGCCAAAGCTGTAGCCTTTTGCAATGCCGGTGCTGTGCGTATATTCTTCAATCACAATCGTCATTACCTGCCCTGTTTTTCGCTCCAGCACAAATGTGTTTCCGATTCTGTCGTAGTAATAAAAGGCGGTACGTTGTGTGCTCACATTTTTCAGGTCGTGGTCAAATACCAGCGGCGACCAAAATGAGTTGAGGATAAGCCCCGAATCTATAGAGCAAGCCGATGGGCCAAAAAAAGTAAACGCATCACGGGTTGGGGTAATCACGGTACGGGTAAAATTGCCACAGGCTTTTGACTTAGGCAGTTGAATGCGCCAGGTATCCACTGCTTTTCCGAAACTATCGGCCACACATAAAGCGCAGGCCAAAAATTGAAGGCTGTCTTGCCGGGTGGTATCTGGCGTAGGAATAAAGTTGCTGCTGTCGGGTAGCGATCCGCCTTCATAACTGTATTCTTTGGTACAGCCGGCTATGCTCCACCAGCTAAGGCTAAGTATAGCAGCAATAAACAAGAAAGAGGAAAGGCGCATGGCAGCAAGCTTCTGCTTTAAAAGTAATTGTTACAACAACGCCACTATTACAAAAAAATCTCCGAAGCGTTCACTTCGGAGATGGTTCATATTGTTGCCAGCTTATCTGTCGCAGCGGCCACTGCTTTGCAGCAAGCCGTGAATGTCGGTATTGAAGGTATCGGCAGATTGTAGCTCACTGAGTGTAAGATGCATGCGGTAGCGCCAGTAATGCTTGGGATTGGCCGGTACATTAATGCGTTCTGCATTGGGGTCGGTGCGTCGCAGTTCGGCACTGCTGCCCAGCAAATCCTGCAGTTGAAAAATGCTCCACATGGCCGGACTGTACACGTGTTGGGTAATGATGGCCCGGTTAATCCATGGCTCACAATAGAAAGGCGCTTCGCCCCACTGGCCCAGCTGCTCGTTGTAAAAACGCTGGGTGGTGTCGCGGCTTTCTTCCCACCAGCCACGAATGGTGCTCATGTCGTGGGTACTTGGCGTTACTACGCTCAAATAAGGGGCATCGCCGGGATGGAAAAACTCTTTGGTTGGATCCTTCGGCATGCGTTGAATTTCCAGACTTAAAAAGCCAAGGTCTTTCATCACACCGGGTACACAATCGGGCACCATGCCCAGGTCTTCGCCGCAGATCAGCATGTTGGTGCTGGCTTTGAGAGCCGGTAGTTTTTGCATGGCTTGCTGGCGCCAAAAATCATTTTGCCTGCGGAAAAAATAATTCACGTACAACTCACTCAGCTGGCGGCGTACATGCTCATTCAACCACTGATAGCTGCTGGTGCCTTCCATGCCTATACGGAAATGATACTGTGTACCATTGCTGCCGGGTTCTTCAATCAATATCACGTTGCTGATGCAATCGTACAGTTTCAGCTTTATCCATTCTTCTACTTCAACATGCGCTGTAAACCAGGCTTCCACTTTGCGTTGTGTAGCAAAGGCATCCTTCATGCGGAAGCTGCCCCAGCCAATATCATCGAGGAAGGTTTCTTTTACCCATCCGGCTTTTTCACCAAACCATTCGTTTACCAACTGTTCGTTGATGAAGGGCTGGCAGTAGCGGTTGTAATCAAACCAAATGCCTTTTTGTGCAAACTCGTCGATATGCACGGGCAGGCAGGGCACAAAGCGGCCGAGAATGCCTTCCACTGCATCCATAGGAATACTCCAAATACGGAAGAAACCTAAAATATGGTCAATGCGGAAAGCGTCGAAATACAAACTCATTTGCTCAAAGCGCTGCTTCCACCAGGCAAAACCATCGGCCTGCATGCGTTGCCAGTTGTAAGTGGGAAAGCCCCAGTTCTGACCCTTCACCGCAAAGTCGTCGGGTGGTGCACCAGCTTGTGCATCCATATTGTAGAGTTCAGGCTGCGTCCATGCATCGCAGCTGTGGCGGTATATGCCAATGGGAATATCGCCTTTTACCACCAAGCCTTGTGTATGTGCATAGTCAACGGCTGCTTTCAGTTGCAGGTGCAAATGCCATTGTACAAACAAATGGATGGCCACGGCATCGTAAGACTTGGCTGTGGGGCTCAGCAGCTTGGCTACATTTTTAGCATCGTAGCTGCTGTGGGTTTTCCAGGTATGAAATTCGGTGGTATTGTATTTATCCCGCAGGTAGCAAAAAGCCGCGTAGGGCTCCAGCCAGTGCTTGTTTTGTTCAAAGTATTCCTGATAGGCAGCGTCGTTTTGCCAGCTGTCTTTTTGTGCTTCGTATAAGTCTTTCAGGTATTGCCACTTCAGCTGCATCACTGCTTCGTAGTCAATATCTTGCTGAGCATTCAGGCGGGCCTTGGCTTCGTCGAGGCCTTTTATCAGCGTAGCATGTTTTTTACCAGCTACGCTTTCAAGATTAATGTATTGCGGATGCAAGGCAAACGCAGAAATAGCTGCGTACGGGTAGCTGTCTGTCCATGTGCCCGTGGCCGATGTATCGTTTAGGGGCAGCAATTGAACCAGCTTCATACCCACCTGCTTACACCAGTCGGCCAGCTGTGGTATGTCGGTAAATTCACCCACGCCCAGGCCGTTTTCACTCCGCAGGCTAAATACCGGGATGGCCACGCCAGCACCTTTAAATGTATTGTTGGGCAAAGCAGCAAAGCCATCGTGTAAAATCACCAATTGCTTTTTAACCATGCCATACAGCATGCGGTTGCTGCCATCTTCGTAGCGTACAAGCTGCTTGCTGGCCGTGTTGTACACGCCGTATTTGTAAGCAATGGGAAACTGTGCTTTGCTCAGGTTGAGGCCGGCGGTGTACCAGTTGCCTTCTTTGCGCATTACGATGCAATCAGCTTCGTTCCAGCTGCCCAGTGCGGCATCGCTGCCCAGCAGGCAAAGGGTTTCGTTGCTACCCAGCAGCGGTGCTTTTACTTTAAAAATATGGTTCACACCTTTGCTGCTACCTGCTTTTACTTTTTCGCCGGCATACTCAAACAGGGTTTGGGTAAAGGGCTGGGTGTAAAAGGCATTTTCAAATTCACCGGCATAGTTCCATTGGTCAATCACCTGTATTTCGGGCGATTTGAGTTTGGCCACATCAATGCTGCGGTCGGTAGGCCACTCAATGCTTTCGTAGCCATCGCTGTTGCGCAACATATATTTATAGGTAAATGCCGGCGTATCGTCGGCCACATCTATGCTGTGGTGCCACAAATCATCGTTGAGGTAATGAATGGGCATGGCCTGCTGCGGGTCGCCATTACCGAGTTCAGGAATATTTCCCGACACAAAAAAGGTTTGGCCATAAGTGCTACGGAACCGCAGGTAAAAATGAATGGTAGTCATGCTGGCAAGGTTGAAAGAATCGTCAGCAAATGTAAGCACTGGTCTGGTAATGTGTAGTATTTACGCAAAGTATTCTTGTAAATGCTGCCTAAAGGGTGGATAAGGTTAAACAATTCGCCAATACCGGAAGGGGCAGGGGGTGTAATCCGTTGGTTTGCCTTAGCTTCGCAGCGTTTTCAAATAATCCATCATTCTAATCAAAATATCTTCCGATCATGTCGTACGACGTAATTGTATTGGGCAGTGGCCCCGGCGGTTATCCTGCTGCTATCCGTGCTTCGCAGCTGGGTAAAAAAGTAGCCATTATCGAAAAGGAAAGCCTGGGCGGCATTTGCCTCAACTGGGGTTGTATTCCTACCAAGGCGCTGCTGAAGAGTGCTCAGGTATATGAGTACCTGAAGCATGCTCAAACCTATGGCATCAATGCCAGCGGTACCCACGACTTTGGTGCTGTGGTAAAACGCAGCCGCGGCGTGGCCGACAAAATGAGCAAGGGTGTTACCTTTTTGATGAAGAAGAACAAGATCGACGTGATCATGGGCTTTGGCAAACTGGTAGCCGCCAATAAAATTGAAGTAACTGCAGCCGATGGCAGCAAGCAGGTGGTAGAAGCTAAGAACATTGTGATTGCTACTGGTGGTCGTGCCCGTCAGCTGCCCAGCATGCCTGTAGATGGCAAAAAAATCATTGGCTACCGCGAAGCCATGGTACTGCCTGAGCAACCCAAGAGCATGATTGTAGTAGGCAGCGGCGCTATTGGTGTTGAATTTGCTTATTTCTACAACAGCATGGGTACCAAGGTGACCATCGTAGAATTTTTGTCCCGCATTGTGCCGGTAGAAGACGAAGACATTTCGAAAGAGCTGGAAAAGCAATACAAGAAGAGCGGCATCGACATTATGACCAACGCCGAAGTAACCAAGGTTGATACTACCGGTGCTGGTGTAAAAGCCACGGTAAAAACCAAGGATGGCGAAATCACCCTCGAAGCTGACATTATGCTGAGTGCGGTAGGTGTGGTGGCCAATATTGAAGGCATTGGCCTCGAAACCATTGGTGTAAAAACCGAAAAAGGTAAAATCATTGTGGACCAGTATCAGCAAACTTCTGTGCCCGGTGTATACGCCATTGGCGACTGTACTCCCGGACAAGCCTTGGCACACGTGGCCAGCAAAGAAGGCATCAACGCTGCTGAGCACCTCGCTGGCCACAAACCCGAAGCCATCGATTACAACAACATTCCTGGTTGTACTTATTGCACCCCCGAAATTGCTTCAGTAGGTTACACCGAAGCCAAGGCCAAAGAAGCCGGTTATGAAGTAAAAGTGGGTAAGTTTCCATTTATGGCCAGTGGTAAAGCCAGCGCAGCCGGTGCTACCGAAGGTTTTGTAAAAGTGATTTACGACGCCAAGTATGGTGAGTTTTTGGGTTGCCATATGATTGGTGCCAACGTAACAGAAATGATTGCAGAGGCAGTAACTGCCCGTAAGTTGGAAACAACGGCGCATGAAATTCTGAATGCCATTCACCCGCACCCTACCATGAGCGAAGCCATGAAAGAAGCAACTGCAGTTGCTTACGGCGAAGCCATCGATATTTAATTCAATCGATTAGATAGAATACAAAAGAGGTTAGTGTTGAGCTAACCTCTTTTTATTTGTGCAGTAGTTTCTATTACTGATAGCTGTATTCGATTCTGCCTTCCGGCTCTTTGTACTTATTGAATACCCCTTCTTTTATTTTGAGCCCACGGGCATCGTACACATAGCGCCAAATGCGGTACATGTTGCTGCCGGCTTGTACACTCGTTTGCTGGTTGATGCGGCCTGCAGCATCGTATTCAAACAAGAGGTCGGGTAATATTTTGCCGGCTT
>JADLHL010000239.1 GCA_020848815.1 Chitinophagaceae bacterium | reverse complement strand
TGGCAGCCTCATACGCTGGGCGTACAGCAGCAACCAACGCATCTATGGCCGACTCTTGTACAATGTTGATGGTACAACCACCAAAGCCGCCACCCATCATTCTGGCACCTAAAACTTCTGGTCTGTTCCGCACAAAATCAACCAGAAAATCCAACTCTTTGCAGCTAACAGCATAGAGCTTACTTAGTCCATCATGTGTAGCAAACATTTTTTGCCCCATGGCAGCAATGTTGCCTTGCTGCAAATCACTACAAGCATCTTGCAACCTGATTATCTCATCAACAACATAGCGGCTACGGTTGTACACAACAGCGTCTTTAGGCTGCACATGTTCATCCAGCATGGCTACAGTAGCATCTCTCAAAGATTTCACTTCCGGATGATGAGCACTCACCCACTCCACCGCTTGTGTACATTCTTTGCGGCGGGTATTGTATTCCGACGAAGCCAGTGAATGTTTTACGTTAGTGTTGAGCAATACAATTTTGTAACCATCCAAATTGAAAGGCACATATTCGTATGCCAACGAACGACAATCCAATTTTATCACCTGATTTTCTTTGCCCATCATAGATGCAAACTGATCCATGATGCCGCACATAACGCCTGCATATTCATGCTCGGCCTTTTGTGCCATTTTTACCATGGCCACTCTGTCGATATTTGTTTGCAACAAATGGTTTAACGCAAATACCGTAGCACACTCTACCGCTGCTGAAGATGACAAACCTGCACCCATGGGTACATCGCTGGTGAGCACCGCATTGAAGCCGGGCAATTGTATACCCCGCTTTGTAAACTGAGCTGCCGAACCAAGTATATAGTTGGGCCAACTCACATCTCCAACAGGTTTTAAATCGGTAACGGAAATAGAAAAAGATTCATTTAAATCAAGAGCAGTTAAATGAATCTGGTCATCATCTCTTAATGAAATGGCGATGTATGCAGCTTTGTCGATTGCTGCAGGCAATACAAATCCGTTGTTGTAATCGGTATGTTCGCCAATAATATTTACCCTGCCGGGAGATCGAACGATGATGGTTGGTGTAGTGTTGTATGCAGCTAAAAATGCAGCGGATATTTTTTCTTTCATAATGCTGTAAAAATATAGATTCTATAATGGCGACTGTCATTTACTATCTACCGCAGACATCAAGAAATGACATGCTATTTTATTTGAAAAAGCGGGTGTGCAGCCGTTGTGTGTTCCCGATCCATCAGTAGTTCGAGTTGCTTTACCAATGCAGTGTGCTGTGCAGCAATATTGTGTTGCTCTCCAATGTCAGTTGTAAGATCATAGAGTTCCGTTTTTATGGGCCCGGTGCCTTTAAAAAAACGGATGGCTTTCCAGTTGTCTTTCCGAATAGCCTGCTTAAATCCACCTTCGTAAAACTCCCAGTACAAGCAATCTCTTGGCGGTTGTGTTTTGCCCAACAATGATGGCAGCAATGAAACGCCATCTACAGCAGCCGTAGGAGTAGCACCTGCTATAGCACAAAGAGTGGGTACCACATCCCAAAATGCTCCCATGCTTGCAGAGTTGGTACCGGCTGCAATCTTGTTTTTCCAACTCACTACAAAAGGAACACGAATACCACCTTCGTACAAATCTCTTTTAATGCCCCGCAATGGTCCGCTGCTCTGCATGGCTGCTACATCTTTGCGGGTTCGGCCTCCTTCGGCATGAGTGCCATTATCACTGGTAAAAACGATGATGGTTTCATCTTCTATGTGCAGCTTTTTAAGTATAGCTACCACCTCACCAATGTAATGATCCATTTGCGATACCATGGCTGCGTAGGCTGCCTTGGGGTACTGCTGGTAGCCATAATGCAGATTGCTTCTTTGTGACACTTCTTCGCCAAACTTGCTGCTGCCGTCGGGGTGGAGATATTGCTGTAAAAAAGCCTGCGGCACGTTCAACTCTGCATGAGGCAAAGTGAAGGACAGGTATAGAAAAAAAGGCTGCTGTTGTTGCTGCTCAATAAATCGGATGGCTTCGTCTTTAAACCATTCGTTGGAATATTTATTGCCGGGTATTTTCACCTTGGCCGGCGTACCGCTTTGCAATTGCCATGCAGAATCGGGCAATTGATAATGGCCTTCTACATGATGTAGCAATCCGGAAAAGAAATCCCATCCTTTGTAAGCTGGTTGCCCGGTTGTATTCGCCTGGCCAAGTCCCCATTTACCCACCATGCCATTCACGTATCCGGATTTATGCAAATATTGCGGCAGCACACTATCAGCAGCAGGCAGCGGTACTTCGCCATTGCCACGAATGGTGAGGTGGCCGGTATGCTGGCCTGTCATCAATGAAGCTCTTGACGGAGCACACACAGTACTACCTGAATAAAAATCGGTAAAACGGATGCCGTTTTTTGCCAGCGCATCTATGTTCGGTGTTTGTATAGCGGTTGAGCCGTAGCAACCCACATCGCCATATCCAAGATCATCGGCCAAAATGAAAATGATGTTTGGCTTTTTCGATGATGCCTGTGCGTACACATGTGAAGTGGTAGCCAATAAAAAAACTGTAACAAATAAAATAGCGGTTTTGTGAGTCATATATTCATTACTTTTTTACTGTTTACCATGAATCCAACACAACTGACAAACGGGATTCTCAACCAGATTGGCGCTTACGTTTAACTCTCCCAGCGGTATCGGAAATGCTTCAGATTTTCCGGGAAGATAAATAACTGAATCATTGGGAAGGTTATCACTCAAGGCCTTGGCGTAAGAAGCTTGCACAGCATGCTAACGTTTCAGGTAAAAATGACGCAAGCCTTCAAATGCAATTTCCACTATTCCTTAATGCCGCACAATATCTCTGAGAGCAGCCTGCCTCAAATTAGTTCCATCAACTGCCTCAACTGCAGGCTTACCCTATCTTGTACGAATCTGATTGATCAACGAATATCCTTCGGCAGTCAATTGATTACTTTCAATCAAGGTTTCAGTTGGAGGTTTATCTCGGTCTTACGTCCCATCTCAGTGTAAATGTTTCGAAACTTACACGACCAAATATCAAAACGGCTTTGGCAATGCACTGTATCCGGGATTGATAACAGGTGTTTTTGCAGCATTATTTTCCAGCCAACGAAATAGTTTTTTGGAAAGACGCATCGCCATTTTACGATGGCTTACTGCTAAATTGTTTTTCTCGGCCACATCATTCACCAAGTCATACAATTCTATCCTTTTATCTTCGAAAAAATAGACCAATTTGTAGGATCCCTCACGAATAGCTGCTCCGGGTTTGCCTCCCTGATTACTATAATGCGGATAGTGAAAAAACAACGGTCGTTCGGCTTTTTTGTGCTTGTTGAGCAACGCAAATATATCGGCTCCGTCAATATCCTTTCGAAGGCCATCATTTTGAACAATGGCTTTAGCAATGGTGGGGTAAATATCTGCAGCAGTCACTGGCACATCTGCTACTGTGCCGGCCACAATTTTACCTTTCCAGTACATAATAAAAGGTACCCGTATTCCTCCTTCGTACAACCAGCCTTTACCAGCCCGCAATGGTCCATTTACAGTCGGGCTTCCTTCAGCTGTGCTTAAGCCTCCGTTATCCGATGTAAAAATCACCAGTGTGTTATCATCAATACCTGCTTGTTGTATTTTATCCAGCAGCCTTCCAATATTCCAGTCCATATTTTCAATCATGGCTGCATATACAGGATTGTCTTGCACCAGCCGTCTTTTCCAACCAGTCTCCAATTTCATCCAGTCTTCGTCTTTGGCAAAACGATTAGCGGGTTGTATACCCAACTGCTGCTGTTTGGTTGAATATTTTTTCACAAGCGGTGTAGTGGCTTGCAAAGGATTATGCACAGCGTAAAAAGACAGCGTTACAAAAAATGGGGAGTGTTTATTATCATCAATGAATTGAATACACTCATTTGTCAGCCTGTCTGTAAGATATTCACCCGGCGGGCCGTCTTTCAACCTTGGATTTTTGTAGGGCGAAAAAAAACCGCCAGTTGTATCATTTACTTTTCCTGTGGGAGAGCCGGCACTCCATCCTCCTGTATTGGTTTGAAAACCCTGATGCTCGGGCCAGTATTTTTCTTCTTCGCCCAAGTGCCATTTGCCCGAAAAAAAAGTGCGGTATCCGTGGGCCAGAGCCAGTTCAGCAATGGTATTTTCTTCGATGGGCAACTCGTATGCAGTGGCTGGTCCAATAAGTTTTTCATAAGGCAGGGCTTTACCTTTTTCCTGCCGCCCTTTTATCCAATCAGTTACACCCGTTTTTACAGGATACTTACCTGTCATGATACTGGCACGGGTAGGGCTACAAACCGGGCTGGTGGCATACCCTTGCGAAAACCGGACACCGTTTGCTGCGAGTTTATCCAAATTGGGGGTTTCGTAAAATGTGCTGCCATAGCAACCTAAGTCGGCCCAGCCAAGGTCGTCTGCTACAATCAATATCACATTTGGCTGTTTCGTGTTTTGCTGAGCAGTAGCAACAAACGCTTGTACACACAAATACAAAAAAGTGACTATTGATTTATGCATTGCTAACTTTTTTTTGATCACCCCTTATGGGGCTTTCACATCCTTTACACACCTGAAACCGGTATGTTCTAATCCAGTATCCGGACTACTCTTCATGCGACGTGCTACTCTGTAGCCGCTACAGTAAGCATCGTTACACAAAAAGCTACCACCACGCAGCACTCTTTTAGGTGTGTGTGGCTCTTGCGGATCATAACTTTTTTGCGGCCCTTGCGGATTAGTTGCAATGGCAGATGCTTGTGTTTGGTAATATTGATGATCATACCAATCGCTGCACCACTCCCACACATTACCCGCCATATCAAAAAGGCCATACCGGTTGCAATCAAAGCGCATTACTGGCGCTAGCTTTGCAAAGCCGTCTTTGTTTTCGTTCAGGTAAGGAAATTTTCCTTCCCAACTATTGGTCTTGGTTGCACCCGCATTTACATGCTCATTACCCCATGGGTAAATATTGTTGCTAAGGCCCCCACGTGCTGCATATTCCCACTCAGCTTCAGTAGGCAATCGCTTACCGGCCCATTTGCAATAAGCCATGGCATCAAACCAGCTTATATGCACCACAGGAAAGTTTTCCTTCCCTTTGATATTGCTTTGTGGTCCTTCAGGATGTTTCCAATCGGCACCGGGCACCCAACTCCACCATTGGCTGTAGTCATTCAAATCTACCGGTCCTGCAGATGGCTTAAACACAAGCGATGCTGCCACCATTACACTGTCGGGCGGTTTTGGAGTGCCTGGTGGCAAAGTCTTTTTTAATTCGTTCCAGTCGGGCTTTCTTTCTGCGGTAGTGATATACCCCGTAGCAGTTACAAACTGCTGAAATTGCGCATTCGTTACTTCAGTAGCATCCATATAAAATGCGCTGACTGACACTTTGTGTTTGGGATACTCATCTGCAGCTGCTTGTTCATTATCGCCGCCCATTTCAAAAGTGCCAGCGGGTATGAACACCATGCCTGCAAACGAAGTATCCGCACTGCTGCCGTTGATAGAATCGGCGGACAAATTACCAAACCGGGAAGGCACTTGCATACATGCATGCACAGAATCTGGCGATGGTGTTGCCTGTTGCTCTGTATTGCGGGTACCGCAACCAATGCATACTGCCAACAGTAGCAAGTTTTGCGCCACCATCCCCTTCTTACTTTTCTTGCACCACATGTACATAACCGTTGATTTAAGTGGCAAAACAAAACCGGCGCAACTATTGCTTCCGAATATTGGCCAGTTGTTCTTGCATTTGCTTTACCCGCTCCGGATATTCAGCTGCAAGATTTTTTGTTTCACCAGGATCGGTGGCTAAATTATACAATTGTGGGGTAGC
>JADLHL010000238.1 GCA_020848815.1 Chitinophagaceae bacterium | reverse complement strand
TGACGGCACGGGAAGACTGGGCCAGTACACTGGCTACACCAACGTCTACTAAAAACTCTCCGTTCTTTTATTCATCTGCCAACCTGAGTGTGGTGGTTACAGAAAAGCTGAAGTTGCCTAAGCCTGTATCATTTTTGAAACTGCGTGGTTCATGGGCTGGCGTGGGCAGTGGTGGTACTACACCTTACCTTACTTCATTTGCATATTCACCCACTTTGTTTCCGGGAGGGCTTACCAACCCTTCAGCCATTGCTAATCCAGAGCTGAAAGCCCTGCTGACCCGTAGCGTTGAGCTTGGCTTGGACGTCCGTTTCCTCAAAAACAGGATTGGTCTGGATGTAGCTGTGTATCGCAACAATACCAGCAACCAAATTTTTGCAGTACCAATTGACCGTTCATCTGGTTATTCTGCCACCATTGCCAACGCTGGTTTGGTGACCAACAAGGGCATTGAAGTGCAGCTGAACGGCGACATCATCAAAACCAAAAAAGGCCTGCGCTGGAATGTGTTTGCCACTTACTATGCCAACCGCAACAAAGTGGTAGAACTGGTAGATGGTGTAGATGTGTATGTGATGTCTACCGGCCCTGCCAACCGCGGTTCGGTAGAAGCTCGCCCCGGCGGCCGCATGGGTGATATGTATGGCATTGGCTACGAAAGAAGCCCCGACGGACAGATTGTGTACAACAGCCAGGGTCTGCCTATGCGAACTACCGAAATCAAATACCTCGGCAATACCAACCCCGATTGGAAAGGTAGTTTTGGCAGTGAACTGAAATACAAAAACCTGCGTCTCAACTTCTTGTTCGATGGTCAGTTTGGTGCGGTGGCCTATTCGTTGAGTCATGCCGTACTGATGGAAGAAGGCAAGCTGAAGAAAACACTGCCCGGCCGCTACTCAGGTATCATTGGCAATGGTGTACAACTGGATGCTGCTACCGGAAAGTATGTGCCGAACACCAAGCTGGTGACCAATATTCAGGCCTACTACGATGCGCATTTCAACCGCGACAACGTAGAAGCCAACACCTTCAGTACAGACTTCATCAAGCTACGTGAGTTACGCCTCGATTATACTGTGCCAGCCAAGC
The DNA here is from genome assembly GCA_020848815.1 of Chitinophagaceae bacterium. Lineage (GTDB taxonomy): Bacteria > Bacteroidota > Bacteroidia > Chitinophagales > Chitinophagaceae > Phnomibacter. The sequence goes on along the minus strand of JADLHL010000238.1, from coordinate 3,422 downwards.
TGCTGGAGAAACTGAAACTGCAGCGGGCTGTGATTGGTATCTATGGCCGCGACCTCTTCCAGTTTACCAAATGGCCCGGCTTCGATCCTGAATTTGGTACACTCAACGACGGACAGATTAATCAGGGTTTTGAAATTGCGCAATTCCCCTCTACCCGTACCATGGGCGTATCCTTTACCGTAGCATTCTAATTGGTCCACTTTCAACCACCGAACAATGAGAACATTCAAACAATACTTCACAGCCGGCATATTGGGAGCAGTACTGCTGGCGGGTTGCACCAAAGATTTTAAAAAGGTGAACACCAACCCAAATACACTGCCGGAAACCAAACCGGAGCTGCTCATGGAATCGGCCATTTATGCCGTACGCCAGGCCAACCAATCTCGTGAACACCGCCTGGTACACGAAATGATGCAGGTGCATGTAACAGTGAACAACTCAGATGAAATTCATCGCTACATCATTCGTCCTTCGGAGTCGGACTTTATGTGGAACAACTGGTATACCCAGCTCACCAACTTTAGAGATGCATACGAAAGTGCAGCCAAGCTGAGTTTGCTTTCCAGTCAGGCCTACAATTTTTCTTACATGGCCATGGCCCGCATTATGGAAGCATGGGTAGCTTCTATGATAACGGATACGTATGGCGACGTGCCGTTTTCTGAAGCCAACCGTGGTAGAACGGACAATATATTTATGCCCAAGTTTGATGCACAGAAAAGCATCTACGACAGCATTTTTGTAAGGCTGGAAGAAGCGAATACTTTGCTGGCGTTGAACAATGCCATACCAACGGCGCTGATGCAACGTGACCCGCTGTTTGGCGGCGACATAGCCAAGTGGCGCAAGTTTGGCAACAGTCTATACCTGCGTTTGCTATTGCGTACCTCTGACAGACAGGAAAGTGGTGCCGTGCAGAAAATAAAAGACATGCTGCAAACCACACCTGCCAAGTATCCCATCATGACGTCGGTAGATGAATCGGCAGTAATTCGTTTCACCACTGTTACACCTTTTGTATCGTCATTCAACACCTGGCGGGATTATGATTTCAATGGTGAAAATGGTTATACCGAATTCTTCATCAACACCCTCAATAGCTGGACCGATCCTCGCCTGGCTAAGTGGGCCAATACCGTGAGTGGCGGTGTGTATGCAGGCATTCCTAGTGGCTACACACCGGGTACACAGCAGGAACGTCAGTCGGTTTATCTGGCTGCATTGAAAAATGAACCGCTGCTGGGCAATATGCTGAACTATGCAGAAGTACAATTCATATTGGCTGAAGCAGCGCTGAAAGGTTTCATCACCGGCAACCCCAAAACTTACTATGAAAACGGTGTGAATGCCGCCATTACATTTTGGGGATTGACAGTACCTGCCGGGCATTTAGCAAAACCTACAGTGGCTTGGGATGATGCAGCTACCACAGCGCAAAAGCTGGAAAAAATAATTACGCAAAAGTATTACACCTTCTTCTTTACCGATTTCCAATCCTGGTTTGAATACCGCCGTACCGGATACCCAACATTACCCATGGGCCCTGGTGTACAAAACGGTGGCCAAATGCCCAGCCGGCTGGTGTATCCTGTATCAGTACAATCGCTGAACAAAACCAATTATGATGCTGCCGTAGCCAATATGGGTGGCGACAACATGCAGGTAAAAGTTTGGTGGGACATCAATTAATCCAACGCAAAACATGAAGCAGATGAACATGCAAACATATTTCCGCCTGAGCCTCACCATGCTGGTGCTGAGTGCCGGCTTGTCTTCCTGTATGAAAGAAGACTTCAATACTTCGGAAGGCAAGGTAGGCGAAATGATTACCCTGCTGGACGTACGCCAGGCGTACAAAGGCAGCGAAGTAACCTTGAATACCGCCAGCCTCAATGGAGGTACGACGATTTCAGGTATTGTTATTTCAGATAAAGACGGCAAAAACCTGCCGGCCAATAGTCTCGTACTGCAGCAGACGGCTGCCAGCAGCAACAGCTTTACAGACATGACCCGTGGCATCGTTATCAACATGACGACTGAGCCTGCGTATGCTGTAGGCGATTCGTTGCACATCAATGTAACTGGTGGCAAACTGGGCCGTGTGGGTGGCAACCTTACCATTAGTGGCATTACTGCCGCTCAGGTAACGGTGATAGCTACTGGCAAAACCGCATTGGTACGCCCTGTAACCTTGGGCAAGCTGCACAGCACCATGGAGTATTACGAATCAACCCTGGTATCGCTGAATGCTGATGCGGTAGACCCCGCTGCCGGCACACTGGCTGGTAGCAAACAAGTGGCCGATCAAACCGGCGATGCTGTGTATGTATATACCCGTTCGGCCGCAACGCATGCCAGTGAGCCCATGCCGGTGAGTGCACAGTTTACAGGTATTGCTGCCCGCCTCAATGAAAGCAGCAACGATACTTTCAACAGCAAAAAAGTGATAATGCCCCGCAATGCTGCCGATGTGCAGTGGCAGAGTGGTGTAATGTACAGCGGCTTCCCCGAAAGTTTTGAAAGCCCTGAAGTAGCCGCCAAATCGAGCTACAACAGCGGCACCAATATGGTGACACTCAAAACGGGTAGCTGGACATTGCTGCAAGGCATATTGGCCAACACAGCCGCCAGCGACCGCTACAATGAGCCCGGTAAGCAGTGCATTCGCATGCAGCAAAACCTGACCACTGTGGGCACTGTACAAATGAACTTCGACGTAACGGAAGGTGCTTCTAAAGTAACCGTGTTTTACGGCCGCTATAGTACCGATGCCCGTTCGCAGTTCCGCCTCGAAGCATCTACCAATGGCGGTACCACATGGACAACTGTAGGTAGCACCATCACCGCTCCTGCTGATAAAGAATTCCGCCAGGCAGTATGGATGGTGAACTACACAGGCAATGTTCGATTCCGCCTGGCAAAGCTGGGCTTGGGTACTTCTAACAATGGCCGTCTCAACTTCGACGATTTTGTGATTTATAAAAAGTAAGCAAGGTGAACAATGGCATCGGTAGCAATGGCTGCCGGTGCTTTTTTTCTTGCAGCAGCGATACTTATGCAAAGGCGTACTTTCTTTCAGCAACTGGCCTGGCTTACCGGCGGGCTATTGTTGTTTCGCAATGCCAGCGGCCGTGCAGGCCTACTGGCAGAACCGGTAACGGTAAACGGATTGCTGCAGTCTAATGGCAAGCCCATGGCCGGTGTAGTGGTGAGTGATGGGTACACTGTATTGCGTACCGATAGCGAAGGCAAGTTTTCTGTTTCGCTGCATCCGCAGGCTACTACTGTGTTTGTGTCTACTCCACGTGGATATGCATTTACACATCAAAAAGGTATTGCCCGGCATTACCGGCTGCTGCAAGACATCAAACCCAGTGAGCCCATCGTGTTTGAACTGCAGCCATTGCAGCAAGATGATA
>JADLHL010000237.1 GCA_020848815.1 Chitinophagaceae bacterium | reverse complement strand
GTATTTCATCAAATGCACTTACATCCCAATACACTGCTTGAGGAGCTCTGTACTTTGCAACAAAATGCCCGGTAACCCGATGCCACACACCATTAGATGCAGAGTTGTCGCCAAAAGGACGTTCCAGTTCAGAACCTTTTTCATACACACCATTAAAAATATCATCGTTGATGAGTATGCGTTGTTCATCTTGCTTAATGCTTACTACTTCTTGTGGCAATAGCGTAAGATGTGAGTTTGTCAAAATCACATCTGCCAGGTATTTCAAACCGGGTAAAATGTGGTATTGTACATACATGTTCAAACTATCCTTCGTATCTGCAGGATTTCCAGTTTGTGAATAGCGGGCTTTTAATGCAGCATAGCTGAGAATGCCACTATCTGCCAGCGACTGATTGGTTTCTACCAATAAAGTAATCCAATCACGATTGGTGCCGGTTTGCACCGTATTCACCAAATTGTAATACCCTGTTTCTTTCAATGCTTGTACAAAAATGCTGAACTCAGGACGACCTTCTAACTGGCTGGCGATGCTGTTTTTAGCAGCACGAAGTACATTGTCGATTTCATGTATCAATCCATTACCTACCCTCACGTTGCTTCTGGTCACAAACGCCTGTCTGTTGATAAGGTAACTTGACTGATTATTTTTAGTACCCACACCTGTAATTAAATACTGACCCAGCATGGTAGGCACGGGCATTTTTCCATCGGTAAAAGAACCAGTAGAAATGGTGTCTTCCAGTAGGTGGAAACGCACCATGTCTTTGAGTGTATCTATATTGGCAGCATCTACAGTTGCTGCGCCAATATCGGACAGGTATTTACGCACACCACTATTGGTGGGCGCAAAGCAGGTATAACTACCATAGGCATTTAAAAAAGAGGCCGTACCTGTGCGGTCAAGTATTTGGCGAAACAAAGAGAAACTATCCGGCTGCTTATCCAGATACCCTACAATGTTTACATCGTTGGTAGTAGCAATTGTGTACTCCTCTTTTTTACAGCCTTGCATGTATACTATGCTAAAGCCGGCAAAAGCCAACACAATGAATGCAAATAGGTTTCTTTTCATAGCAGGCGTTTCTTATTTGTAGAAAGGATTCTGTTCGAGTAATTTATTTGTTTGCAGTTCGTACAAATAAATAGGCAGGTAATGACTGTTCTTATCTTTCAGTTTTGCAAAAGCAGATTGCTGCTTGTCTGGCGGCACACTAATGCCAGCCATTTCCATCAGCAAGTCCATCCGCTCATAGTTATTCCGTTTGGCTACCCGCAACACATCGTACCAACGTTTGCCTTCAAATGCAAATTCCCGCTGACGTTCTTCCAAAATAAATGATTGCATTTCTTGCTTGCTGGTGCTATCGGGCAGGCCTTTGAAGTCGAAAGCGCTGGCACGTTCACGAATGCGTTTGGTGAGTTCCCAGGCTTGCTCTGGTTGGTTTTGCTCATTGAGTGCTTCAGCTTTCATCAACAGGATGTCAGCGTATCTGTAAAAAGTCCATGGAGCATTTGATTGCTCAGCACTACGCAGTGTGTTGCTACTGTTAGCACCAACATATTTCCAGATAGTGAGGTCGCCTGCACGAAGCGAACTACCATCGCCACGGATATCAACTTTGGGTGGCGTATTGGTAATATCGATACCGTAAACAGATTCCATCAAATGCGATGCTGCTGTCCACCTGCGCTGAGTGGTGGCATGCATAAAGTAAAAAGAGTTTAATTTTTGCGCATCAAACTGAATGGCAAAAATGTGCTCAGGTGAGGCAGCGGTTACATATAGTTTTTCAAACCAACTGGCATCACCTGCAACCAATCCAAACTGACCAGAGTTGATGACTTTATCACATTCTGCTGCGGCCTTTGCATAGTCATCCATCCACAGGTAAACATCAGCAAGAATAGCATTGACAGCATAGCGGGTAATACGTCCTTTGTCGATAGAAATATTGCCGTAAGTAGTGGGTACGCCCGTTTCAGCTTTTTTCAAATCAACCACAATTTGTTGCAGTACAGAATCGGCCGGCGATTTGGCCATTGGCTTCAAATTCAAATCGCTGGTGGTAGCATCAAGTTTCAGCGGCACATCTCTGAATGTACGCACAAGATAAAAGTACATCAGACCCCGAATGGCCAATGCCTGCCCCACAGCTCTGTCTAATTGTGCTTGTGTAAATGTTGGGTCTGCTTTTAAAACATCAGGTGCCAGTTCAATTACCGTATTGCAATAGTTGATGGTTTGATACACAAAACGCCAGTTCACAATATTGTTTTGTGACAAAACATTCATGGTAGTGAAATCAATTTCCTCTACAGCAGCACGGGCTGTGGGGGCAATCATATCGGCACGGGCTTCACCCCACAGAAAGAAGTACTCAGGCAATGCTCTTTCTACTGCAAGGTTTCCGCTTACTGTACCACCCATCATGCTGGAGTAAATACCGGTAACAGCAGCATCTACCTGCTCCTTTGTTTTCCAGAATTCTTCACGGATGATGCCATCCTGTGGTTTTAGCTCCAGCCACTTTTTACAAGAAGATGAAGCAACAACTACCAACAGGAGCAGCGAATATTTTAAGATAAATTTCATGGCAGAATATTGATAAAAGATCCAGACAATCGAGATTAAAAACCAGCTTGCAAGCCAATGGTGAAAATGCGGGCAGGCGGCGTCATGGTATAATCAATGGCAACCCTGAACGGATCGGCACCACGCATACTTACTTCAGGATCTTGCCCTTTGTATTTGGTGAGTGTAAAAAGGTTTTCGCCGGTTACAAATGCGCTGAGTGATTTCATTTTCAACTGGCTCAACACTTTCTTATTGAAAGTGTAACGAACCGTCAACGTACGGAAACGAACGAAAGATGCATCTTCTACATAGCGGCTACTGCCCAACCAATTGTAACCTGCATTAATGACTGCACGTGGTATATCCGTTACATCACCATCTTTTCTCCAGCGGCGCAGCGTAGCTGTACTCTGGTTGTCGAAGTTGAACATGTTGGTCGTTACCATTTGTGTGCCGTTTACAATATCATAATCGTAACGGAAGTTGAAGAATGCAGAAATTTTAAGAGAGCTACCAAATGCGAATGAAGGACCGAAACCACCTGATAATGTAGGGTTGCTGTTGCCGAGGTACACCACATCCATATAGTTGATGTTGCCATCATTGTTGATGTCTTCATACATGGCATCGCCAGGTTGAAATACATAATCAATGGAAGGATAATTGAAACGCATGTACACGGTTTGACCGTTTGGCCCGATGATTTGCTTACCATCTGCACCACGGGCTATAGTAGCATCAGCATCTGTATACACTCCTTTGTATCGGAAACCATAGAAGGCCCCAAATGGATTGTTTACCTGCAGCAGGCGGAGATATTCCCCATTCACTGAAAGGTTGCCTCGTTGACTGGGGTAAAATTCAGAGATGTCACGAATGATATTTACGTTGCGACTGATGTTGAAATCGAAACCAAACGTAAACTGTTTCGATTTGTAAGGCTGCGTCCAAACGGCTACTTCCCAACCCTGGTTGTCGAGTGTACCCACGTTCATGTTTACACTGTTAAAACCATAGCTCGAAGCTATTTGTAACCCATCGAAATACAGGTTTTCTGTACGGTTGCGGTATACTTCAATATCGCTGCGAATACGGCCTTTAAACAAGCTGATGTTAGCACCAACGTTGCTGCCATGCACAGTTTCCCAACGCAGATTGCGCAGTTCCATGCTCGAAGGCACTACCCCACTTTGTCCCTGGTAGTTCCAGCTGTACGTGTTGTAAGTATTGTAAAAAGAATAATCACGGCGTGGTGCATTTCCACTCTGGCCATAGCTGGCACGAAGACTGAGTTCATCGAGTGGTTTCCAGTTTTTCAAACCAAACTCTTCCGACAAACGCCAGCGGATGGACACTGAAGGAAACAAGCCATATCTGTAATCGGGTCCGAAGCGGGAGTTGCCCTCACCACGTGCCGTTACGTTTATCAGGTATTTGTCTTTGTAACCATATTGTGCACTCAATACACCAGCAATGCTGCGGGTTTGGCTAATGCCAGATACAGCCCGCAATTCTTGGTTTTGTGTACGGCCACCCACACTTGGATCTGTGAGCAATGATGATGGTGTATTAGACACCATTACTTCCTGATTCACCGATTTAAAATCGTTGGTTAGCAAGGTTAAAAAAGCAATGACGTTATGGTCTCTGTTTTTGATTTGTGGTGAATAAATCAAATTCGTTTTGGTAGCTACGCTAAACAAATCGATATCACCATCATAGGCACGGTTTACCACCGTTTCGGTAGAAGGCCGGCCGGTAGCTATTTGTGGCAAGAAGCTGCTGTTCTTCGTGTTATTGATATCGAACTGTACGTCGAAAGTAGCTTTCAATACACGTTTTACAATGTCGTAATCAATTTGAAAACGAGGTACAATACGTTCGCCCAGCACACTAAAGATTGCTTTATCGGCCATGGCTACCGGGTTGTAAATACGGCTGTACTGTCCTTGAATGTTGGATGCAGGCGAAAAATAGTTGGGGGTAACATTGCCCAGCTCATCGTACTCAAACACACTCATGTTTGGCATTTTCAAATAGGCCACATTTCTGATGGCGCCTTCATTGGAGCTGAGGTAATTTCTGTTTTGATCGGTATGCGTAAATGCAACACTGGTGAAGAATTTAATCTTATCAGACACCGTATAATCGAGGTTGATACGGGTATTGATTCTTTTCAAATCTGTACCAATGGTTGTACCCGTTTGTCCGAAATACCCAACCGAAGCAAAGTATTTAGCTTTATCACCGCCACCGGTCATAGAAACTGTATGGTCTTGCAACATGCCCGTTCTGGAGATTTCATTTACCCAGTTGGTATTGTTGCTGTAGTTGTAATACCAGTAAGGGTCGTTCGGATCGTAGTTAAACTCACGAACGGCCTGGCTGTTGAGGGTGCTACCATTGCGGTTCATAAAGGCTTCGGGGATAAGCGTAGTGTACTGTCCGCCATCCAGCATCGGAATGGGTTCGGGCAGCATGCTCATTGATCCTTTAAAATTGTAAGTGATGCTTGGCTTGCCTTTGCTACCACGTTTGGTAGAAATAATGAGTACTCCATTGGCAGCTCTCGAGCCCCAAATGGCTGTTGCAGCAGCATCTTTCAACACGGTAATTTCACGAATGTCGGCAGGAGAAATATTCAAGAGTTGTGCATAGCCTTGTTCATCGGCATTACCAAAGTTGAAGTCGCCGGGTATTTCAGTTTCGTAAGGCATACCATCTACAACTATCAGCGGATTGCCCGAGCCATTGATGGTAGATGTACCGCGGATACGAATGTTCATGGCTGCACCAGGGTCGCCGCTTGATGCTGTAATATCCACACCAGCCAAACGGCCCTGCAATGCCTGGTCAATACTGGCGGCCTGCATTTCTTCCAAATCTTTGGCACTCACTTTAGATACTGCGGTGGTGAGGTTTCTTTCTGCAATAGGCACCATACCGTTATCCGAACGGCGTGTGGCTATTACCACCGCTTCACCTAAATCTACCGACTCACCTTCCTGCAACGAAAAGTTGATAGTAGTACGTCCGGCAATATTTTCAGTAACAGATTTATAGCCGATATACGAGATGCTGATTTTGTTTTTAAGACTGGTCACTTTTACCACATAGTTGCCTTCAATATCTGTTACACCGCCTTTTATAAAACGGCCATCGGCATCTACTTCGGTAATAGAAACACCCTGAATGGGTTTCTTGGTTTTGGCATCTACCACCTTGCCCTTAATCATATTGGATGGTGCTGCAGCCGGCTCCTGCGCCAAGCTGGTGCTGGTGGCCAATACTGCCAAACACAGCGGCAGCAATAAGTTCAATATTCTCTTGCACATATGCATATTCGTTTGGCGGTTGGCTTATAAATTAAACTTCAGGTAATTATCGATAAGGTGAATAACGCAGCGGTTGCTGAGGTAATTACTGTTGGCAAGTATCACGTTGCCATACTCATTATTCATGTCTGTAAGGCGCATCACGTTGGGAGCACTGTTGCTAACAAAAATGGTGGTTGGGTCGCCGTTGTTTCTGCGCAGCAAAGTTTCGTAAGAGCCGCTTTCGTTGCCATCAGTTGCAACCGATTTTTTGTTGAGTATGTGGTACTGAATGAACTGAGCAACCTTTTGAATATCTAACGGAGCTGTAGGTGCGTAGTTAGGCACTTTATTTGGCGCTGTACCTGTACCTGGCAGCAGGCCATCATTCACCGCTTTTAATATCGCCGCATTGTTTGGTATAAAAACGCTGTAGAAAACACCTGCTGATATACCGGTTATTTCTCCCGTTGTTTTATTATAGATAGAAGAGTTTTGCAAATAACGCCAGAAAGAATTGTAAGGAGAACTAACTGGTGTACCCAGCTTGGCAATATGCAATCCTATGTTTGTTTCGGTATAGGTCAACAGTTTATCTATGTAGTGCACCACACCGTTAGCTGTAGTTTTAGAAGCACTGCTGTTGGCTACAAAAACTACTGTAGAATCCATGTTGCCAGAAGTATACAATTGGTTGTTGTCCCAACGCACATACTCTCCACCAATTGACTGCGCAACGCCGCTACCGGTAAGGGTTTTCAGGTTGTTGCTTGGTGCTGGTATTACCAGTTGATTGATTAAGCGAAGCATACGCACCAGTGCAGAGGACCCTACTACTTGTGCACCACCGTTTTTAGGAATGTAACGCCACTGAAAGTTTTGGTTATTATCCACTGTTGCATCAGCAAAATAACCGGCATCATTCCAAGCCTGATTGCTCACCATCAACATTACGTATTGCTGATTGGGGTTGGTGATAGTTGCTTTCAAATCCTGATCCAGTAATCGGTTCATGTAGCTGTATTTCGGATCGAGGTACACTTTGGAATAAACGGTGCTAAACACGTTGGCTTCCTGCACCTTATTGGTGCCGTAAAAAAAGCCGTTGCTCAATATTTGCTTGTCAATGATATCTGTGCTGGCATTAAACCTTGCAGGCTCTCCCAAATAGCTAAATGTATTGTTGAATTTACTTGGCCACACAGATGATTGCCACATGTGTGCATTGATGAAATCATACAAAATGTTTACCGGT
>JADLHL010000236.1 GCA_020848815.1 Chitinophagaceae bacterium | reverse complement strand
CGCCAATATTTATTTTACCACTATCCGCTTGCTCCAAGCCTTGCAGCATGTTGAGAAAGGTAGATTTGCCTACGCCGTTTTTACCAACAATACCAATGCGTTCGCCTTTGGTAAAGGTGTAGTCAAAACCTTTGAGAATGGTTTTCTCTCCGTATGCTTTGTATACCTTTTTCATTTCTGCCACCTTACCACCAAGGCGGGTCATTTTTACCTGCAGTTGCAGTTGCTCGTCTACCACTTTTTGCTTGGCCCTGCTTTCTACATCATAAAAAGCATCAATGCGGCTTTTTGCTTTGGTGGTGCGGGCCTTGGGTTGCTTACGCATCCACTCCAGTTCTTTGCGGTATTCGTTTTTGGCTTTGTCAATACTGCTGAGTTCGTTTTCAATTCTCGCAGCTTTCTTCTCCAAGAAGTTTTCGTAGTCGCCTTTGTAGGTGTAAATATTGCTGCGTTCCATTTCCCAGATTTCGTCGCACACGGCATCCAGAAAATAGCGGTCGTGGGTCACCATCAGCAGTGTTACATGCTGTGCACTCAGGTAGTGTTCCAGCCACTCAATCATTTCTACATCCAGGTGGTTGGTTGGTTCGTCCATTATGAGCAGCACATGACCGGTTTCAAATCCTGCATCAATCAGTGTACGTGCCAGTGCCACCCGTTTGCGCTGTCCACCACTTAGTGATATCATGCGCTGATCGAGGTAGTGAATATTCAGCTTGCCCAAAATCTGCTTTACACTGGCATCAAAATCCCATGCACCCAACTCGTCCATACGTTGAATGGCCTGCATAATTTTTTCACCGTCGCCCGACTCACTCACTTCTTCATAGTCACGAATGGCATTGAGAATAGGATGGTCGTGTTGAAAGATGTTTTGGGCAATGGTTTGATGTTCGACGAATTGAGGCTCCTGTTCAAACAGTACCACCTTCACGTCTTTACTAATCCAGAGTTTGCCGCTGTCTGCCGTTTCTCGGCCGGCCAGTATTTTCAGCAGTGTGCTTTTGCCTACGCCGTTGCGGGCTACCAATGCTACTTTATCTCCTTCGTTTATGTGGAAGCTGATACTATCAAACAAAGGGGTTACGCCGTATGCTTTGGTAAGGTTTTCTGCTGATAAATAATGCATGTGTACTGTTTCTGTTGGGAAGGCAAAACTATGAAGGCCATCATAGCTTTTGATAAAAATAAATACCCCGGCTACCAGAGCCGGGATATTCAGATTGTGCTTGTAGTTGAAGGCCTTTATCAGGCTTTATACATCTCTTCGTAGTATTCATGTGCCATGCGGTTGCTGTCGAATTGAATACGCACATCCCGCATACCATTTTTTACAATTTGGCGCCAAGTGTCTTTATTGCCGTAGTACATGGGCACTACTTGTTCTTCCAATATTTTGTAAAGTTCTTCCAGGTCGTAAGCGTCTTGTTCGTGTACGTTTACAGCGGTGTAATCAATGGGTGGTACTACAAAACCGTTATTACCGTGGTTGATGAATTCACAAATCCAGCCATCGTGAGTGCTCACGTTTACCGCACCGTTCATAGCAGCTGTCATGCCACTGGTACCGCTGGCTTCGCGGGGTACACGTGGGTTGTTCAGCCAAATATCGGCGGCTTGTTTCAGGCGCTTGCTGAGGGCCAGTTCGTAACCTACACATACTGCCACGTTGTCGTACTTTTTACTGAGGTGTACCAAGTGGTTGAAGTCGCTGATGGCAGGATAATCAACAGGGTAGGGCTTGCCTGCCCAAATGATTTGCACAGGACGATTAATGTTGTTGATGAGCCGTTCGAAACGGGCCAAATCACGGGTGAGTAATTCTGCACGTTTGTAGCCTGCAAAACGGCGGGCCCAAACAATAGTGAGCACATCCGGATCGAGCAGCTTGCCGGTTTGATCGGCTACGATATCAAAGGCTCTTTTTTTCAAATGACGTTTGCGGTCATCAAAACCAAAATCGTTGCCTTCTTCCATAAAGCGGTACAACTGCTTATCGGCCCAGTATTTCCAGTTTTGTGCATTGGTGATAGCTTTAATAGGAGCTACTTTATCATAATGTCCCCACATGGTGCGGCTTACTTCGCCATGCAGCTGGCTTACGCCATTAGCAATTCTTGCAAAACGCAATGCTGCCAATGAGTGGTTAAACTGGTCGTCATAAATACCTGTGAGTTCCCGTACTTTTTCCAGCGGCATGCCGTAGAAATAACTCATTTTTTCGCAAAGGAAAATGTCGTGCTTTTCGTTGCCGGCTTCTTCTGGGGTATGCGTGGTAAAAACGAGTTTCTTTTTGATTTCTTCAACACTGCCAAGCTTTTTATACAAGTAAAACACACTGCTCATGGCGTGTGCTTCATTCAGGTGGTACACATCGGGGTTGAAGTTCAATTCGTCTATCAGCTTGGCACCACCAATGCCCAGCAAAATAAACTGTGCCACTTTGGTAGCGGTGTTGGCATCGTACAAGCGATGGCAAATTGTTTGGCTTACATAGTCATTTTCCGGCAGGTCGGTGCTCAGCAAAAAGAGTGGCGCCGAGTTGAAAGTAGTGGGGTTGAGGTAGTATACTTTTACCCATACCGGATGATCATGAATGGGAATTTGAAACTTGATGCCCGTGTCTTCCAGAAAATTGTAAATCTTTTCATTCCACTGCACCTGCAGGGTTTGGTCTTGGTTGCGTGCCTGATCGTAGTACCCATATTTCCATAAGATGCCAATGCCAATCAGGTTTTGCTTGAGCTCATACGCACTGCGTAAATGTGAGCCCGATAGAAAACCCAAACCACCACTATAAATTTTAAGTGGTTGATGCACGGCAAACTCCATGCTGAAATAAGCTACTTTCTTGCTATACCGTTCATCTACCTGAAAGGGAACTGTATAATTGCGAAAACTATTGTTCGTCATAAAATAGGTTTTTAAAGCCTTTGAAAATGCCGTGCGTTAAGTAGCGCAACTGAATGAAGAACATCACAGTTTGAGGAAACCTCACGGTTTATGCACTCGGCTACGGTTAAACTACGCTTATCAAAGGGGCCGCAATATAGCGTAATTAAGGTTTTTTACTGTGTAAAATGTACACATGGCTATTATGGAGTGTGCTAAACTTTTGCACCGGAAATGATTGCGGTCACCTCAATTTCTACCAACATTTCCGGGTCTATAAAGCCCTTTACTTCTATCACGCTGGCTGCAGGCCGTATGTTGGCAAAATATTCAGCATGGGCTTTAGCAAATTCTTCCCACCGGCTGATGTCGGTTACAAATGTGCGGGTTCGCACCACGTCCGTCAGGCTGCTGCCGGCTTGCAATAGCACTTGTTCTATTTTTTCAAATATGCATTTGCATTGCAGGTACAAATCATTTTTACCTACCAACTCACCATTTACAAATGCAGTGGTACCGGCTATTTCTATACAATTGCCCACTTTTACGGCACGGCTGTAGCCTACCAAATCTTCCCACACTGCGCCACTGCGGTAGTTGATGCGTTCACTCATTTCTTTTTCTTTTTGCTGGCGGCTGGCTTCTGAATTTTACTGTAGCTGGCATTGAAGCTGCACTCAAGGGGCCGCTTGCTGCCGCAGCCTTCCAACTCCAGTATTTGCACATTTCGCTTACCAAATTTGAAAGCCACTTTGCAGCCATCGTTGTTGGAGTCGTACACGGCGCTGTCTTTGGTTACCCAGCGGGCTTCACCTTTTAGCTCGGCGGTGCACAAGCTGCTTTTATTCATGTACAAAAAGAATTGAAACTTTTTGGGTGTTTCGCCGTCACGAATGCTGATGAAACTTTGTTTCAGGTTACCAAAATCGCCGGTATGGGGCTGCGTTTGCGGAAAAGTATCAATGGGATTTACTAACTCAATCACCTCTCCTTTTTTAAGTCCATCGTTCATAATCACCATAAAAAGACCTGCATTATTATAGGCGTATACGGTAGAGTAAGCTGCGTTTTCGCCGTTACTTTTTTTGTATTCATCTACGAGTGTTATGGTCATCTTTTTGTCGATGCTTACCAGGTTTACTTCGGCAGGTTTTCCTTTATTGGCCAGCAGCAGCATGCTGGCTTTTGGCTGCATGTTGTTGTCTACCGCTATCAGGTACATAGCGTTTTGTGTTCCTTTTGTTTGTACCAGCAAATACGTTTCGGCCTCAGCATTTTGAAAACGACCAAGGGCATAAATTTTTGGTTTCTCCTTTTTGTACTGCGGCTTTAAAATAGTGTCGCCCAGTATTTTAGTAAAAACGCTGTATTCAATTCTTGCCGAATCGGATAGTTTGTTTTTGAAAATTGTATCGGTAAAAGCGAAAGGCAATTTTACCGGATCGAAAAAGGAAACAAAATCGGCGGTGGTTACTTCCTCATCGCCTTTCATGCTTTTTTTGTGAGAGCTCTTACAGGCAGCCATGCAGCCCAGCAGCAGTAGCAGTATCAGGTGACGAAATCGCAGCAAGCGAAGCGGGGTAATAGTCATCGGTATTTAAAAATATATTTTTAGCTTTGGCTAAATATTTCGAATGTACACAGTTGCCGAGGAAAATTACATTAAAAGCATATACCACCTGCAACGCCACCAGAAAAGTGTACACACAAATGATTTGGCGGCGGAGTTGAACACCCGGGCAGCATCGGCTACCGACATGATTAAAAAGCTGGAAGCCAAGGGCCTGCTCAAGTATGAAAAATACTATGGATGCTCTCTCACCAAATCGGGCAAGAAGCTTGCATTAAATATCATTCGCCGCCACAGGTTGTGGGAGTTTTTTTTGTCGGAAAAGTTGGGTTTTGGCTGGGAGGAAGTGCATGCCGTAGCCGAGCAGCTGGAGCATGTACAAAGCGATTTGCTTACCGATAAACTCGATGCCTACTTGGGTTTTCCGCGGTTCGATCCACACGGCGACCCTATACCCGATACCTTGGGAAACATGGCTGCCCGGGAGCAAACGCCGCTCAGCCTTTGGACAAGCCAAGCGCCTGCCGAAGTATGTGGCGTAGGCAGCCAGGATGAATCTTTTTTGGAAATGCTCAGCCTGAAGCAACTGGAAATTGGTTGCCGGTTGACGGTGTTGCGGCATTTCAATTTCGATAAAACGGTGGAGCTGCAATTGGCTACTGGCAGCAGTTTCACCATCAGCGAAATGCTGGCCAAAAACATTTTTGTAAAACCTGTAGAAGTGTAATGCGATGGAAAAAATAACTGCCTTTGTCACAGAAATTGGCCCGGTATATTCCGCATTGCTGGCCACCATTTTTACGTGGTTGGTTACCGCAGCAGGTGCCAGCCTCGTTTTCTTTTTTAAGAAAATGCACCGCGGCCTGCTCGATGCCATGCTGGGTTTTACCGGTGGCGTAATGGTGGCAGCCAGCTTTTGGAGCCTGCTCAATCCAAGCATTGAAATGAGTGAAAAAATGTTTCCTGCTGCGCCGTGGTTGCCTGCAGCGGTGGGCTTTTTAGCAGGTGGCTTTTTCATTTTTGCCCTCGATAAATACTTGCCGCACCTCCACATCAACTTTACCGATAGCGAAACGGAAGGGGTGCAAACCCAATGGCGCAGAAGTACGCTGCTGATTTTGGCTATTACACTGCACAACATTCCTGAAGGGCTTGCTGTAGGCGTGTTGTTTGGTGCTGCCGCACAAGGCATGCCCGATGCTACCATTGCCGGTGCTATAACGTTGGCTATAGGAATCGGCATCCAAAACTTTCCCGAAGGTTTTGCGGTAGCCATGCCCTTGCGCAGGCACGGGGTAAGCCGGTTTAAAAGTTTTTGGTACGGCCAGTTGTCTGCCATTGTGGAGCCCATTGCCGGGGTATTGGGTGCCGTGGCGGTTATTTACATGCAACCTGTTTTGCCATTTGCACTGGCATTCGCCGCAGGCGCTATGATATATGTAGTGGTAGAAGAAGTAATACCCGAAACACAACGGGATAAATACACCGACGTTGCAGTAATGGGCTTTATGGGAGGCTTTACTGTAATGATGATTTTGGATGTGGCTTTGGGATAAATACCTGCCAAAAATGAAGATCAATATTTCGGGATGATGGTAAGCAGCATTAGCTTTTTGCTGCTCATGCTGCCATTGAACTGCTATTTACAATCAACTTAGCCACTTTGCTTTTCCGTACTTTTGCCGCCCTTTTATATTATGAAATACGAAGCTGAAATCAATAAACGCAAAACCTTTGCCATCATCAGTCACCCTGATGCCGGTAAAACCACATTAACTGAAAAGTTGCTGTTGTTTGGCGGTGCTATTCAAACCGCTGGTGCGGTAAAAAGCAACAAGATTAAAAAACATGCCACCAGCGACTTCATGGAAATTGAACGGCAGCGGGGCATTTCTGTGGCCACTTCGGTGATGACGTTTGAGTATAAAAACACCCTCATCAACCTGCTGGATACACCCGGCCACAAAGACTTTGCCGAATATACCTACCGTACCCTCACCGCTGTAGATAGTGTAATACTGGTGATTGATAGTGTGAATGGTGTGGAAGCCCAAACCCGCCGGTTGATGGAAGTAATTGCGATGCGCAAAACACCAGTGATGGTGTTCATCAATAAAATGGACCGCGATGGTAAAAACCGCTACGATTTGCTGGAAGAAATTGAAGCAGAATTGAAGATTCAGTTGCACCCAATGACATGGCCCATCAACAACGGCAAAGACTTCAAAGGGGTGTACGATCTCACACAAAAAAGCCTTGTGTTGTTTACAGCAGGTACCAAGCAAACGGATGATGATGATGTGGTTGAAATCAGCGATCTCTCAAGCACTGTGCTGGATGCCAAAGTGGGCGACCATGATGCCAACACCCTGCGGGAAGATGTAGAATTGATAGATGGCGTGTACGGACAGTTAGACAAATCGGAATACCTGACAGGAGAGAAGGCTCCGGTTTTCTTCGGTTCGGCTGTGAATAACTTTGGTGTAAAAGAACTGCTGGATACATTCATTCAAATTGCACCAACACCACGAGACCGAAGCACCAATACAAGAAACGTGAGTGTGCAGGAAGATAAAATGAGTGGATTCGTGTTTAAGATTCATGCCAACCTCGATCCTAAACACCGTGACCGCATTGCGTTTTTCCGTATTTGCAGCGGCCGCTTTGAACGCAACAAATACTACCATCATGTACGACTCGATAAAGACATGCGCTTTAGCAACCCGTACACATTTTTGGCCCGCAGTAAAGATGTGGTAGACGATGCTTACCCCGGCGATATTGTGGGTTTGTTCGATACCGGCAACTTTAAAATTGGCGATACACTTACCGAAGGCGAAAACTTTTTCTACACCGGTATTCCTACTTTCTCTCCGGAGATATTTAAAGAAGTGGTGAACAAAGACCCGATGAAAACCAAGCAGCTGGAAAAAGGTCTGCTGCAATTGACAGATGAAGGTGTAGCGCAACTTTTTACCCAGCATGGGGGCAACAAAAAAATCATTGGCTGTGTGGGCGAACTGCAATTTGAAGTGATTCAATACCGCCTGCTGCAGGAGTATGGTGCCAGTGTGCAATTCAATACTTTACCTTTTTACAAAGCCTGCTGGATGACCAGTAATGACAAGAAAAAACTGGATGATTTTACCCGCTTTAAAATGGCCAATGTTGCCGAAGATAAAGACGGACATCTGGTGTACCTGGCACAAAGTGAGTGGTTCTTGAATACGGAAAGAAACAACAATCCGGATATCGAATTTCACTTCACCAGCGAAGTGCATAAATAGCCGCTGGTTGTGTAAATGCAACAATCACTTTTGCCGCCGTGCATATAGCAGCATTTCACTGCATTATGTACGGTTCTTTTTTTGTTCAAAGCAAAAGCCCATACATGCAAAAAAGCCTTTCAGCATGGAGCAGAAAGGCTTGGCAATACATTGTTTGATGAGCATTATTTTACCTGCAATACAAACTTTTCATTGAAGAATTCTTCCGGAAAAATTTCATTGATGGGCCAGATGAAAGGCTTGCGGCCACTGTCGTGAATTTCTTGCGCCAGATCGCCGCCTTTCAGGCAAATGAGACCGGCGGGTATTTCCATGTCTTCCGAAGCCTCTGCCCCAAAGCGTTTGCGAACTTCAGATGGTTTGTTCAGCAAATGCTTACTCCATTGCAATAAATCTTTTAATGGTGCTACTGCACGGCTTACCGCCACATCAAATTTGCGGTTGGTAATTTGCTCGGCACGGGTATGTTGCGTCGTAATATTAGGAATACCGGCACCTGCAGCCACCTCATTAATCACCGTTAGTTTTTTGTTGATGCTGTCCACCGCATGAAACTGCACTTCCGGATAAAAGATGGCCAAGGGTATAGAAGGAAAACCGCCACCAGCGCCAATATCTATCACCTGCATGCCAGGCTGAAAATCGAAGATGGCCGCAATGCTCAGCGAATGCAACACATGCTTCAGATAAAGGCTGTCAATATCCTTGCGGGAAATGACATTGATTTTCTCATTCCATTCTTTGTACAACCCTTCCAGCGCCTGCAATTGCTGCAGTTGTGTAGGTGTAAAATCAGCGAAGTATTTTGTCAGAATTGATAAGTTCACAAGTTCCAAAGTTTCAAAGTTCACAAGTTAATTGAATACTCCTATCAACAGATTTATCTCCTCCCTTTAGGGAGGCCGGGAGGGGTTTACTTCCAACTACTCTTCGGCTTCACAAAAACCGACAGCGAGAAAACGATGTAGTAGAAAAACTGCCAGATATCAAATAACCAGAACAACGGTATCAAATCATTTTCTTTTAATCGTTGCATCGCTTTGCCCCACACAATGCCTTGCATAATCCAGCGGAATGCCAGTGCCCCCAACGCAAACTGCCAGCTGAAAAAGAT
>JADLHL010000235.1 GCA_020848815.1 Chitinophagaceae bacterium | reverse complement strand
GCAAATTAGATGCAGGATTGATGGTGAGCACTGCTCCGGAAATACTCAGCAAGGCTGCATTACTGACAACATTTATTCGCTCCACCAGCGAATTGTCCGACAAACGCTTGATGGTAATATCACCTGCACCGGTCACGTTGCCTGTACCAGCAGCCCCGTTACTCAAAGCAATGTTTTCGCTAAAAGTCATACTCAGGTTAGCAGAAGGCAAAATAGATGTAGCAAAGTTGGTTGGTACGGTACTGCTCAATGTTGGCGCAACACCTTGTTGTGCATATTGCACATTTTTACCACTGTTGAAAATGTCCACGTCTCCGTCAAAATCGGTATCTAAAACGCCAATGGATAGTTGCGTAAAATCACCTGCAGCAGCGATGACAAGCGAAGAAAAAGGATTACCAGTTGTAACTTGCGTCCATGTACTGCCTGCATCTTTACGCCAGTATACCAACGCGGAGTTGGCAGCATTTCTACCCAATAAATCACGGTCGCCATCAGAATCTAAATCGGCAGTAATAAATGCAGATGCAGACGTATTAAGCGTAGCAGCAATACCATTCATTGGATTGCTTCCACCACTCAATTCACTGAAAGTAGAACCACTTCTTGAATACACTACGTTTGCCCCTTTGTTGTAAATATCGATGGTACCATTGCCATCTGCATCTACCAGGGCGAGGTTACCCGAAGTAAATGCAGCGGCTGATGCAATAGTTATTGAACTAAATGGATTTGACACACCTGTTAATTGTGTCCATCCACCTGCGCCGCCATTGCGCCAATATACAGGGGTACCCGGAAGTGTACCTGGCCGGCCAACCAAATCCAAATCGCCATCACCATCAAAATCGCCGGTGATAAAATTACTGGTTACGGCCACCAATGAAGCTGCTATACCGTCCATTGGATTAGATGCACCAGTAACCCTTGTAAAAGTACCGGCATCATTGCGGTACAACTCATTAGGAGCCCTGTTGTAAATATCCAAATCTCCATCGCCATCAGCATCAAGCACTGCCAGGTTACCAAGTGAAAAGTTGGTTGCGACCCCAGAGCCCCATGTAATGCTATTTACCGGGCTGGATGCTCCTGTCAATTGCGTCCAGTCGCTGCTGTTGCCATTGTGGCGCCAAAACACCAATCCGGTACTAGTCGTATTTCTACCAATCAAATCAATGTCACCATCATTGCCCTGAAAATCGCCAATAAGGAATGGGCCGGCGGTTAACGCAATAGTGGCGGTAATAGAACGCATGTTATGCGTAGATGAATTTACCTCGGTAAAACTTTGTGTCCAACCTGGTTGCAAACCGAGACAAATTAGAACAGCCGAAAGCAATAATTGCTTAGCGGCTGGTGCGAAAATTCGTTTCATTAGTGAGTAAAGTTTTTGTTGCATAATGTGTGTTTTTAGAAGGAACCGTGGATTAAGTAAACAGATAAGGATTTTGCCAGCCGGCAATTGCTGCTGCGGCACTGGCCACAATGTATTCTGATTGCCAGCTGATGTGCTCACCATCTGCAATTTTGTGATGCTGCAAGCTTTTTGCCTGTTCGTCGAATGTCGCTTTCAGGATATGCACTTGCATATCTGCTTGCAGTGGAGATGTAGAGAGAGAGATGGCTCCTCTCGGACCAATCGGCTGGCTTTTGCTCAATGCGTCAGCCAATATTTCTCCATCCATATCCTCAGCTGTTTGTAAGGCAATCCCTAATGCTAATCCGGTTTCATACCCCAACAAACCAAATGCAGACGGTATCTTCTTTTTTGCAGCAGAGAAATGCGCTACAAATTGACTGTTGGCCTCATTATCAAGCGATGAATACCATGTAGATGCAAAAACGGCGTCATGCATAGCGGCATTTGCCGGAACCACCGTTTCATCCACCATAAATGCATTAACCGTTAAGGGCTTTTCATTTATTGCCGGCGTTTGTTTGTAGGTATCCAGAAAATGCTGGCCTTCATTACCTGAAAGCACTGCATGTACATGACTTACATCTTCATGTTGCATTTGTTGAAACAGGGAGGACGTATCAAATTGCTTTCCGAAATTTTTTGCCACGTTCAAATAAAGCGAAGCGGCACCAGCAGCACCAATCCCTAACCTGAAAGCTTCATGCAGCAAATACCCACCTTCGTACAAGGTTGTATTTACCGCACAAATGCCACCGTATTGTTGCTGCGCCCATTTGCCCAATGCCCATTGCGCTTTCCAACTGTGAAGACTATTGTAGAAAAGGAAAGGACTATTCCAATGAACAGCAGGCAAGTTGGCGCCAAGATTTAATACGATAACAGGAAGTGTAGACTGCTCATACAAACTTGTGAGCTCAACCACTGTTTTGGTATTGGCTACCACAATTATCAATTGACTCTCCAAATGATAGATTGCTTTTTTAATAGTTTGTTCTACTGATTTAATATCAGCACTATTAATAAATTCTGGTTGCCACTCAACGGGCTTATGATAGCCGGCAGACTGCAATCCCAGACTCACGGCGAACCGGAGTTCATCCTTGAGTCTGGGAAAAAATTCCGACTGCGGATACAGCAATGCTATTCGAACAGGTGAAACCATCTTTGCAGGGTGAAATCCTAAATCTGAAAAAGTTAGTTCCTGGAAGGATAGATACCCTCCATGCAAATGATAAAATTCATCGCCAAATAAGGCTGAACATTGGTGTGCGGCTGACTACCACCAGCATTACCTACTGTAATGGCTCCGGCTGTTACATTCAGTCTGGAGGCAGGTGAAGCATCGCCAACAAAGCCATTCGCATCCAGGCCGGATCCATCTACCGGAGCAGCAAGTACCAGCGTTCCATCTGACGCAGCAACATGGCTACTGCCATTATTGTTAGACACAGGCAATGATGAAGCAGCTGCAGTAGCTACGTGGTTGTGGAGGGGCATTTGTGTACTCAACAGTGTTACTGTTTCTACACCTGCTTGCTGACCCAAAACATAAGAGGAAAGGCCCGGACCTTGCCCGGTGCCAACGGGTACACGACTTCTGAAATCAGGAAGAGCAAAAGTGGTTTGACCATTGCCTCCAAATGTGGTTCCTAGCAGTGAAAACAGAGCTGTGTTTTGCGCAATAGACATTGTTTGTCCCTGGCAAAAAGCAAAGCCACGGGGGGCAAAATTACCAGCAAACATTTTGATTACGGCAATCATTTCATCCATAAGAAAGGGGATTTAAAAAGTGAAAATGGGGGGGTAAAAAAAGTGTATAATTTTAATTTTCAGATGGTGGGATTAAGGCGCTGTCCAATTTATCATCACAGGGTATGCATCATGAATATTATTCGGAGAAGCGCTACACATACCCCTATACTGCAGCATGGGCACGCCGAAGTATTGGCCATTTTTAAAGTTTTCGCAAATGATAGAACCACCGCCTTTGTATCCATCATCATGCAATACAAACTCAGGTGGCAGCTGCAAATGAATGCAAGCAGCATATGACCATGCAATGGCCATCATTTCTTCTGCAGGAGCATCGGTGCGTTTACCAATCGTCTCTTTGTTCAACGTATGCCGTTCTGCCAAAGGCACCACAGCAATGTGTCCGGCTTCATGCAACACATCGCCAGGAAACAGCATTTGTTTCTCATCTATGAAAATCGCTCCTTGCTCAATACTAATACCGGGCAAAATCTGCGCCGG
>JADLHL010000234.1 GCA_020848815.1 Chitinophagaceae bacterium | reverse complement strand
TTATGCAGGACCTGGAACCATTTTACCGTTGGCGTGATATGTATGTGAGTGAGGAGGATGAACGGAGTCCTTTTTACGGGGTAGACCATAGCCATTTTGAGTACTCCACCACGGTGTACAATTTTTACATTCATCCGCAGTGGGATGATATGGGCAGCAAAACCCTTTTTCTGAAAGTGCTGTACGCCAACTACCGCAAGGGTTTTGTGATTATCGAACTCATAGGCGAATGGAACGATGCCATTGAAAACGACATCATGACGCTGCGCCGCGAAGTGGTGGATCATTTCATGCACGAAGGCATCCACAAGTTTTTGCTGATTGCCGAAAACGTGCTCAACTTTCACAGTAGCGAGGCCGATTATTACGAAGACTGGTTTGAAAATGTGGCCGATGAAAGCGGCTGGATTGTATGCCTAAATATGCCGCAGAGCAGCCAGCACGATTTCAGGAAACTCAAACTGAACTATTACATAGAACTGCAGGAGCGGACCGACTGGCGCAAGTACACGCCCGAAAATTTGTTTAAACTGATAGATGACGAACAAAAAAAGCGACTCGCATAAGAGCCGCTTTTTTTCATTTATCCTTTGCCGTTGAACAAGGCTTTGAGTTCGGTAGCATCATCGGGTTTCATTTTTCCACCGAGGATGAGGCGCAGCTGACGGCGGCGCAGGGCACCATCGTACAGTTCTTTTTCTGCTTCCGTTTCGGGTATTACCTCCGGCACGGTGCGGGGGCGGTCGTTGGGGTCGAGTGATACGAAAGTGAAGTATGCTTCGTTGCTTTCGTACTTAAACTGATGCAGGGTGTCTTCGCCCCACACTTTCAGGTGTATTTCCATACTGGTATTAAAAGCCCGGGTTACCTTGGCTTCAATGTGTACATAATGTCCCAGTTTGATGGGGTTTTTGAAAGAAATATTGTCGACCGAAGCGGTGACAACCGGTGTATTGCAATGCTTGCTGGCGCAGTAAGCGGCGGCAATGTCCATCCAGTACATCAGGCGGCCGCCCATGAGGTTGCCAAAAGTGTTGGTGTCGTTGGGCAACACCAGTTCGTTCATGTGGTTAATGCTGTCAGATACTTTTTTTGCGTTCATGCCGCGAAGGTAAGGGAGCCGGGTGGGTAGTTGATTTCTGATGCGGGAAAATGGATTTCTGATGTACGATGGCTGATATGGGAAGTCCGATTTGAAGGTGCCGTTGCGGGTGTTATCACCCGCAAGCTCAAAGAAGTAAGCAATAAAGTAATGCGTATCAGTTGGTGATAACAACAACTGTGGAGACAAAGATTATTCCTGATTTAGCATGGGAGTAATAGAATTAACAGAATCAACAGTGATAAGACCGACTGAACCGCTATCCTGCAATGTAAGATTAGGTTGTAAGTCATCAGGAGTGTTGGGTTTACCATCATTGCCTGCGGAAAACAGCAGGTATTTGTTACCCTTTTTTTCATAGTAAAAATGGGTTGATGTTCTTTGCTGATTCAATTGTATTGGGTCGGCGATAGACACATTGGCGTTGTCAATGAGTAATTGGGGTAAACTATCCGGGTAATGACCGTGTTGGGATTTATAAAACTCTAGTTCTTTCACCAAAGTATTGAGTTGCTGCTGCGATAGCTTACTGAAACCTTGTTTGAAAACAGTTGTATGTTTCATGGCATAAAACAAACTGCTGTAGATGACAATGCTCCATACAATACCCGCAATGCCAATGATGATGAGTTTTTTATTTCTGTATTTGAAGATGCCGTACAGCAGCAAACCTAATCCAACAAATGCACCAACTAATGGGATGATGCACAATAATCCCAACCAGTATGGAGGTGTAGCTGCTTTGTATGTGGAATGATGAGGCATGATTCAAGGTTATTGGATTTATACAACAGAATTAGATAAATGACAACGTCACGTATACTTATTTACTAAGAAACAAACATTTAGTCTAGCCTGATTTTTTTTGCCATTGCCAGTGTTATCATCCACCACTGCTAATTGTTATTGATGATAACACCAACTGCGGTGTCTACAGTTTTACATCAGCCATCACATATCAGACTTCGTACATCCCACATCCTTACATCTCCACCCTCACCTTTTCGCATTGCTGCAAAAATGCCGGATCTACATCGGCGCCAATGCCCGGTGTTTGCGGAGTGCTGATGACCATGCCGTTGTATTGCACACCGCCCAGCACCGGGTCTTCGAGGTGGCCCATCAGGCTGGTGTCCAAATCAAAAAATTGAATGTTGGGGCAGGCGAGGGCCAGGTGGGCCTTGGCCGACACCGCCAGCCGGCTTTCGAGCATGCCGCCCAGCATATTGGGGATATTGCCCCGCTGGCATACTTCGTGAATGCGTAGCGCTTCGTGTAAGCCGCCGGCCTTGCTCAGTTTGATGTTGATGTAGTCGCAGGCATTGTTGCGGATGAGGCGTTCTGCATCGTGATGTGAAAACACACTTTCATCGGCCATGATTTTAATCTTGCTGATGCGTCGAAGCGATGGCATTTTGTCGTCGAGCAATTTGGGCATGGGCTGTTCACAAAACTGCACGTTCAATTCTTCCATGCCGGTGAGGGCAAAAACGGCCGCTTCAAAATCCCAGCCCTGGTTGGCATCAATACGTAGTCCGATATGCGGGCCTACTGCCAGCCGAATGGCCTGCATGCGTTGAATATCTTCCGCAGGATTTTTACCCAGTTTTATTTTCAGCACATTAGCCTTCATGCGTTGCACATGGTCTACCGCTTTGGCAGCCATGGCTTCGGCAGTGCCAATGCCAATGGTGAGGTCACTTTCTATTTCACGGTAACTGCCACCGAGGTATTGATACAGCGGCATGTTCGCTGCTTTGGCGGCAAGGTCGTACAGCGCCATATCGAAAGCACTTTTGGCCGTATGGTTGCCGGCAATGTAGTAGTCGAGCTCCTGCATACGACCCGCAATATCACGGGCATCTTTTCCCATCCAGATGTTGGCAAAATCTTTCGCAAGCACAAAGCAGGTGCTTTGCGTTTCGCCGGCTATCATGGGGAAGGCCGAGCATTCGCCCACACCTGTGAGGCCTTCGCTGGTGTGAATGTACACCAGCATGTTTTGCGCAAAAGTCATGGTGCCGGTAGCAATGGTAAACGGCTCCATGCGAATGGAATAACGGTAAATATCGATGGCAGTAATACGCATACGTGAAATTGAGTCTGCAATATGCAGCATTCCTGCGGGCTGGCAAGGGTTACAAATACCGCGATACCTTTTTCCAATAATTAAAAAAACTGGGGAAATAACCCTGCACTTGTGGTGCCAGCCAGTCACGGGCATCTTTTTGGCCGGGGTAGTGGGTAAATGCCGGATGCTCTTTGCTGTAAAATGAATGTGATGAAGATGAGATTTGCTGCTGTTGATACAAGTCATGCAACTCACCTGTAAACACTTGTATGCCCGGAATATTCTTCGACAGGTCGAGGATGAATTGCAGCACTTTTTCACTCACAGGGTAATGTGAAAAATGCGATGGTTCCAGTAGTAAAATTCTATTGGCCGGTTGCTGACTGCGCCACTGCGGATCGAGGTTGTAACTGTTGTATAAAAGTGTAGGAAGCGATGGATCAAAGTGTATGTCGTTAGTTGTTGGCAGCACTGTGTGGAGCGTTATGTTGGCTGCTGTTTGCAATGCTGCTGGTACAGGCATATCAGGCAGCTGGTCGTAGCTGGTATCGAGGTAGGTATGGCGCTGTGTGCTGCCTGTATACTTGTTGATGTTTTCCTGATTGCAATAATATTTTTTGCTACTAAAACTACCCGCTACCCACTGCCAGCTACAATGGTTGCTGGCGAGGTCCCCATCGAGTAAATGGTAGTACAGCCACCCAGCAGGTTGGAACCAATGGCAGCGGCCAATATTGCAAATGATACTCGCCGTGTACATGCGCAAATGATTGTGCATGTAGCCGGTTTCTTGCAATTGCTGGAGGCCTTCATCTATTGCATCAATGCCAGTATTGGCATTGGCCAGTGCTGCGGGCAAATGACGGAATTGCACATCGGGTTGCGGTTGTTTAATATCAGTAAAAATGCCTTTGCCCTGGTGCTTCCATACCTGTTGAAAATAATCCCGCCACGTCAGTTCGCTTACCCATTTTTCCATTTGGTACAGGCTGTAACCCTTGGCCACAAAGGCTTCGTACACCTGTCGGGTACTAATCACACCGCGGCTGATGTACGGCGATAAATAAGACACTGCCCCATTGATATAGTTGCGTGTTTTGCCATAGCGAACAGGATCTACAGCATCAATGCGTTGGAGAATGCTGGCGTAATCGGTTGGGAAGTTTTTCATAGAATTTACCACAGAGGGATGGGAGGTTAGCACAGAGGAACACAGTGTTTATTTGTAACCTTTAACCATTTCCAAATTTCCAAATTGACACATTTTCAAATTACCTATCGCTTGCTGATTTTATTCATACTGATACTCCGCTGGCGGTTGCATTTGAAACGGTTGACGGCAGCGCTGCGGAGGCTGGCGTGTTTGGTGGAGCGGCCCTGCATGCGTTTGCGCCACATGCGAAAACTGGAAGGTTTCATTTGCTGGCGCATCAGCTCAATAACGGCTGCTTCATTCAAGCCAAATTGCAGCTCGATGGCTTCAAATGGAGTGCGGTCTTCCCAGCCCATTTCAATAATGCGGTCGATGTCGGCAGCAGTGAGTTGGCTATATGCGGATGATGCCTTTTTCATGCAGGTAGTTTGTCGTTAATGCGTTTCCGTTATTCAGGTTTTTATAAGCCGTTACATCGCACAGCATCATGGAATGATCGCCGGCGTCTATTTGCTGCAGCACTTGTAGTTCCATTACGGCCAGCGCCTCTTGCAAAATGTAATAGCCGTTCCATTCGGTCAATAGTTTTCGCTTTTGTAAGCGGCCAATCTTGTCAATGTTTCTGCCCGATTGCTTACCGAGCTGATTCACCAGTCTGTACTGCGTTTCATTCAATAGTTGCAATACAAACCGCGGTGTATGCTCAATGTTCCTGATGGTTTGTGTGCCGTAGTAAATGGCCACCATCATGCGTTTGGGCTGCATGCTCACGGCACTCACATAAGTGCAAATGTGCATGTTGGGTTTGTGGCCCATACTGCTCACAGAATACACGGGAAGGTTCACCCGGTTCCATGGTTTTTTGCGTGATAGTTGGTTATCGGGCATTGAGACTTTGTAAAAAATGTTCAGCAGTTTGTAAATGTTGTTGTTGCTTGTCGGCACTCATTTTATCAAAGGTTTTTACCAGCATGCCAAGCCTTGGGTTTTGGGTAAAAAAGCCGCGGTGCACATGCATGAAACGCCAGAAGAGTGCATCCCAGATGGGTTGCCATTCGCCTTTGTTCCAATCACCCATTTTTAGCAGGTAATTGCTGCCGCTGATGTAGGGCTTAGTGGTCATGAGGCCGCCATCGGCAAACTGCGTCATGCCATACACGTTGGGCACCATTACCCAATCGTAGGCATCCACATACATTTCCATAAACCAGCGGTACACTTCGTTGGGGTCGAACTCGCAGAGCAAAAAGAAATTGCCCAATACCATCAGCCGTTCTATGTGATGGTTGTAACCGGTTTGTAATGTTTTTTTGATGACCACATCAATGGGGTGAATGCCGGTGGTTCCTGTCCAAAAACGCTCCGGAATTTTCCGCGTAAATCCCCAATAGTTACGGGTTCGTTGTTGCCTGCCTTCCAGCTCATACACCATGCGGATAAACTCCCGCCAGCCCACTATTTGCCGCACAAAACCTTCGAGGCTGTTGAGAGGAATATCATGATTGCTGGCGTACTGCAAGGTAGCATCCATCACCTGCTGTGGTTGCAGCAAACCAATGTTGAGCATGGGGGTGAGCACACTGTGGTGCAAAATATTTTCCCGCTGCACCATGGCATCTTCATACACGCCAAACTGCGCAAAGCGTTGTGCTAAAAATTGCTGTAGCCATGCTTCGGCTTCTGCAAAAGTGCAGGGATAATGCTGTGAGCTTAACTCACCATAGTGATGCGAAAAATGTTTGCTGACGTATTGCTTTGCTTCGTTGTACCACTCATTGCTTGCAGGCCACGTAATGGTTGGTGCTACTGCTTGTTTCGGAAATTTTTCACGGTTGTCGGCATCAAAAGTCCACTGGCCACCCAATGGTTTTTGCTGTGCATCCAGCAGCAGGTTCAACCGCTTTCGTTGCCAGATGTAAAAGTCCGTTTGGAAGTAGGTTTTTTTCTTGCTGAAAAAATCTTTTGCCAAAGGCAATGTTGTGATAAAGTTGGGATTGGTGTACCAAACTAAGGCAATTTGATGTTCGGCTGCAGCCGTTGTAATGCGGCGGCGTAACCAATCATCTGTTACATCACAAAGGTGTATTTCGCTTACCTGTTGTGTAGCCAAATTCGCCAGACAATGCCTGATATCGCAGCGGTCATCGGTGGCTTCAATGTATTCTTTTATAGTATAGCCATGCTGCAGCAACCAGTATTGGTAAAACTGCATGCTGGCCCTGTGCAGGGCTATTTTTTGCTGGTGAAAAGCGTATTGCTTAAAGAACAAAAACTCTTCAATCAGCACCACGGGTCTGCCTGCTTGCAGCGCCGGATGCTGCTGAAACAATTGATGGGGCAAAACCAATGAAATGGACTGCATGAAGATTTTTTTGCTGAGCATAACAACAAACTGAGTGGCCTATTGTTGTTAGTGGCAAATGTTTTTTCATGGAAAGTTTGAAGGGTAAGAACGTGTTGATTGTTGGTGCAACGGGTGGCATTGGTGCACAAACAGCCCGGCTGATGCAGGGGAGTGGTGCACAGCTTTTTTTAGCCGGCCGAAATGCCGAAAAGTTGCAAGCCGTAGGCCAGCAGTTGCAGGTGCCGGCACAGCGGTTGTTTACCGTAGATGTCACCAGTGAAGAAAGCGTAGCTGCATTGGCAGCCGGCGTACAAGCACAAATACCTGCTGTGGATGTGTTGGTGATTCTCTCCGGCATTGGCATCATCAAACCCATGGAAAGCCTTTCGGCACAAGAGTTTCAGCTGACACTGCAAACGAATTTGTTTGGGCCCTTTTTGTTGCTCAAGCATTTTTTGCCTGCCATGAAAGAAGTGAAAAAAGGACTTATCATAAATATACCCGGTGTGCTGGGCAAAGTGCCCATGGCGGGTGCTGCGGCATACAGCGCCAGTAAATATGGCCTTACAGGAATGCTGCAAAGTATTCGGGAAGAATTGAAGCGGACGGAGATTCGCATCACCAATATTTTCATGGGTGGAGTCGATTCTGCATTCTGGGATAACATCGACCTACGGGTGCAGCGTGACAAGATGATTCGGGAAGAAGAAGCGGCGAAGGCCATCTGGTTTTTGGCACAGCAGCCCGCCAGTGGCGTGGTGAGTGAAATGGTGTTGCAGCCGTTTAATCATCAGGCAATATAACCACAGATTTTTTTTGAACCACAAAGCCACCAAGGCACAAAGGGGCACGAAGTAATGTATGGTTTGCAGTTAGCAATTTGCGGTTTGCAAAACATACGTGTGTTTACTACAGAATGGTTTTGAATCACGAAGACACGAAAGAGGCACAAGGAGCAGTAAGGGATTAGTAGTATGCAATCAACAGTTTGCAGTTTGCAGATTGCAGGTCTTGCGTTTGATTTTTTGAACCACGAAGGCTCGAAGTCTCTATAGCTATCGGGAGCACAAAGGGAAACGACGATTTTGGGTTCAATGGTCCACATCATTCCTCATTCATCATTCCTCATTCCTCATTCATCATTCCTCATTCATCATTCCTCATTCATCATTCCTCATTCAT
>JADLHL010000233.1 GCA_020848815.1 Chitinophagaceae bacterium | reverse complement strand
ATCGTAAAATGGTATGTAGAAATACTGGATGAGTTGAATGAAATTGTGGGTGTGGCTACCATTTTAACCATGGTAAGAAAGCGGGAAGAATAAACAGTAGCAGGCGAGTGAGACAGCATTGCCTGCTACCTTTGTATTGTGAAAAACGATTGCTATTGCGCAATCATAAATGCTTGCTTTTATGAATACATCATTACAAGGTGGCGTGGCATATCACGTACACAATCATATTGCTACCGTACAGTTTCAGCATCCGCAGAGCAACTCATTGCCTGCACATTTGCTCAATCAGTTGGCACAAACATTTCATGCCTTGGGCAATGATGATGAATGCTGTGTAATCATTCTAAAAAGTGAAGGCGAGAAAGCCTTTTGTGCTGGTGCTTCTTTCGATGAATTGATGGCCATTCAAACCGAAGCAGAAGGGCTGCAATTTTTCAGCGGGTTTGCCCATGTCATCAATGCCATGCGTAAATGCAATAAGCTTATCATTGGTCGCATTCAGGGCAAATGTGTAGGCGGTGGTGTAGGCCTGGCAGCAGCTTGTGATTATGCCATTGCGCATCATTCGGCCGATGTAAAACTGAGTGAGCTGGCCGTAGGTATTGGCCCGTTTGTGGTGGGCCCTGCGGTAGAAAGAAAAATGGGTACCTCGGCCTTTTCTCAACTGGCCATTGATGCCGGCAAGTGGCGCAATGCCGAATGGGCCAAGCACAAAGGTTTGTTTGCCGAAGTGTACGACAACATGGAAGATGTGGATGAAGCGGTTCGCCATTTAGCCCACACTTTGGCACACAGCAGCCCCCAGGCCATGGCCGAAATGAAGGCGATGTTTTGGAAGGGTACCGAGCATTGGGATATCCTGCTTCGGGAAAGAGCCGCCATTAGTGGCAGGCTGGTGCTCAGCGATTTTACCCGCAAAGCCATTGCTGGTTTTAAGGCTGCCCGCAAATGATTGCGTAGATTTTTCAGCTTTTTTATAACCCTGCGTTATGTGCTACCTGCCATTTTTTGCGGGCAGCCTAACTTGCGCCTTTAATGAACACAGATATATTAATCAGCAACATTACCAACCCCACGTTGCTGTTTTTTTTACTGGGCGTTGTAGCTGCTACAGTAAAAAGTGATTTGGAGATTCCGGCGAGTTCTTCGCGGTTCATTTCATTGTATTTATTGTTTTCAATAGGCTTCAGAGGAGGAGAAGAGCTGGCACATAGTGGTATTACCAAAGAAGTAGCCGTTACCTTGGCTGCAGCCATTGTGCTGGCCATGCTGGTGCCCATGTATTCGTTTTTTATTTTGAAAAGAAAGCTGGCTGTGCCCGATGCAGGCGCCGTTGCGGCAGCGTATGGCTCAGTAAGTGCTGTCACTTTTGTAGCGGCTGCTACTTTTTTGGAAGGCCGGCAAATAGCCTATGGCGGGCACATGGTAGCGGCCATGGCACTTATGGAAGCGCCAGCCATCATCATTGGCGTGTTGCTCATTCGCCGCTATGATAAAGAAGCTGGCAGTGCCACTTCTATGAAAGGTGTACTACACGATGCGTTTACCAACGGAAGTGTATTGATGATAATGGGTAGCCTGCTCATTGGCATTATCAGCGATGAAAAACAGGCTAAGGGTATTGAGCCATTTACCAGCGATATTTTCAAAGGGTTTTTGGCTGTGTTTCTGTTAGAAATGGGGATGGTGGCAGCCAGACGATTCAAGGCTTTCCGGCACTATGGCTGGTTTGTAACGGTTTTTGCATTGTTGATGCCATTGTTCAACGGTTGTATCACTGCATGGGCCTCTGGCATGCTGCACATGCAGGAAGGAAACCGGTTGATGTTGTCGGTGCTTGCAGCGAGTGCATCATACATCGCTGTGCCCGCAGCCATGCGGTTGGCAGCGCCCAAAGCCGATCCGGGTTTGTACATCCCGATGGCTCTGGGCGTTACGTTTCCGCTGAATATTACCATTGGCCTGCCATTGTATTGGGGCCTGGTACAAATGACCTAAAGTTACAGGTCGTCATATTCGTAAATATGATCGAGATGGGTATTTGCATCCATGGTGACCAATGGTTTTAAAATGCCGTTGGCAAGGCTGTACACCCAGCCATGCAAAGTGGGCCGCTGCTCATGTTTCCATGTTTTTTGAATAATAGAAGTTTTAGCTAAGTTCAGTACTTGTTCCTCCACGTTTAGCTCCACCATGCGGTCTACCCGCTTATCTTCATCTTCAATAGCGGCCAGTTCATCTTCGTGCAAACGATATACATCTTTAATATTGCGCAGCCACTTGTTGATAATGCCCAGGTTGTGATGGCTGAGTGCCGCTTTTACACCGCCGCAACCATAGTGTCCGCATACAATTACGTGCTTTACTTTCAGGTGTACTACTGCATATTCCAGCACACTCAGCAGGTTCAGATCGGTGTGCACCACCATGTTCGCAATATTGCGCTGCACAAAAATTTCACCAGGTGCTGTGCCGGTGATTTCATTGGCCGGCACACGGCTGTCGCTGCAGCCAATCCATAAAAAATCGGGTGTTTGAATGCCCACCAATCTTTTGAAATATTCAGGATCTCCATCCTTCATTTCTTTGGCCCAAGCCTTGTTTTCCAGCAGTAATTTTTCGTATGATTTCATAGTTGTATTTTTTTAAAATGAATGGTTAGTCGATGACCATTTTGTTGTCGTGGAAGAAAGATTTTGATGCAGAATTGCTGAATTTAATGTACACATTAATGCCTCTGGTTTCTGCATTAATAATAAAGTCGTTTACCATATCAATAATGTCGCGGTCAATGAAATCGCTTTTAGTAGCATCTACCAAAACAGAAGTGCCATCAGGGATAGATTCCAGTATGCCTTTCATCAATGCTTTGTTGAGGAAACTTACCTCCTTGCGAAAACGAATAAGATAGCGATGTTCATCTTTGATAAAGAAAATTGCCGACTTAAAATTGCTGCGCAATACAAAGTACATACCTACTACCATACCTATTAAAATGCCTATCAGCAGGTCTGACAAGAGGATGGCAATAACTGTAATGATGAAGGGCAAAAACTGATCCCAGCCTTTGCGGTAATGCTCCGTAAACAACTTGATTTTTGCCAGTTTGTAACCGGTAAAAATCAAAATTGCAGCGAGGCTTGCTTTGGGTATCAGATTGAGATAGTCTGCGAAAAACAGAACGGATAACATCAGCAAAATGCCGTGCACTATGCTGGACAGTTTAGACTTTGCACCAGCACT
>JADLHL010000232.1 GCA_020848815.1 Chitinophagaceae bacterium | reverse complement strand
GATATCTGTGCTGGCATTAAACCTTGCAGGCTCTCCCAAATAGCTAAATGTATTGTTGAATTTACTTGGCCACACAGATGATTGCCACATGTGTGCATTGATGAAATCATACAAAATGTTTACCGGTATCTGATCGAGGTTTTGATAATGCTCCAGCAATACATTTTGAATGTAGTTGAGGAGTACATCATTTTTTGGTACAAACAAGGTGTACCCATCACGCTGCGCATCGTTGTCCTGCACTTTCAGGTAGTTTTCGTTATTGGGCGAAAACGCCAGCAACCCGTTGTACACTTTAGTGTATACATCATCCGATTTGCCAGTGAGGTTTTTGTAGCGCTGCGTCATTACAGGGTTCAGCACATAGTTCACCAGGTATTTATCAAATAGTTTTTTAAACTCACTGTAGTCTGGTTTTGACGACAGGTACTCATCAATACTGGCCAATGGCGTAATCACTTTATTAATCACATGAATTACACCATTTTCTGCAGGAATGTCCTGCATTACTACGCTACCGTCGGCCACATTAAATCCTCTGAAAGAAGCAGCAGGATAGAAATAGCTGTAGTCAGCAGTGGATATTGCTCTGGCATTGAAAAATGTATCCGTAAAAATGGGCAGATGCTTGTTGTTATTATCTGCTTCTACCCAAAAAATACCCCCAAGATTATTGCGGTTGCTGGATATAGCTTTAACCGGAGCTCCCGCTGTATTGGTGCCGTCATAAATACCTTTATAGTTAGCGGTACGGCGTTTAAATGCAGTATTGGGTACCCATCCGGCATTGCTTTGGTAATCATCTACCCGATCTTTTTTGAAGGCATTAAATACCAGACAATAGGTCACAATTTTTTGACAAGTAATGGAGTCCATCTGTGCCACACCTGCAATACCTGCTTCTTTGAAATACACCTGAAAGGCAGAATCGTGAGGTGCAAACAAGGTCCAGTAGCCGGCGCCGGATAAGGTGTTTTTATATCCTGCTTTATCAATGGCGGCCAGCAGGTGAGTGAAATTGCCCTTGCTCTGAAGCACCTGATAGATGGGCGACTCCAGCGTATCAGGTCGTCCGTAATATTCATCCCAAGCCTCTTTTCTACAAGCTGTAATGCCTGTAATGAGTAACATGGCTATGAGGGAACCTGTAACGAGTTTTCTACACATGATACATTTGGTATTTATCGGGAAACAGAAATATTCATATATGTACACAGGCATATAGATGCCGCTACTGTGTAGCAGTTCCGTTGTCTATGTCAATGAAAAAAAAGTTCAGTTGGTTGTTGCAGCAGAGCAATAAATGATATGGTATTTACAACTCAGCTATGGCAGTTTTACTAGGTAATGGCAATCGTTTTTTCTGGCAGTAGTTATGAATTCAATCGTTTTGGTTTTTACAATTTTTACAAGCAGCATAAAAGTACTTCCACCCACCCCCTTTAACTATCCTGTTGCATCCTGAAAAAGTTACCAGTAAGTTGATTTTTTGTGTATAACCCCTGCATTTTCAGGCATTTCATGATGTACATCATGCTTTACAATAGTAAATACGACAATTACTTTCAATTACTTCAATTTATACACTTCTGTACCTGCCAGCAAAAAGCAACCCAACCCGTAATCTTCAAAATCGGGGGTACTGGTGTAGGTCACAGGCTGACCATCTTTGGGTTCCTTTCCGGTGCCTTGTACGTAGCCGAGTTTACCATCTTTGTGCAGGCATTCGGCCGCCATGGCATTCCATGCTTTTATTACCGCGGGCAAATACGTTTTTCTGTCTATCAATCCTTTGTTGATACCATAGGCCATACCATACACAAAAAGTGCAGTACCGCTCAGTTCTTTGCCACCAAAATGAGTATGGTCTTTCAGGCTTACATTCCAGTAGCCATCCAGCCGCTGCTGAGGCAGTACGCCAGTCAGCAGGTCTTTGTAATCCTGCAGGTATTCAGGATAAGCAGGATCTGTTTTAGGCAGTTCATCCAGCGTACGTACCAGTGCAGCTACCACCCAACCGTTGCCGCGGCTCCAGTAGCAATTGGCACCGTTGGGTTCTTTATACGGTGGTACAAAATCTTTATCCCTCCACCACAGTTTTTCTACAGGGTTGTACAATCCATTTCCTCCATGCCGGTACTTAGTGTAGGCATACATCTCGTACATTTTGCGGGCATAGCTGGTATCTCCTGTTATGTTTCCCAGTTTTACAAATACCGGCATGGCCATTTGCAAAGCATCAATCCAGTTCCAGTCATCCCGCTTGTCTGTTTGCAGCATCAAATCCATTGATGCTTTGATGTGCTGTAACTGCTCCGGCTTCTTATCTATCAAATACAAATCGAGATAGGTTTGTCCGCAAGCCTGATTATCCGCATTACGGGTTTGAATGCCACCACGCAGGCCCCACTGGTGCTTTTGGCCCCATTGTGTAGCATAGTCGTAGTAGGCCTTGTCGGGCTTTATTTTATAAAGTGCCATCAGCCCTTCGTAATACACGGCACGTGTCCAGATATTGCTGGGCCGTTCGATATTCGTAAAAATCGGTTTGCCCGCATCGGGCCATTTTTGCATGAAGTATTGATTGGCTTTTACCATGGCTTGTAGCACCGCCGTTTTATTGGGCAATACCTGAGCCAATAATCCATTCGAAAAAAAAGACATCAACAGGGCTGCAAAAGCCACACGTAATCTACAATGGGAAGTGTATATCATAAGGCAATAAGGATAGCGGCCGACAGCCGTTTAGCAATTCGTGCACCAAATTACCCGCTTCAATAAGATAAACAAACCTGCACCGTCCTGAAAGTAAAAAACCCTCTCCGGAGAAAAGGGTTTTGCTGTATAGGCTAATGTTTGAACCTGTTGAGAAAGTCACTCTTTTTCCTGGTAGAAATCAGCATGACTTCTCCGTTGGCTAACTCAACTTCTCCCCCTCTGCCTTTATAAAATTTCTTGACGTAGTTAATATTGATGATGGTGGAATGATGTATGCGACAGAAATCAGATTCCGGTAGTATGTCTTCAAACTCTTTCAACAGTTTTGACACCATCACTTTTTTATTGGATGCTAAATGAATGGTTGTGTAACTCCCCTCTGCATTCAGGTACATAATCTGCTCCACATCTTCTACTAAAAAACCATCGTTGATGGGCAAAATAATTTTACGAAACTTGTCCGATTTGTCATTCAGATTATCCAGCAATGTACCAATGCGACTGTTTACATCCTGGCTACCGATTCTTCCTGCAATCCGGTTTACGGCATCAATCAATTCATCTATGTTGAGCGGCTTCAACAAATAATCTGCAGCAGCATAGCGAAATGCTTTCAATGCATAAGTATTGTAGGCAGTTACAAATACCACTTCAAAAGAAATGTCTTTGATTTTATCCAGCATATCAAAGGCATTGCCATAAGGCATTTCAATATCGAGAAATACCAACTGTGGCTTCAGCGCTTCAATCAGCGCCGTGGCTTCAATGGGGTTCATGGCCTTGCCTATCACTTTGAGCGAAGGACAATACATTTGAATCAGTTGTTCCAATGTAGCCAAACTACCGGGTTCATCATCCACCAAAAGTG
>JADLHL010000231.1 GCA_020848815.1 Chitinophagaceae bacterium | reverse complement strand
AGCCGGTTTCTGCTTCCAGATCGGTGCTGATGCGGCCGGTGCTGGGCAGCAATTCACTTACGGTAGGCGGCGAAAATCCTTTGCTCACTGTTATCTGTGTTTCCCAATTGTTTTTCCATTTGTAGCCGGCACTCAGGCGGGGTGCTACTTCATTGTTGTAAGTACGTTCTTGTGTTACAATGGGCAAACTCGACAAACGGGCAATCTTCACTTTGTTGATGTTGAGACTGGCGCCGGCATTGGCATAAAAGCCATTCTTCCATACCCATTCCACTTGCGTAAATGCAATGCCGGTATAAAAAGTTTGATCGTCGTTCGTCAGCAAAGAATCTCTTTGCCCCAGCTTGTTGCGGCTTACCTGTGTATTAAAAAATCCTGCCTGAAATTCTGCGCCGCTTTGCCACTTGATGCTGGAGTTGTCGAGTTTTTTTTCATAAGCAAAAACAGTACGGGCCCCCATGTGCGGTTCGCTTCTGTTTTCGTAGTTACGGATGGCGGAGTTTTTAATGGTCGCAAACGAACCATACAAAGCTGTGGTATTGCTCCATTGCCCGTTGAGCTTGAGCTGGCTGCTGATTCCTGCCAATAAGTTCTGCTGATAAATGGCTGCATTCACTTGCTGTGCAGAAGGGAAACCGCCAGCTGCAGGTCGGGCAGCTGTTGCATTGCTGTTGTACTCCGCCAATGTTAATCCACCGGGAGTTTGATAGTACATGTTACTGTACAACATCGTTGCTGTAAGCGTTTGTTTATCGCTGGCTTTCAGCTGGCTGGTCCATGCCAGTTGGTCGCGGCGCATAGCTGTTTGGTCACGGTAGCCACGGCTTTCATTGTGGGCATAGCTGATGCGGTTGCGGTTATCTTTTTGCCCAAAGTTTACTGCCGCCATCAGGTTGAGCAAACCATACGAACCCGTACTATATTCTGCCTGCACCAATGGCTGATCGTTGCTGAAGGCTTCCATCAACACCAGGCCACCGGTGCCTGCGCCATACATGCTGCTGGCGGGGCCACGCACAATAGTGGCGGTGCCAAAACTATTGCTGGTCATTTGGTTGAAGTATGTATTGCCACCGGCATCAGTCAGCGGCAGATTGTTGTAATACATTTTGATATTGCGAACACCAAAGGGGCTGCGCAATGAACTACCCCGAATGTTGAGGCGATAGCTGCCGGGCGACCGTTCTTCCATGCGGATGCCGGGCACCGTGTTGAACGCAGTGACCAGATTGCCGGGTGCTGCCAGTTGCAAAACATTGGTTTGATATCGCTTGATGCTGGCAGTGCTCAAACTGCGCTGCTGCAAGCCGAAAGGATTGGCCGTAATGCTGGCACTATCTGTGCCGGTGAGGGTATCGCTGACAATGGACTGCGCCTTTAGGGTTTGGAAAAAAAAGCATGCAATAAAGCAAACCCCTATTTTTAGTGGCATAAGAAAACGGGTAGTTAGTAAGTTGTAAAAATACAGGTACATGAACAATTCGAATAAGCTGGGTTTGTTTGACCTCACCATCATTGTGGTTAGCCTGGTAATAGGCATGGGCATTTTTAAAACGCCTGCCGGTATTGCCGCCAAAAGTGGCACCGAGACTATTTTTTACAGTGCCTGGCTCATAGGTGGTTTGATGGCCATGCTGGGGGCCTTTGTGTTTGCAGAAATTGGCGCCAGGTTACCCGTAGTCGGCGCTTACTACAAAGTGTTTTCTTATGCATATCATCCTGCGGTTGGCTTTACTGTCAATACACTCATCCTCATTAGTAATGCTGCTTCGCTGGCTGTGGTTACATTGATTGGTGCAGAATATTGTAGTCACCTGTTGTTTGATAAGCAAATGGGTTTCGCTTTCAATGTGACCTTGTCCATTGTAGCAGTGGGCATATTTTTTCTGGTGAATTTGATGGGCTTGAAAACGAGCAGCCGCACCCAAAATATCCTGATGATTGTAAAAGTGGGCCTCATCTTGTTGTTGATTGCTGCCATGTTTACCGGCCAGCAAGTAACGCCCACCGATTACAGCACCGATCCTATCCGTACCTACACCGGCGACAATGGTTTACTGCTGTTGGTGATAAGTATGGTGGCGGTTTCTTTTACCTACGGTGGCTATCAGCAAACCATCAATTTTGGTGGTGAAGTAAGTAAGCAGGGTACGTTACAAAAAGGCATTTTCATTGGCATCATCATCATCATTTTGCTATACCTCACAGTCAACTATGCATATGTGCAGGTGATTGGCTACGACAACATGAAAAATGCCACATCAATTGGATCGTTGTTGTTTCAGGCTTTGTTTGGCAAGGTGGGCGGCAAGGTGTTTGATTTCGCCATGTTCATCAGTGTGTTGGCATACGTCAATATTTTACTCATGAGTAATCCACGGGTGATGTACGCCATGAGCAAAGATGGTGTGCTGCCGAAAATATTCAGTTATCAGCACCCCAAAACCCAAGCGTTGGTGCCGGGCTTGATTACTTTTTCCGTGATTACTGTTGCCGTTACTTTTTTCGGTAAAGGCGTCGATAATATTTTGGGGTTCTCCATTTTCTTGGATAGCATGGGCTTTATCACCTGTGCATTGGCTTTGCTCATTTTGCGGTACCGAAAAGTAAATGATGAACTGGTGCAACCCGGCTTTATCAGCAAAATCATTCCGGCTATCGCTATTGTATTTATGCTGGCCTACGGAGTGGTTGCCACTGCCGTAGTGCTCGACAACTGGAAGGCTGCACTCACAGGTGTGGGCCTGCTGCTGCTGTTTGTAGCGGTGTATTTTGTGTTTATTCAAAAAAGTAAAACCGATGTCTGACTTAGACTTGTCGTATATCCTCAATCAACTGGGCGAACAACATGAAGAATACTTCAATGCGGTGTCGCCACCGATAGTACAAACCAGCAACTTTTTGTTTGATACTGTAGACGACATGCGACAGGCATTTGCAGCGGAGTATGATGTGTTTTTGTACAGCCGTGGCAATAACCCTACAGTAGAAATTCTGAAACAAAAACTGGCGGCTTTGGATGGCGCAGAAGATGCACTGGTATTTAACAGCGGCGCATCGGCTATCTTTTGTTCGGTATTGCCATTTGTAAAAAGCGGCGACCACATTGTAAGTGTGAAAGCGCCTTACACATGGGCACAGCGGTTGTTTGAAGTAATACTGCCCCGCTTTGGAGTATCCACTACGTACATAGATGGCACGGCCATTGAACACTGGCAGACCGCCACGCAACCCAACACGGTATTGTACTACCTCGAAAGCCCCAATAGCTGGACCTACGAATTGCAAGATTTGTCGGCCGTGGCGGCGCTGGCCAAACAGCACAACATTGTGACCGTTATTGACAATAGTTACTGTACGCCTTTGTATCAACAGCCCATTAAACACGGCATTGATTTGGTGCTGCAGAGTGCCACTAAATTCATTGGTGGCCACAGCGATGTGGTAGCCGGTGTGGTAAGCGGTAGCAAAGCCCACATGTCGAAAATATTTTACAGCGAATACATGACAACAGGCGCCGGAGCCACGCCTTTTCATGCATGGTTGTTGCTCCGTGGTTTGCGTACGTTGCCCATCCGATTGGAACGTGTTACACGCACCACTCATGCCATGATTGCCTGGTTGAAACTACAGCCTTGGGTGTCCAATATCATTTACCCGCTCGATGCGCAGCATCCGCAATACGCACTGGCCAAAAGCCAAATGAAAGATGCCGGAGGGTTGCTCACGTTTGCTCTCGAAGTAAAAACAGTGCAGCAAATGGAAAGCTTTTGCAATGCGTTGAAACGTTTTCGCATGGCCGTAAGCTGGGGTGGGCACGAGAGCCTCATTATACCCAAATGTGCTGGCATGTCTGCTGCAGATTTTGATGCAAGCAATGCTACGCACAGGCAGGTACGGGTGTACTTTGGGCTGGAAGATGCGGAGGTGCTGCAACAAGATTTATCTAAGGCAGCACAGCATGCCGGTTTGTAGCAGGCATTTTTAAGGGGCGGGTTTTGCGGCCGCGGTTGGCTATTCATTCCCATCCGTTTTATCATGCGTTGAACGGGTTCACCCGCCACTTATCCAAAAACCGTGGGCTGAGCCTGTGGCGGGGCTACATTTGCGGTATGAAGAAATTTGGATACCTGCTTTTGGGAATCATGGTTATGCAAACAGCTGCTGCCCAAGATAAATGGGACCTGCGCCGCTGCGTGGAGTATGCCATTGCCAACAATATTTCGGTAAAACAAACGGATGTGCAGGCCCGGCTTAATGAGCTGGTGTACCAGCAAAGCCGCGACGGTCGCTGGCCCACCCTCAACTTCAGCACATCGCTGGGTGAGCAGTTTGGCCGAAGCATTGACCCCACCACCAACCAGTTTACCCAAAACAACATCACATTCAGCAACATGAACATCCAAACGGGTGTGTCGTTGTTCAACTGGTTTAGCCAGAAAAATACCATTGAGGCCAACCGCCTGACGATGGAAGCCAGCAAAGTGCAAACCAAAAAAGTGCAGGACGATATAGCGCTGAACGTAGCAGCGGCGTACTTACAGGCGCTGCTGAGCAGTGAGCAAAAACGTACGGCTCAGGTACAGGCTGCACAAACCATGGAGCAGCTCGTTATTACCCGTAAGCGGGTAGATGCAGGTTCTGTTCCGGAGCTGAATGCTGCCGAACTCGAAGCCCAACTGGCCCGTGACAGTGCCACTATTGTTACTGCAGAAAGTACTTACCGCCTCAATTTGTTGCAACTGAAAGCGTTGTTGATGCTGGATGCAGGTACCCCCTTCGAAATCACTACCCCGCCTATCGATCAAATACCTGTAGCTGCTATTGCAGACCTGCAGCCGGAAATTGTATATGCTGCTGCTGTGCAATTGCGTCCATTGCAAGTAGCCAACAAACTACGCTTGCAAGCTGCAGAAAAAAATGCAGCTGTAGCCAAAGCCAGCATGTATCCCACCATCAGTGCATTTGGCAACATTCAAAGTGCTTATTCCAGTGCCTTGTCACGATTGCCCAAGGGTAATAACGTAAGCGCAGTTGTGCCTACTCAATCTTTTGTGTCGGTACAGGGCCAATCTTATTTTGTGAATACACCTGTTAGTATTCCGTCCAGTTTTGTAGATGCTAATTATTTCCGCCAGCTGGATTACAACTTCCGCCAGTCTGTGGGTTTGAGTTTGCAGGTGCCAATTTTCAACGGGCATCAGGCTCGTACTAATTACAAGCGGGCCATCATCAATCAGGAAAACATTCAGCTGCAAATGGCGGCGGATAGCCTGACCCTGAAGCAGGATATTTACACGGCATATCAAAATGCTATCAATGCATTGGCCACTTACAACAGTCGTACAAAGGCTTATCAAACCGCCGCTTACAGCTATAGCCTTGGCCAGCAACGCTTTGAAGTAGGCCTGTTGCCTGTGTTTGAACTGATTACTTTACAAAACAATGTACAGCGGGCACTCATTGATCAGCTCACTGCCCGTTTTGAATACGTTTTTCGTACCAAAATTTTAGAATTTTATCGCGGCTCAGGCATCAGTCTGTAAGCCTGCCTATACCATTGCAACACCGCATAAGCAATTATCATGAAGAAGAAAACAATTTGGATTGTCAGCATTTTAGTAGTAGCCCTGGTAGTACTGGTGGTACTCAAAAAAACGGGTACTATTGGTGGCGAAGATGGCGTGAAAGTAGCAGTAGAACTGGCCGATAGCCGCACCATAATTGAAACCGTGAATGCCAGCGGAAAAATCTATCCGGAGATAGAAGTAAAAATGAGCTCCGACGTGAGTGGCGAAATTACCGAACTCACCGTAGCCGAAGGCGATAGCGTTCGTCGCGGCCAGGTGCTGGCACGGGTGTATGCTGATATCTACAATATTCAACAGCAGCAAGCTGCGGCCGTTGTCAATCAAAACCAGTTTCAGGTAGCCAATACCGAAGCCCAATTGCAGGGTTTGAAAAGCGCTATGGATCAGGCATTGGCACAATACAACCGCCAGAAAAAACTACTCGATGGCAAAGTGATCAGCCGCCAGGAATTTGAAGTAGCAGAAAATGCCTACAACAATGCAAGAGCCAGTTACAACGCGGCTTTGCGTTCTATTGATGCTGCCAAAGCACAAGTAGCCAGCTCACAGGCCAACCTGCAGCGGGCCAGCAAAGATGTAAGCCGTACTACTATTGTATCGCCCATGGATGGTGTGGTAAGCCTGCTGAATGTAAAGAAGGGTGAACGTGTGGTAGGTACCGCACAAATGGCCGGTACTGAAATGATGCGCATTGCCGACATGAGTCGTTTGGAAATACGGGTAGATGTAACAGAAAACGATGTACCTAAAGTACACATCGGCGATAGTGCATTGATTAGTGTGGATGCTTATTTGGGTCGTAAATTCAAAGGCGTTGTGTACCAGATTGCCAGCAGCAATACAGGAGCCGTTACAGCAGGGGCAGCCAGCAGCAATGAGGTGACCAACTATAAAGTATACATCCGCCTGCTGCCCGAAAGCTATGCCGATTTAATT
Organism: Chitinophagaceae bacterium; assembly: GCA_020848815.1. Lineage (GTDB taxonomy): Bacteria > Bacteroidota > Bacteroidia > Chitinophagales > Chitinophagaceae > Phnomibacter. The sequence continues at coordinate 3,159 of JADLHL010000231.1, read as the reverse complement.
GACCCCAGCAAACCCCGCAACTTTCCTTTCCGTCCTGGTATGACTGCCAGTGCAGATATTCAAACCAAAATCAGAACTAACGTACTTGGCGTACCTATTAATGCCGTAGCAACCCGTGATAAAGGCGATAAAAAAACTACCGACAACAAATCTGATAAGCCAAAAGGAGCGGGCATGGATGATGCGGCACCTGCCAGCAGCGAGGATGAAGAAAAAGACGTGGTAGTGTTTGTGTACGACAAAGCTACCAGTACGGTAAAAAAAGTGATTGTGAAAACCGGTATTCAGGATACCCGTTTCATTGAAATTACCAGCGGCCTTACCAAGGGCCAACAAGTGGTAAGCGAACCTTACAACGTTATTTTCCGCACCCTCAACGATGGAATGAAAGTAATAGTAGTGGATAAAGCAAAATTGTTTGAGGTAAAAGATTAACCCAACAGGAATTACTGCAACATTAATTTGTTGAATACCCCGGAGCTAATGGCTTTCGGGGTATTTTATTGCCCGTAGGGCTGGCATTCAACAGCATTTGTTTATGCCTCACTTTTTCCGTTACTTTTGCCAATTGCCCTTTTCGAAGCAGACCACAGCCGGAATACTTTGAAATTGTAGGTAACAATAGCAAACCAAATTGATATTGCCGGGTGTAAACGCCCGGCCACCTTATATGTCGCTCCCTTTTTTTATAAAGCATATTTACAACAACGCCAGCGAGGAAGTGATTAAGCGAGGCAAACGCATTCATGCCCTCGGGCAAATGGATTTGCTGGAACACAACCCCATTTTGGAGTCGGTTTCTTTCCGCATAAAAGATGATATGTACAACACCTGGTACAAGGTGAAAATAGACCACTATAACCAGCCACGTACCATGACGCTGCGTTGTACCTGCCCCTACAACCTTACCGAAGTGTGCAGGCACAAAGCTGCGGCTCTCATTCAACTGCAAGAAATGAGTGAACAAGGTTTGCTGGGCGGGCAAATCATGCGGTACAAGCAAGCCCACACACTTATCAAAATCCGGCACATCGATCTTAAAATGATTCGCATGTTTACCGGCAATGATAACTATGATGCAGCCGAAGAAATTTTGCGTACCCACTCGGCTACTATTACCAGTGCTGCCAACGAAAAAGTAGAAGCAGAACTGGTGTTGGAAGGACAAGCATACAAACTGGTGATTCGAAAAAACGATGAACGCTACTTTGACACCAGTTGTACCTGTCACGATGAAGACCACATTTTATGCAAGCATAAAACGGCGTTGTTTCTGCAACTGCTCAATGCTTATGGAGCCAATTACTTCGATAGCATTCGCAACTACGACCGTGATAAAGAAAAATTGCTCGGCCTCTACGGATATACTTTGGATGATGACCTGACCGGGAAATTTGAATTTACTTATAAAGACGGCAAGCCATTTTTACGGGTGTTAGATACAAGTATTAAGCGGGTAAATATGCCTGCCAATACGGCTCCTCGTCCTGTAGCTGCGCCAATGCCTGCACAAGAAAAAGAGGCATTGCCCGTTCCGGAGGTGCAGCGGGATTTGAAAACCATTGGTTTGGTGTTCAGGCGGGAAGAACAAACCTATCCGTACTTCATTGTGGACGCTGTGCAAGGAACGCTCAACGAAGAGGGGCAGTTTGCCGGAAAAGTGGAGCGGCTTGATTTGGGAAAATTTGTGGACACAGAAGTGTTTGGCGAAGAGGATAAACAGTTGTTGCAACTGCTGCGCAAACTCAGCGATAGCGAAGTAAACAAGTACCTCAACCGCAATTCGCCATTTAGTGGCATTTGGGACAACATCGTACAAACAAACGGCGCTGATTTGCCCGATGAAACACGAGTGCTTATTCATGAATACTTACATCCGAAGCTGGTAAAAATCTGGACTGAAAACCAAGCCAATCCCTGCTATTTATTGAAGCAAGGGCAAAAGTTTGTAACGGCGAATCTTACTCAGGCGCATTTAAGCGAAGCCTTTATCCGGCCCGTACTCAGCGTAACTGCCGAAGGCGATGCTTTTGAAATAAGCTGCATGGCAAAAGCAACGGGTGAGCAATGGTCTTTGGCAGATAACGAATGGGCATCTATGCTGCTTATGCTACGCAACGACACACTGTATTGCTGGCAAAAACCGGAAGATGTGCAAGTGGCATTGCACTTTGCACAACCGCTGTTGGTAAGCAAAGATGATTGGCCTGCTTTTGCCGAAGAAAAGATACTGCCGATTACTGCTGAATACGAAGTTCAGTTCGATAAATCGATTACATCTCAACTGCGAGATCAGGAGCCGGTCATAAGCATTCAGCTGCAGGAGAAAGGCGAGTTTTTAGCATTTGTGCCACAGTTCAGGTATGGCAATGTAGTAGCGCCAGCCAACGAGCAAGCTACCATAACGGCCGTGCACAATGGTCGTATCACGGTTATCCATCGCATGCTCGAAAAAGAACATCAGTTTTTTCAGAAGCTCAACAACCTGCATACTAACTTCATCAGGCCCGAACGTAGCCGGCAGTTGGTACTGAAAGGAACCGAAGTATTGCGCAACAACTGGTTTTTCCTTTTCATGGAATCAATGCAGGAAATGCAAATTCCTGTATTGGGTTTTGATACGCTGCGCAATTTCCGTTTCAATGCAGCAAGGCCTACTACACAAATACGCATTAGTAGTGGTGTAGATTGGTTTGATGCCAAAGTAGATGTACAGTTTGGCGATCAGCACGTTCGCATATCGGATATTAAAAAAGCTTTGGCAGCCAAGCAAAGCTTTGTGCACCTCGGTGATGGCTCATTGGGTATTTTACCCGAAGAATGGTTGAAGAAATATTCATTGCTGTTTAAGGTGGGTGAAAGCCATGGCAGCCAGTTGCGCCTCAGCCGCTATCAGTTTGGGGTAATAGATGAGTTGTATGAGCAACGGGATGAAATGGAGTTGCTGGTAGAACTGGAAGAAAAATTTGATCGGCTGCGAGATTTTAAACACATCAAAAAAGTGGCAGCCCCCAAGCATCTGCAACCAGTGCTCAGGCCTTATCAGGTGTCAGGTTTTCAGTGGCTTAATTTTTTGAAAGATGCAGAATGTGGCGGCATTTTGGCCGACGATATGGGTTTGGGTAAAACCATTCAGGCACTCACCATGCTCGAATATTT
>JADLHL010000230.1 GCA_020848815.1 Chitinophagaceae bacterium | reverse complement strand
CCAAACGGCGGCAGACCCAACCGAAACTTCAGGTTCATGCGGCCATCCAGCGAAACCTGCCCTTCAAAGCGTGGCCGAAAGCCAAACACTTTCATTTTGGTGCGTTCAATGGTCATGATATTATTGGCAATTTTACTTTTAATGACCACCGCTTTAATATTGCCCTGACTCAAACTATCCTTACCCGTTTTTTTGCTGATGGCACCCAATATCTTTTGGCCTTTTACTTTCACATTTTCCAGCTTCAGGTAGCCGCTGCCTTTGAGGCTGGGCATCACCGGATACATGGTTTCGTTTAAGCGGCCATCGAGTGCATAATCGAGAGATACCAGGCCTTGTACGCCTTTTGCCGCACTGGCTATTTCCCGAAACAGGGGTATTTCATCGTAGGCTTTTTTTACATCGAAAGAATCGGCTTTGAGCTTAGCAGCAAACAAGGCGCTTTTGGTGTGCTGCGGTGCGTAGTTGCCTTCCATTTGCACATTGGCACCGGCAATGCTAAAACGGGTTTGCCGCATATCGAGCTTGCCTTGCTGCAGTTGCAACTGTCCGCCAAAATTGCGGATAGTAGATTGGCCGTATACGATTTCATCTACCAAAGCGTCGAAGCTAAGCTGCAGGTTGCGGGGCAATATCACAACACCCGTGCTGGCAGTAGTGCTATCTGCTGCAGCACTGCTGTCGGCTGGCATCAGCTCCATAAAATCATCAACCACCAATTTCTTACTGCGTACACTCAGCTTACCAGTAAGCGGAGTTCCCTGTAAATAATATCCGATAAAATTGCTGGCATATCCCGTGAGCATCATACTGTTGCCACGGTATTGTATTTGTGTATTGCTGAGCCAGGCTTTTTCTCTATCGAAACGAAGCGATGCGGTTGGTACTTCAAACGGATACGGATAATCGCGGCTGCGCAATTGCCAGTTGATGGCTTCGAGTGTACCCTTGTTGTTGAGTGCCTGATAGCGGCCTTCCATCAAATCTGACTGTGTGCCTTGCAACGCAAGGTCCGCTTTCAGCATGCCCTTAAAACCATAGTCAGGAATGGCGAATACCTGATACAACTTCCCGAGATTCAGCGTTCCTTTTGCAGCAATATTATACGCTACATTGTTGAGGTTGCGTAAATCGGCAGTGAGTGAAAAAGGCTGCTGTTCAAACTGAAAAGAAACCGGTTTCAGTTGAATGTGTAAATCGTTGTAGGTGCCGCTTTGCCCGTTGATAGCTACATCAACATTGAGGTTGGTAACCGGCTGAGGGTAGTAGCTGGTTTGTACAAAACCATTGCGCAGCGCAATGCTGGCATTGGTGGGTGGAAACAGTTGATTGTCGCCATCAAAACGGCCATTGATATTGGCCCGCATATTCAGCAGCCCTTTTAATTCCATATTACTAAGGCCCAAAGCCTGGTCCAGCAACGATAAATCCAGTTGGCTGTTGAGCCGGCCTTGTACCATGGGCTTATGAATGCCCTTGCTGCTGAGGGTGAAAAAAGTAGGGCTTCCTTTCAGCAAAAATTTCAACGAGTCGATACGCAGTTCCATGCTGTCTGCATTCAGCGAGGGCATGCTGAAATCGATGCCGGTATAAAAATGTTCGAGTGGTGCTGGTGCTGCTTTGTGTTGTATCAGTCCGTCATTCACCCACATGTGCATGTGCAGGTTGGGTGCCAGGTGTTGCGCTGCCCGGTATTTGCCTTCCAAATCCAGTTTGATTTGTGAGCGGCCTTTGAATGTAGTGCTGGCAAACCATTCGTTATACTCCGGCGGCAAGGCAGAAAAGATGTTGCCAAAATCGGTAGTGCCCGATACCACATGCATGTCAATATCGTAGCCATCATCTACAATGGTCATGCTGCCCGAAAAATCAACTGGTAGTTTGTTGATGAGGATATCGTTTTTGGCAAAACGGAAACTCAGCGAATTGGTATTGATGCCGGTAATGAGTTCTGCCCGTAGCTGCTTGCGTTGTATGTAAGCAGTGCCGTCGTATATAAAGTCCACACTATCTGCCTGCAATTCCGATTCCAGTTCAAACTGGCTGTGGGCAAAGTCGCCATTGCCTTCGTAGTTGAGGCCATCCATGTGCAGCAACATGGGCAGCGATTGATCGTTGTAGTGTAGTTGACTGTTGCTAATCTCAATGCCTTCAATATTGAGATGCGCCGATGCTGTGTCGCTGGTATTGCTGGCAGCCGAGGTATCGCTTTTGTAAATGTTGTAATTGGCGTTGCCGTCTTTGTCTACCAATATGTTGAACCTCGAAGCATCTACATAAAACTTGTTGATTTCAATCGATTCTTTAAACAACGAAAACAGATTGATGCCCATGGCCAGCTCTTTACCGGCAGCCAGTGTGTCTTTGGAAAAGGGAGCACTACCCGTAAGTGAATAATCATACAAGCTGAGCGTAAGGTTGGGAAAGTGCCGGAAGAAAGACAACCGCACTTTCGAAAAATTGAGTTCACCTTCAATGCTTTGATTGGCCCAGCCTTTTATTTGTGTGGCTACTTTTTCTGGAAAAAGCATGGGCAATAAAAACATCAACAGCAGCAACGCACCTATACTGATGCCAACAATTTTAAAGCCTTTGATCAATTTATTTTTCATGTGCTAAGGAGCTGCAAGGTACAACCGTATTGCAGCACTCCGTACTGTACATTCCGGTGAAAATTGACATGATTTTGTCATTTCAGCTGTACACACAGTCTTACCTTTAAACCCCTCGTAAATAATAGCGAAGCAGGTATGACACGTCGATATTTTTTTGTTATCAATCCCAAGGCAGGCACCCGGTCAAAAGACGGGTTGGAAACTTTTTTACGACAGCAAGCCGATGCCGATGGAATTGAACATCATATTTTTCATACCTCGCCCAATACCAACGCCTACTCACTGCAACATTTGGCCGAAGAATTTGATGCTACAGATGTAATAGCCTGTGGTGGCGATGGCACTGTAAACATGGTGGCAGCAGCAGTGCGCAACACCCGCATGAACCTCGGCATTATACCGGTGGGTAGCGGCAATGGTTTGGGTAGATCTGCGTCACTTCCGCTAAAACCGCGGCAGGCTTATGATGTGATACGTGCCGGTAAAGTAGCCAAAACAGACAGCTTTAATGTAAACCGGCATTTTGCCTGCATGCTGGCCGGCATCGGCTTTGATGCGGCGGTGGCCGAACGATTTTCGCATAGTAGCCGGCGTGGCTTAATGACCTATACCACCAAAACACTGGTAGAGTTTTTCAAAGCCCATCCATATCAGTTCGAAGTGTGCATCGAAAACTTCTGCTTTTTTACAGATGCTTTTTTTATCAGTGTGGCCAACAGCAATCAGTTTGGCAATAATGTAACTATTGCCCCACTGGCCAGCATCAGCGATGGTTTGCTCGATATTGTGATTGTACAAAAAATGCCCAAGGCTGGTTTGCCATTTGCATTGATGCGCCAGATTAGAGGCAATAACAAACTGCGTTCACTGGCAGAAACCATTGGCAAAAATCACGTGCTGTATTATCAGGCCAAAAGCATACAGGTACGCAACCTGCAGCTGGCACCATTGCATATTGATGGTGATCCGGTGCAAACAGAAGAATCGCTTGATTTTACCATGCAGCAAGGCAGCATCAATTTGCTGGTGCCTTAATTTGATTGCATGCTTTGAATGGCTTGTTGTACCCGCTGCAAATGCTCATTGTGTTGAATGCTCAACACAATATCTTGCTGCTCACTTCTGGTAAGGTGAAAGCTTAGCGATGCTGCACTTTGCTGGTTGTTGGGCGTGTATTCAAACAATACTCTTTCTATTAATCCGGGTTGTTGCTGTTGCAACAATTCCAGACGTTTTAGCTGGTCGTACTCCTGAAACCGAAACAGGTTGTTTTGAGTAAGCAAGGCAGGCTTTGTTACCAAATCAAACATATTGTTGCTTTCATAGGGCATGTCCCAGCCACCTTCGGGTTTATCCCGTATTTGCAGTATCATCACTTTGCTGCAGTTGGCTTGCAGCCACTGTCGAAAAAACTGCATAAATCTGAGAGCCGTTTCCAAGCCGGTATTGTCTCTAAAGCCGGCATCCATTACATCAATTACAGGAGAAGTAGGCATCCAAACATTGGGCAGCACGTAAGGGAATGTAGCGTTCATGCGAAGGGCAGATAAAAACCGCAGACTATCGGACTGTTGTGCATGAAAAAAAGAATGGAAGTCGATGCCATCGGGATAGAGTTGATGCCCCGGCATTTGTGGTTTGGTAAAAAAGCGTACCGCATGATTACTGAAATAGACGGTACGGCCATCACGGGTAATGACGGCGTTTAAAATCATGTGGGGCAGGCGGCCGCTGGCTTCTGCTGTTTTGTACGCCAGCATGGGTTTATCGAGCCAGCCCATGGTGTTGCTGTTGAGCTTTTGCTCAAAGGCATACCCACGGTCTTTGATGTAGCGCTGCCCGGCATACGAAAAGAATTGTGCAGGCGCCATCAAATCTCGGGTCACGAAAGAAGAGAACAACGGATTGAGCAGGTCTTGCCACACAGCCGGCACCAGTTGTGCAGCGGCACTATCGCTGAGTTCTTTCTGCTGGCGCCGCTGGTACAGTTCCCGAATCCATGCTGCACCGAGCATACCACCCGAAGCTCCCGTCATAAGAAATGTTTGGCGCAAGAGTTGGCCCTGGCTGGCACTATCCAACTGCTGCAATACCTGCGAGGTAAACGTTGCAGCCCGCATGCCACCACCACTGCTGGCAATGAGTATCATCACGGGTTTGTCGGTGCCTTGTTGTTGTTTCCAGTTGTTGAGCAGTTGAATGTATTGCAATGAATCGGCGGCAATGTATTGGGCATCGGTGGCTTGCATCAATGCCTGCTCGTTGTAAGCTGCATGCGCTGTGTCGTTGTAGGCAATGCCATATGCTTTGTTGCGGGGGTCAAAAATGTTTTGCTGATACAGGTAATTAAAACCAAGAAACAACAAGCCCAACACAGGCAGCGACCAAGTGCTCATGAAATAAGAAAAACCACCCACCAAGGCTATGAGGATGGCAAAGAAAACCATGATGCTACCGGCTGCTGGCAATTGCAAATAGGCATTGTCTTGCAGAAAGCCAGCTAGCACCAGTAAGGCAAACACCAGCATGATGGAAAAGATGGCGGCCAGGTGATGCTGACTAAAAATGCGTTCGAGAAAAGCATCGTCGTAGTGCGACACATTGCGTGGCTGCCGCAACCGCAGCGTGGCCGAAAAATACCAGTCTACCCGAATGCGCTGCTTATTGCGCCGCCTAAAATTGTGTAGCCTGTGTTTCTTAACAGCCAGCGTTTCTTTGGCTTGCGGCGTCAGGCGTTTGTAAATGGTTTTATCGGCACCAAAGAAGTACAAAAAACTAATCAGCAACACCAAGATAAGACCGGCTAAAAACCCACCCGACAAGGCCAGAATATTAGCAGTAGTCAACAACTCTTGTGTGCGGGTAAACTCAATTGCCTGCACTAAATAGAATACAATAAACAGCAGTGGCAGTATCGCATTGTTGATACAATATTTAAGAAAAGGCTGTGCTGTAGCTGCTAAAAATTTAAACTCCCGGCTGTGCAAAATGAAAGTGGTAATGTTCCAGCACATCAGGAAAACAGCAAAGCCGCAGCCCACCCAAAAAGTGCCAACGGCATTTACTTTACCCAAATACTCCGGATACAAAAAGAGCATGTGGGCACCAAACTTATTCATGAAAGAACCACCCACGGTGGCAAACAAAATGTACCAGATAAGCAACAGTGCCTGATACTTTTTGAAGTGAAGCAAAAACAACTGTACCGGCAATGAAAACCAGGTGCCGGTTGCATAGCGCTTCAGCTTTTTTTTAGCGGTGTGTCTGGTGGGTATGGTTGTTGTCATCATGTTTGTACTTCCTTACACACAAAGACAACCAGCGTTATGCATGTGCTGCCTTGCGGGTACCGCTGGTAAGGTACAGCATCCGCACCATTGCCAGCAGCAAGAGCATGCCGGTGAGTTGGTGCAACTGTGCCAGCCATTCAAATGTACCCCAGCTATTGGGCACAATGCCTTTGCTGCTGAGCACGGTAAAAATACCGAGCAGCACCTGCACCAATACAAGCACCATGGGCCACCACGATTGGCGACGCAGCAAGCCATACTGGCGGCTGGCTTTCCAGCCAAACCATACAATGAGCAACAGCAGCAGGTAGGCCAGGCCACGGTGTACAAAGTGTACCATTATTTTATTGTCGATAAAATTGAGCCAGCCATGATCGGCTTTGTACAAGCCCGGCGGTTGTAATAAATACCCATTGATATCGGGCCAGGTAGCAGCAGCAGTAGCGGCTTTGTGCCCGGCCATGAGGGCACCGTAAATCAACTGCAGGGTTAGCACGGCTATAATGTACAATGCGGCTTTTTGTAACGCCCGGCAATTGGTGCGGTGCTTTTCTTCCACACTTAGCTGCATGGCAAACCAATACACATAGCTCAGTAAGCCCAGTGCAAAAATGAAATGCAATGCCAGCCGGGTGGGCTTTACATACACCGCATCGCCTTCCAGACCACTGGCCACCATTATCCAGCCTACCAGACCTTGCAAGGCACCGAGCACAAACAACATCACCAACGGCCGAATGATGTTTTTTTCGAACTGCTTTTTTACCAAAAAGTAAATGAAGCCTGCGGCAAACACTACGCCAATGAGGCGGGCCCACAAGCGGTGAAACCATTCCCAGAAAAAGATGAATTTGAAATCACTCAAATCAAAATCGGTATTGAGCAAGCGAAACTGTGGCGTGGCTTTGTACTTATCAAACTCTTGCAACCATGCCGCTTCGTTGAGTGGCGGCAGGCTGCCGGTTACCACATCCCATTCGGTAATGCTGAGGCCGCTACCCGTAAGGCGGGTAATGCCACCCAAGGCAATTTGAATGATGGTCATGCCGAGGCCTATCATGAGCCAACGGTACACGGCTTTGTTGTTGTTGCGCTGCAACTCTTGCTCTATTACTGACATATACTGGGTAAAACAAATTCGGGCAAAAGTAGTTCTATTAACACAGGCCTTTTTGCAATAAATGCAAATGGACAAATGCTGATGCCTTTGCACATTAACAACGCATTGCCCATTACTTTTAACCCGTGTTGCTCCCTTACCATCAGCCAGACAGTATTGAAGCCGGCATCGACGAAGCCGGGCGTGGTTGCTATGCCGGGCCCGTGTTTGCGGCAGCCGTTATCTTGCCCACAGGCTTTACCCACCCGTTGCTCAACGACAGCAAAAAGCTGAAAGAAAAAGACCGCAATCTGCTGCGCCCCATTATTGAGCAGGAGGCCCTGGCCTGGAGTGTGCAAATGATGGATCAAACGGTGATAGACAACATCAACATTTTGCAGGCAACTTACCGGGCCATGCATGCGGCGGTGGCAGCTTTATCCATTATGCCGCAAGTATTGCTGGTAGATGGCAATCGGTTTACACCTTACCCCGGTATACCGCACCTGTGCTTTGTAAAAGGCGATGGCACTTATGCCAGCATTGCCGCCGCCAGCATACTGGCCAAAACCCACCGCGATGCATACATGCTGGCCTTGCACCAGGAGTATCCGCAGTACAACTGGGCCCGCAACAAAGGCTACGGCACCGCCGACCACCGCCAGGCCATTGAAACCCATGGGTTGTGCCTGCACCACCGCAGGAGTTTCAACATTGTGCCGGCGCAGCTCAGGCTGTTTGAGAAAAAGCGTTAAAACCGGGTTTTGCACATTGGCAGCCAGAGCCCTTTATACAACGGCTGCTCCCTTTACTTTGTGCCCCCGCTTTTTTCATGACGGATACTTTTTTTCAATATCGTTCGCTACAGCATTTGCTGCACCAGTCGCTCAGTATGAAGCTGCTGCGGAGTGGCCATGCCGCCATGAGCATTTCGTTTTTACACAAAATGTTCCGGCAGCAAAATGTGTTGCAAATTAATTTGGCGGAGCTCACCCAAAAGCTGGCCGATTATCTGGCCAACCTTGGCTTTTTGGAAGACAGCGAAGAGCAGCAAACGCTGAGTTACATCAGCAGCGATTACTACGAACGGGCCGATACTTACCTCAAGCGTTGGGCCGATGAAGACAACCGTTTCATCTTCATCAACCTCGATGAAAAAACGCATGAACCCTATGTAACGCTTACCCGCCATACCGAAAAAGCATTTCAGGCACTGGAGCTGCTGCGGGAAAAAGATTTTATAGGCACCGAAAGCAAACTGCTCGATTTGTTTACCAAAGTGCAGGAGCTGGTGCAGCGTACCAACGAAGACCCGGAAGAACGCATCAAAGCACTGCAAGAGAAACGCAGGCAGATTGATGAAGAAATAAAACTCATCAAACAAACGGGTGAAGTGCCGGTATATGAGCCTTGGCAAATTAAAAGCCGCTGGGCCGAAATAGAACGCCTGAGCAAAGAGCTGAGTGGCGATTTCCGCGAAGTGGAAGAAAACTTCAAGGAGATTTACAAAACCATCAGCCACCGCCATGCCGACGCTACACTGAGCAAGGGCCAGCTGCTGCGCCTTACGTTTGATGCACTCGAAGAGTTGAAAACAAACGATCAGGGCAAGAGCTTTTATGCCTTCTGGGAGTTTTTGATGGATGATGAAAAGCAGCAACAGTTTACCGACATGCTGCAACAGGTGTACGACCTGCTGGACCATACCGACATTACTTACGAAAGCCGCCAGCTGCTGCAACTGAAATATATGCTGCATGCAGCGGGCATTAAAGTATTAGAAACCAACCAGCTGCTGGGCTACAAGCTCAGCCGCATAGTGGTAGAAAAAGAAAGAGGCAACCGGCGCAAAACCAGAGACATCATCAACCAGATATTGCAGCAAGCGATACAGCAAGCCGACCGCAACGAAAAGAAAGCGCCCATTGCCTATGTAGATGACCGGCCTGATATAAGCCTGCCCATGGACAGGCGCCACGGCGACCGCCCCAGCGACAATGAATTTGGCACGGCACCCAATGCAGCAACCCTCAGCATCGATCAGCTGACGGAACTGCATAAATTGATGGACGATGGTAGCATTGACAAAGCGGTGTTGCAAAGCAACATCAGCAGTATGCTGAAGAAACACAAACAGGTAACACTAAAACAAGTGATAGACAAACATGGCTGTACCCGAGGATTGGCAGAACTGCTGGCTTACGTGAGCCTGGCAGTACACCTGCGCAATGCCAGTATACAACCCGACACGATTGAAGATATTTTGTTTGATAAAACACAACAGAAATACCTGCAGGTGCCGCAGATTATTTTTAGTTGATAGATGACAGTTGGTAGTTGATAGGAAATACAGTAACACAATTTGGAAAAATCAACCCTTTGGAAAAATCAACCCTGTGTTCCTCTGTGTAAACCTCCATTGCCTCTGTGGTTGAAAATAGATGACAGTTGGTAGTTGATAGGAAATACAGTAACACAATTTGGAAAAATCAACCCTGTGTTCCTCTGTGTAAACCTCCATTGCCTCTGTGGTTGAAAATAGATGACAGTTGGTAGTTGATAGGTATGACAGCATCACAATTTGGAAAAATCAACACTGTGTTCCTCTGTGGTTAAAAAAAATTCATTCATGAGCAACCTATTTACTGAAGCACACCAAAGCGGCACCGCCTACATGCCGCATGTAGCCCGGGTACAACCCTGGGCCCGCTGTGCAGCCCGCTTGCTGCGAGGCCCCCTTTTTGATGATGAAGAAGAACTGTGGCACAAGCTGAGTATTTACAAAAAGGAGCTCATCATGTGGTTTGAGCAAATTGCTGTGGAGCTCATCATCGACCAGCGGGATGGCTATGCTTACTTAAAGCAACTCGAACTCGATGACAAAGGCAACACCGTAGGCCTGGTGCAGCGTCGCCCACTCAGTTATGAAGTCACGTTGCTCTGTGTGATTCTGCGCAAAATGCTCGACGAGTTTGAGCTCAACGATACCAGCAACCGCAACCTCTACATCACCCGCAAGCTGCTGCGGGTAGAGCTCGAAACTTTTTTTAAAGAGAAGGCCAACCGCATGAAGCTCATTAAAGAGCTGAACCGCTACATAGAAGAAGTAGCCGAACTGGGCTACCTCAAAAAACTGAAAACTGACAGCAGCGCCAGCGAAGACGACCGCTTTGAAGTACGCCGCATTCTCAAGGCCCGTTTTG
>JADLHL010000229.1 GCA_020848815.1 Chitinophagaceae bacterium | reverse complement strand
GCAGGTGATATTACCATCAAGCGTTTGTCGGACAATTCGCTGGTGGAGCGAATAAATGTTGTCAGTAATGCAGCCTTGCTGAGTATTTCCGGAGCAGTGCTCACCATCAATCCTGCATCTAATTTGCCCGCAGGCACACAAGTGTATGTAGAGGTGGGTGGAAATGCCATTAAATCTTCGGGATCCAATTTGGTGTTTGCCGGCATTAATCAAACCAATGTGTTTCAGTTTACCACACTTGCAGTGCCTGTTGTAACTACCAATCCATCTAATGCCACCGAGTGTTCGGGCTTTGGTGTAAGTTATACGGCAGCAGGAACGGGTGTTACTGGCTATCAGTGGCAGGAATCTACTACTATTGGTTTTGCTTCACCAACCAATCTCACCAATACAGGTGTATACAGTGGCGCCACGTCGGCCACGTTGAGCATTTCTAATGTTGCCGGATTGAATGGCCGTTACTACCGTTGTGTTTTAACCAATGCTGCGGGATCGGTAAATACAAATGCCGCAACACTTACTGTTGGTTCAACTGCATTGCCTGCTGCTGATCTTACTTATGGTCAGAATGTGAGCAATAACAAGTTCCAAAATGCCAGCTGCGAATTGTTGGGCAATATTGTACCGAAAGTAGTAGGATCGGGTACTCCTGTTTCCGGTTCAGTTTCCATTAAAACCTGGATTAAGCCTACAGCTACCAGCTATCAGAGCATTACCTACGCAAGGCGTATTTATGAAATCACTCCTGCATCTAATCCGTCTACATCATCTGGCACTGTAACGTTGTATTATTCTCAGGCCGATTTCGACAACTTCAATTCTGTGCCGAATGGCTTGGATTTGCCCACCGGCCCATCCGACAATGCCGGCAAAGCAAATCTGCGTATTTCTAAACTCAATGGTAGCAGCAGCGATAACAGTGGCAACCCCAATACATATCCAGGTACAGGTATTGTTATCAATCCTGATGATGCCAATATTGTTTGGAATACCACACTCAACTTGTGGCAGATTACTTTCGATGTTGAAGGCTTTAGCAGTTTCTTTGTGCAAACCAGCAGTTTGTTGCTGCCTGTGAAGCTTGTTTCTTTTACAGCATCTGCAACTGCCTCTGGTGCTGTTGAGCTCAACTGGAAAGTAGCAGGACAGGATAATATGCGTAGCTATCAGGTACAGCGCAGCAATGGTAATGGTGCATTTGCACAGGTTGGCGCAGTGCCAGCTACCGCAGCTGCTTCAGCCAGCTTTAGCTACACCGATGCTGTGGTACCGGGCCTCTGGTATTATCGCCTGCAAATGGTAGATGCAGATGGTAGCTTTACCTACAGTCCTGTAGTAGTGATAGATAACCGTGCTGCAAAAGCTGCTGTATCGTTATATCCCAATCCTGCTAAGGATAAAGTGCTGATTACTGTACAAAATGCTTCAGCTCAAATGTCGGCCCGATTGATTGATGCTCAGGGTAGAGTGGTTAATGCATTTGTAATGCGCAGCAATACACATGAACTCAATCTGCAATCGCTTTCGGCAGGTTTGTACCAATTGGTATTGTCCGATGGCCGTAGTTTCAAACTGGTAAAAGAATAATTTGAACCCTTAAAACGTGATGAGATGATGATGGAACGTAAGCAGTTCTTACTCAATATGGTGAAGCTAATGCCAGCAATGGCGTTAGCTCCATCAGTAGTATTTGCAAAAAGCAAAGACGCCGTAATGCAATGTCAGCAAGTGTTGTTGGGCAAGGCTCAATCGGTTGTTCTACAGGCAGAAGGTACTACACAACACATTCAACAAGCAGTTGCTGTGAACTTCCGAAACAACATGTTTTGGATTACAGACATCTGGGGCAAACAATTTTGCACCAGCAATTTGCTGATTCATGCAGATGAACTAGAGATTTCGCCTGCGCTGAATGAAGTAATGTTGAATGTAGCCGGTGTTAAAACCAGCCTGCATTTGGAAACCAGTAAAAAGGTAAATCATCCGCAGCTGCGTTGTTTCAGTGCTGCAAAGCTCACCACTGACATGATGCAACGCTGGATGGCTACTCCCAAGCCAACCTTGGTAGCACTTTCTTAAGGTGCCTTCATTTTGTAAAAAAAGACCTGCACAAATAGTGCAGGTCTTTTTTTGTTTTTGCTAATCATGCGTAAGCTATCAGCTTGCTTACAATCTCCTCTATCAGCGCATCGTGCTTGGCTACGAAGTGCAGGCCGGCTTCATGCAGGTTTTTCAGGTTCACTTCTGTTACATCATCCATTTCACTACTGGCATCCTGCAAGGAGGGTTCAAGCCGGTAGTAATCTTTTTCATCTTCCTCACTCAAGGTGTTAAACATCTTTTGTAGGTGGTAATCTACCGTTTCGCTATTGCCACTCATCATAATGTCGATAACGATGGGTAACCAGGCAATGAGCCCGGCATTTTTTATTTTATCATAATGGTAAGGCGTCTTTACAGTGCCTGTACCAATAGAAATCAACATCATGTCTTTGGCCGTCGGGAAATCAGGTTTGTGTGCAGCCACCTCTTTACTAAACCGTATCGTTCGGGCTTCACTGTATGCAGCCAGTGCCGGATTGTTCACAAAAACACCGCCGTCTACCAGTGTATAGTCGGCGCCATGTTCCGATTCTATCTGTGCTGGTTCAAAATAGGTGGGGGCAGCTGAGGTTGCCCGGCACACGTCTTTTAGTTTATAGTTATAAATTTTTTTGCCGCCACGGGCATCTACACTATTAAAAAAATGGGCCCGCCTGTTGCGAATGTCGTAAGCCGTAATCAGGCAGGGGCGAAGCAGGTCGTCGAGCTCGGTGTCGCCAAAGTATGCTTCCAGCAATTTTTCGATGTGCTTGCTCGGGTACATTTCGTTGAACACCACATAGAGCTTAGCCACTTTCGACAGAAACTCCATCTGAAAAATATCCTTGCCATTGTTGAGGTATAATTCCAGTGCATCTTTTGCGGCAAACTTCGGTCGGTTGTCAGGCCCCGGGCAGAGGTAAATGCTGGTAAGAATGCCACCGGTGCTGGTACCTGCCACCAAATCAACAAAATCGGCAATGCGGGCATCGGCGTTGTTGGTGCGCAGTTGCAGCCGGTTTTCAATTTCTACCATTATGGTGGCTGGGATAATTCCCCTGATGCCACCGCCATCCAAAGAAAGAATACGAATTTTTGTGCGGGCCATAGTGTGTTTGTTTTCAGGTAAAATACACACTTGCCACCGGGCATGCAATACCCTATTTTACGGGTAAATGATTGGCCAACTGCCCGAGTTGTTGTTCAAGGGCGGGCAGCTCCCATGTACGTATGATGCGGAAGCGGACAAACATTTCTTCGCTGTACCACTTTTCGGCGTAGGTTTTTTTAATCACTTCCCTGTGTTCATGCATCTGGTAGGCAAATGCCTGCATGGCTTGCTTACTTTCCCAAATGCTGAAAGTAGCCTGCTTAATGAACGGCACTTCGCCAATACCATAACTGGTAATAAATCCGGGAGCTCCTGCCATCTGCTGCGCTACCTGATCTACATGTTTCCAAAAAGCTTTTGCTCTGCTCAGCCTTATCGTAGCTCTGGTCATTACGGCTATCGGGCCTTCCCAGTCGCCGGCTTTCCGCTCCAAAGAGCCAAATACTTCGCGGCCATTCCAAAGGCCATGGCCTTCTTTAGGTTCCAGTAAAAGTGCCTGCACCTTACCGTTCCATAATGAAATGAGATCACTAATGATATCTCCCAAACACCTTCGCTGAAGTTTCTCCAGACTAATTGTTTCCCATCTGTCAGCAATCCATGATTCAGGAATCACCACCATAATGCTCCATTGTTTCCAATCGGGTACAATGTCAAAAGTGCCGTTTTTGCCACTGCCCATCAGCCGCCAAAAGGAAATTTTCTTGTTGAGCCAGAGCGG
>JADLHL010000228.1 GCA_020848815.1 Chitinophagaceae bacterium | reverse complement strand
TCGTTTAATGAGTCCATATAATTACGTTTTTAAGATTATGGAGCAAAGTAAATACACACCTGTGCACTGTATCTGCATTGATGAAAATATTATTGAAATGCTGGGTATTTTTTGTTCTGCTCATTTTCATTCTATTACTGTTTTATAAAAACCAAAGGCTTTCCTGCCCGAAGGGTGATAGTTTTTCATGCTGAAAGTAGGGGTAGATTTCTGCCACCATTTCAGGGTATTTGATGGTAACCGGTAAGCTCTGTTGATTGGTGCTTTTCCAATACATTCTGCTGAACTGGTAAACCTGATCTATTAACTGCTCTACCAAATTCATATCATCCAACATGCCTTCAACGGTGCATGACAGGGCTATCTTAACCGGAAAATGATATTCCTTTTGTGCTGGCTTAGCTGCTGCATCGTAACGGGTGTTATTGAATAAGAGGTATTCCGATTTGCCTACTTTCAGTATTGTGCCACTGTATGGCATCAGGTTTTCACTGTCCTTTAAATCAAACCCTATAAGTTCTTTGCTTTCCGTTTTATTGATGGTAACAACAATTACAGGGATGTTCAAGCCCAGTGTATGTAAGGTCTTCAGGATGGGTTCTAATTCCTTTTTACCAATGTCTTTATAGAAATGAATAATGAGCCTCGAAGCGGTGTAATTAACTGCAATGAATTTGGCCACTGCCTCCCTGATGGAACCTGCAAGACTTATAGTATCATGTCCTTTAAAACAGTCAAAGCCTTTGAATATACCTTCGTTATTGAAACAGAAAGCTGAACCAACAAATCTTGATTTGCTGGTAATAGAATAAAATGCTCCTACACCCACAATCAATTCATTATTGGTTGGCCTGTTCAATCTCCAGGGCACACCACCCAATTTTGCCAGCATGGCAATTTCGATGTGAGGTAAAAAGGTATTGAAAAATGAATTAGGCTTTCCGTTCTTATACAGGTGTTCGCTTTTAATTACCTGCGAAAGCACTCCTTCATACAGTAAGATTTCTTTGATTTTGTAGTAGATGTTCTTTCTTGTTTCGTCCTTCTCCAACTTGGGAACCGGGTTTACAAACAAAGCCATGTACTGTGTATCTGGAAGCCACTCTGCATTTTTAACTGCATTCTTAATTGTAGCCACTGCGTTTTCTACAGTATCAAATTCAACATTCTTTGAAATATCTAACTCAAATGGAACTTTGATGTAGTCCTGCATTTTCGGGAAAGGGAACCGATCATCTTTATAGCCGCTATGCAGGTAGCGGTATAATTCTGTGACAGCGGTTGCCTTATCAGCAGATTGGTAAATGAAGAAGAATTTAAAGTTACTCGGTTTTTTAGGTAACTGATAAGGACCTTTTGATTTAAAGTCTTTCTTTGGCTCTTTACCTGTTTTGCCGCCAGCATACAGCAAATCGTTTGATGTTGAATTAATCACCCTGAACTGGTCAGCTTTGGGTTTATAAAATCCTTCATCAGTTATTGGTATGATGCTGCGGAAAGCATCGTTGTTTAAATACTTGCTGTAAAAATCGTGTAGAAAGCCGAGGTACTTTGGATAACGGTTTTTTAAGTCCGGTACATCAAAGGCTATTTCCAAATGTGGCTTGAGTTCATTACTCAGTATTGGATAACAATTCTGCGGCTGGTTGATTACTTCTGCCGGTCTGTATTTCCATTTGTAGATGACACCGTTGCAAACAATCCAATTGTACAGGTTCGTATTGAAGTTGTAAATCTCAGAAACAGGCTTTGCAAATACTTTGGTAGTGCCATCATAAGAAAGCACCAATTCAGGTTTATCACTCACCCTGCCAAACTGCACCTTTATTGTAAACTGATTGTACACTTTGTATTTGGCAGTGCTCCTATCCGGGTTGTGAAACCAAACTTCTGTTTCACTCGT
The DNA here is from genome assembly GCA_020848815.1 of Chitinophagaceae bacterium. Classification (GTDB taxonomy): domain Bacteria; phylum Bacteroidota; class Bacteroidia; order Chitinophagales; family Chitinophagaceae; genus Phnomibacter. The sequence continues at coordinate 17,450 of JADLHL010000228.1, read as the reverse complement.
GAAATTTTCATGCATGATGTCTGCAATACCTTCAAAGTAATTTCTAATGAGGTAACGGTAATAGTGGTTGGCAAACCTTGTAGAAGCGGACAAGTCAATATCCAATTCTATTGCTCCTTCTTTTGCCGGTTGAAAATCGGTGTACAGCTTTTGTAATTCCAGCAATTCTAATGGCGTGAACTTATCATCAAGAAGCCCTTGCAAATCATCTTTAAACACAGGAAAATAACCTTCCTGCTTTTGCTTGTAAAAGGCAAATGTTTGTTTCCCTGCTGGCGGGTTAAACGGGATGATATTTAAGAGTAATTCTTGCTGCATCGTTTGTTTAATCCATTGTTATTTTAAATGTGGTTTTCAATATTTCTGCAATCTGTTTTGTTTGATCAGGACCTTCATAGGTTACTAATAGTTGACCAGGGAAATGTTCGGCATACCATTTCTGTTTTGTTTCCCAATGGCTTTTGTATTCGGGTAAGTCTAAGCGGCCAACATGCTCCCAGAAATATTCTGTCCCTTGCCAACGAATAGTAAAATCGGGGAGGTACATAGAACCATTGGTTGCAAACTTTGGCACTTCGTATTCAAACGGAATGTTTTTCAGTTGCAGGATATTTGCAATGTTCATTTCGGATTTAGACCGAACAAAATATTTTGAGAGTGTTGCAATTACTTTTTGGTCTTCGTACCAATTGGATGATAAGGCAAAAAGCAAATCGGGTAATGGTTCAAATTCAAATATGGATGAGTTGATTTTGCGAATGTTCGACTTTTCAATCTTGCTTAATTCAATAAAGGTGGTTACATCCTCCTGGGCAAAAATGGTAAGATGCTTTTGGGCCCTTGTAACAGCTGTGTAAAGCAATTCCATAGACATCAGTGGACTGCTTTTCTTCGGCAGAATAAAGTACACCCTGTTAAACTCACTGCCTTGTGCCTTATGCACTGAAATAACGTAGCCTAACTCAATATTTTCCTCCACAGGTTCATTGAACATGATTTTGCCATAATCATCTTTCCTGAAACCATAGTTGATGTTGAAATCGTTTCTTCTATCAAATTTTACCTGAAAGTTTTTTAACCTGAAATAAGGTGAACCAGCTTTTGATTTGTCAAATGGATGTGGGTTTACAAAACCTATCTCGCCATTGTAAATATCAATTTTTACATTCTTTCTCTCATTCCAGCTATATGCACTGATAGGGTTTGACTTTGGCCGGTTCCTGAACTGAATAACTTTATCGTATAATGCTATTCCGTCAAGTTGACCTTTTTTAGCCTGATAGCCGTTAAGCAATTCCTGAAAGAAAGTATTCAAATAATCTGTACCGTAAAACTCACCTCTGAACGGTGAAAGTATTTGCAAATAGGTGGGGTCGGGGTAATCATTGGTGAGCCTGATGGCTTTGCCCCAAATGTTGTAAAATTTACCAGCTTCGGCTTCCTCTTCTGTTTCTGCTTCAAGGTCTTTAATGATGATTGATTTAAGCATTAACTCCAAATCATCCATGTCTTTCCAGTAATGTACTGAAAGGTCTTTATCAATTACTCCACCTTGCTGAACCTTTTTAAGTATCTGTTCCTGCTTGGCTTTATCAAATTGTTCTTCTGATTGCTTTTCCTGAATAAATATTTCCGCTAACTCCAATATGCCATTACCATCGCCTTTGGCTTTGTTTTCTAATTGGCGAACATTTATATCCAGCTTACCCAAATTAACGTTACTGGATTTTTTCATCCATTCAATCACATCAGAAAATACTTTTCCCCGGCCAATTGGCGGCAATTGGTTTGGGTCACCTACTAAAATCAACCGCTGTACGCTATTCCAGTTAATGCTTCTGAATAAGGTGGCGAAAAGGGATAAATCAATCATTGAACATTCGTCAATGATTAATGTGGTGATGGAACCGTCCACTTTACCGCCCTTGCGTTTAAAGGTGAAGTTCTCATTGAGCCATGCTCTGTTTTGATTTGCTAAAAAGGAATGTATAGTAGATGCTGTTTTACCTGTCTTTTCTTTTATCCGTTCTGAAGCCTTGCCAGTAGGTGCTAAGAGTATTATACCAGTACCTGCACCGTGTGCTTTTTCAATACTCTTAATGATTGATTTGAGAATGGTTGTTTTACCTGTTCCGGCTGCACCTGCAATTACACAAACAGGCTTTGTAAATACCTTTTGACAAACCTTTGCTTGGCCTCGCAAAGCAGCTTCATACTGTTCAGGTGCTTTATTATTTAACGGACTGTTGGAATCTTTAAGCAGGTTGAAAAAAGTATCATCGGTAATCTCAACTTTCAAGGGAATGTCTGCTCTTTGTTGCAATTCATTCATTACTGATTCAATCAGCCGTTCATCTTCATGCACTTCATTCAGGTATAAATAATTTTCATCGTTGTACTTTCTGAACTTCACGGCTTCTTCAATAAAGTCAGCATCTACATCAAAGTATTTTGGTGTGAACTGGTGGTTCTTCCAATCAGGCAGGTAGCTAAGTTTATTATTGATATGAAAGAGTGCCTTTGTTTGCGATACAAAAGAATGGACTGTTACCCTTTTCAAAACATCTACACACAATGCCCTGAATCTCTCTGCTGCATTTTTAGGATACAGATTTTCGATACCTAAATCGGGGTTAGGGATTATGCCATGATCTATTGAATGAAATGAAATAATATCATCCACATCATCCCCTACATATTGCTCACAAAGCAGGTAAGGGTTTTCAATGATTTTCTTTAGTGAAGCATGAATACTGTTCTGCTCTCTTTTTACGGAAAGTATATTGGCAATCTGCGTACCTGTTAATGCAAACCTTGTTAAGCGTTCTAAAAGAATTTCTTTTTCTTCTTCCTCCATCAACTGCCAGTTACGCTTTACCTCTTTCAGCCTTGCAGCTTCTATGGTTATGCCTGGTATATCTTTGGCAGCACCAGTAAGGAAATCTTTGATGTTATTGTAGGCAAGTTTATCATGCCCTTTTGCAACCTGTTTTTTGTAGTAGTCGATTGCTTCATAAAAATCAATATGAGCCAATACTTCCGGCAAGCCGGGATATGCACCCCTTTTTTTCCATAACTCAGTAAACAGCGATAGCAACCATTTTCTTCTTTCTTCCCAGTTCTGTGAATCATCGCCAATTTCAATCAGGTAGGTTACAATTTCAATAAACCTTTCCACCATTGCCAATGAATCATCATCTGAAACTGGCCGTGTTGCATATTTAAAATTCCGCTGATAGTCCGGGACAAATAAAATTCGTTCCAACACTTCCGGCCTATCCATGTACTTATGATAGGGAATTGCGAAACCTTCATCAGGGTAGTTGGATGTAACAGGCATCTGCCAAACAAAACCACCTGCATACTTGGCTTTCATTTCATCAGACACTCCTTCATAGTAATGGATCTTGCCTACTTTCTTTAGCCTTGACAATCCTACAATCACATATTTGGGGCTTTCATCTTCGCTAAACGGATTGCTGTAGTTAGCATAATAAAAAAGCAATGACTGCCCTTCTTTTAAATCACCGAAGTAGTCCTTTGCATTTTGTAATCGGGTATCATAATCGTACTTCTGACCTGTGCCAGCTTCCCGAACTACATCGTCTGAATACATGCCTTCGTAATTCCAAATGCACACTGTGGATTCAGGAATATCAAGGATGGCAGGTTTAGCTTCTTTGTTAAACCATGCAGGGGGATTAATTTTTGCCTTTGTTTTTTCTCCACCAAAAGCATTGATACTAAAACCACATGCAGGAATGCCTGGAGTAAGTGAGCCGCAAGGCTTACCTTTTACATCGGGTTGCATTTCCCAATCCAAATCTCTTGCACCTTTTATGTAATCACCGGGATAGGAATGTCTGCCTATGCAATAGGTGTTTTTTTCGGGCTCATCGCAGATGTGACCGTTCCAACCGTTATTGTGCCAAGCTAATCGAATTGTTATGTGCATATAGCTTTGTATTAATTCATTATTTCATAATTCCTCTTACTCTTTGGTCATAAATATCATTGAACCAAAGCCTTTTAAACATCAGGTTTACCTTGTCTTCAGAAAGTTTGTTATACAGTTCTAACTTTGTATTGATGAAATTCAACAGCTCATTATCTATTTCTTCATTGAATTTGTCTTGAATATTGTCCTTGCTATTTTTGGTATTGAAGAAGCTCATTAAATCATTGTTAGCATAGATATTCTTACGCATTTTTTCAAATTCAACTTTATCCTCTTCTTTTAAATCCAGCCCGTAAGTTTCGTTTAACACTTTTATAATTTTGGTTAGCCATTCAAGTTCTTCATCTTCTTTTTTTCCATCACTACCGGGTGTCATTCCTTGCATTGCCGTATTATTACTTTGCAATGCTAAATCCGTTGTGAATTGATGTTGTAGCTTGTAGCTATCTAAATCAATTTCCTCCAACACTTCAGTAGGTAGAGCATTTGGACTGGGAGGTAATTTTTTAAACAGGTCGGATAAGAAAACATAATACTTCTCTAACTGTACATCTGTAAAGGTTATAATTTGAGATAGAAACCGGTAAAGGCGTACAAAATTCTTGATGTTTGCTTTGATGGAAACTTTTTGGTCTTCATCCAATTCGGCTACATATCGTTTCACTACTTCATTTAAAATTGGCTGTAGCTTTTCTTTATGGTCGCCTTTTGTAAAAAAGAGTTTAGCATAAGCTTCAATATCATTTTTATAGATGATATTAAACGCTTCTATTTTATGCTGAACATCGTACAAACTATTGGGGTCTGTTTGGTCATCCAGTTCCATGTAATTACTACCATAATACATTTGAAAATCTTCCTGAACTTTTTCAGGATCATTAACAAAATCCAATACCATAGTAGTGTCTTTACCTGGAGCAGTTCTGTTCAACCTGCTTAAAGTTTGAACAGTACTTGATCCCCCTAATTTTTTATCAACGAACATTGTGTGAAGCAATGGTTCATCAAACCCAGTTTGATACATATTGGCAACTATCAATATTCGATACTGAGGCAATTTCAAAGCATCAGGAATTTCAATTTTGCCACCGAGGTTGTTCATGTTTTCTTTGGTGTAATCCTGACCTGTTTCTGCATCTGTAACCGTTCCACTAAAGGCAACTAAAGCACCGTAGGGTAATTTCATTTCCCTCATGATGTCATCAAACTTTCGTTTGAACCGAACCGCATGAAGCCTTGAACGGGTAACTAACATTCCCCTTGCCTTACCTTGTATTTCTTTCTGCGTCTGTGAAACAAAATGCTCAACCATTATTCTCGCCTTCTTCTCAATAGCATGGTCTTGCAAATCGACATAAGATGAAAGAAGCCTTACGGTTTTCTTTTTTTCATATTCCTTATCATTAATCTCTGTACGTTTTATGAGTTTGTAATAACGCTTCCAACTCATATAATTTTTCAGCACATCCTTAATGAAACCTTCCTTGATTGCCTGCTCCATTGTATAGAGGTCAAATGCTTCTTTCTGGCCATTTCGGATTGTGCCAAAAAGTTCAATGGTTTTAGACTTTGGGGTTGCTGTAAAAGCAAAGAAGGATATATTGGCCTGATCGCCTTTCTTCTTGATCTCATCTGCAATTAAATCATCAAGATCTTTGTCTTCACCATCTGCTGATTCCGCTTCTTCAAGTGATAGAGCCTTTCTCAAATGCCTGGCTGATTCTCCTGCTTGTGAACTGTGAGCCTCGTCAATAATTACTGCATAGGTTTTATCCTTATTCTGAGCAATCACATCTGAAATAACAGGAAACTTTTGAAGTGTTGTAACGATAACTCTTTTCCCTTTTTCAATAGCGTTTTTTAAATCCTGACCAGTTTTGTTTTTATCAATGTATTCAACTGTACCAGGCATTTGCTCAAACTGCCTGATATTGTCCTGAATTTGTTTATCCAAAACCCGCCTGTCGGTAACTACGATAACGCTATTGTATAGTGCCTTTTCATCATCTGGATGCTGGTAGAAATCGGATAAGCGGTGAGCTAACCATGAAATTGTATTTGACTTTCCAGAACCCGCTGAGTGCTGAATTAAATACTTATTACCAACACCATCCTGTCTTACTGCTTCTAATAAATTTTGAACTGCTCTTCGCTGATGGAACCGGGGGAATATCAACACTGGCTTTTCCTTCTCCCGAAGTGCCTTTGTTTGATTGTCGTAATACTTCTCCTTGTTAAGTTGAAGATTGGCGTAATTCTGAATAAGATCAAGTAAAGAATCTTTCCTTAATACATCCTTCCACAAGTAGGAGGTAGCATAATCATTATCATCCTGATTAACCAGGGCTTTATTGAATGGTAAAAAGAAAGTGCCTCTTCCTTTTAACTCAGTACACATACTTACCTGCTCTGTGCTAACTGCAAAGTGTACAAGACATCGCTTAAACTCTAAAAGTGGTTCTTTGGGGTCTCTGTCCTCGATATATTGCTTGATGGCATTGTGAAGATATTGTCCGGTTAAAGCATTCTTCAACTCCATTGTAACAACAGGCAAACCATTAACAAAAAGAACGATGTCAATTGACTTTTCATTCTTTTTAGAGTATTTCAATTGACGAATTATTGATAGTTTGTTTTTCAAATACCCCTGCATGTGTTCAGGTGTTTTGCTGTGGGATGGTTTGAAATAAACAAGGTCTAAATACTGGCCTCTGTCTTTTACTTTTTCACGTAATACCTGAAGTGTCTTGAGTTTACTTTTATTAATATTATCAGCAACAAGTTCTACTAATTTAGCATCAGTATTTGCACCGTATTGAGCACAGAGTGCATCATATTTTTTGGGCTGTGATTCTTTTATAAAGCCTATTAAATCTTCTGGAATAAGGCATAGGTCTTTATCATAACAGGAATTGTCTTTCTCTGTATATTCAGGAAATTCGGGTTGAGCTATTTTTGTAAGGTATTTTACAATATGCTCTTCAAAATGTAATTCTTTCGTTCCTTCTGCCATAATTATTCATTGATTTGCTCTGGCAACTCGTTACCAATAGCAGTATTTACAATTTCCTTTGGAAGTTCTTTTTTAGTTTTTAAACCTAAGCCTTTGAGTTTGGTTGCTTGCAAAACCAAATTATCATTACCGGTACTTAGTTGTTTGTAGGCTTCAGAATATTTTCCTTGTGCCTTTTCAAGGTGCTCGCCAACATCATCTAAGTTGGCCACAAAGCCTCCAAATTTGTCGTAGAGTTTAGCACCTCTCTCCGCTATTTCTAAGGCATTCTGATTCTGATATTCTCTTTTCCAGAGGTCAACAATCAGCTTTAAAGAAGTAATAAGATTGGTTGGACTTAGCAATAATATCCGCTTATCATAAGCAAAATTCCATAAATCAGGCTCACCTTGCAAAGCAGCTATGTAAGCCGGTTCACTGGGGATAAACATCATTACAAAATCCAGGCTCTTATTATAATCATCATATCCTTTTGCACTCAACGAAATGATATGTTTCTTAATGCATGAAATATGTTCCGACAATTCATTCAATCTGGATTCTTCATCCATTGCAGCTATACACCTGGTAAATGCATTTAATGAAACTTTGGAATCAATAATTACATTCCTATTATCAGGATACTTTATGACTGCATCTGGTCTCATTTTTTTATCTTCGGAATCAGATTTCATTGGAATGCCATTTTCATCCAATAACTGATGCTCCATAAAATACTCCCTGTCTTTAACAAGGCCAGACCTCTCTAATATATTTTCCAAAATCATTTCACCCCAACCGCCCTGCGTTTTAGATTCATTTTTTAAGGCTTTCGTAAGATTGTGAGCTTCTTCACTGATTACTTTATTAAGCTGAGCCAATTCCTTTACTTTTTCACCTAATGAAAACCTTTCTTTAGATTCCTTATCGTACACTTCCTCCACTTTGGTTTTAAACTCAGTAATGTTTTTGCCTAAAGGTTCTAATATGCTTGTAAGGTTTGTTTTATTCAATTCAGTGAACTTCTCCGTTTTGGTTTCCAAAATTTTGTTGGCAATGTTTTCAAATTCAGTATTGAATTTTTTACCCAATGCTTCCATTTCGTCTCGTTGCGTTTGTAGCTTTTCGTTTAATGCTTCATTATTTGCTTTTGCAGTGGCCAAAGCCTGATTGTTTTCAGAAAGGTCATTCTTTGCAATCTTCAATTCTTCTTTAATAGCTTCTAAAGCTGCATTCTTATCGAGTATGGTTTGATTGGCCGCCCGTAAATCAGCATTGGACGTTGACAGTTGGTTATTTATATTATTAAGTTCTAAAACATCGGCCTGAATTGCCTGTTTCAATTCTCCAATCTCTTTTAGCCTTGCTTCCAAATTTTCATTGGACGTTTGCAATTGTGAAGTAGCGGTTGCTTTGTAGCCAACAAATTCTTTTTCCAACTCACTAAATTTTTGTTGTGCAGCATCTTTTTCTACTTGCATAGCGGAGGTGGTCTTTGCTTTGGCAATTAACCAACCCACTACTGCACCAATGAAAATGCCTATTGCTATGTATAAAATGACTTCCATTTATGCTACTTGTTTTTTATTGGGTTGCCAATCTCTTACATCAATTTTTCCTGTCACAGCTTCGGAAATAATTGATTGACGATATTCCTTCATCTTGTCAATTTGCATAGTATTTAAATTTTCAAGTTCGTAATATCTGTCTAGCGAAGACTGTACTGTACTTAAAATTTCCCCTTGCTCTTTTAAATCAGGCAACGGAATTACAAATTCCTTAATTGCCTCGAATGTGAGCCCTTCTCGATTACCTCCAGTAGTCCCAAGCTTAATTTGAACTTGCCCAACATTGGATTGCAGTACAAGATTTAAATATTCAGGCAAAATTTTCTGAGTGGGCCTTATAATGCAAACGTGCTGATTTACATTCATTTCCTCACTTATGTTAACCACACAACATCTTCCAATAGAAGCACCTGTAATATTTAAGAGAACGTCTTTAAAGTGAACTTTAGACCCACTCATTTTTTCATGTGTATCGAAATCAATTCTTACCACATCATCTAAACGCAATCCATCAAAGTGTACATTTTGACTTCTAATAAATATCACGCCCTCTTCGGTATAAACTTCAGCACCGCCTTTTGGTGTAACTCCACTGCCTACTTTTGTATTTAAATGTCTTATTTGAACAAGGTTCCACTGTTTAGGCACTTCCCCCAACCACTCAATCCCAGTATCCTTCATTCTAGCATTGAAATCAAGCCCTTTGGTTACTGCTTCATTGATTACCGCTTGTCTTTTCTCTTTCAGTAATTCAATAAGCCTTTCCTTTTGTTGAATCAACTGGTCAATAGTAGCGGTTTGGGTGTCGAGGTATTGGGCGATTTTGGTTTGCTCTTGAATAGGTGGAATCAAACAATAAATACGAGCCATTTCATTATTCATAATTTTGGCTCCATTGGTATCAGGCCTTTTATAAAATGGTGTCATTGTTTGCAAATAATATAAATAATATTTTAGATCAACATCTACCTTTGGTTTTAGTGTTCCGCAAACATTTGTGCAATTGAATTTACCGCTGCGTATGAAGACTGTTCCTGCATTTGCACCGTCTGTTGTCCATGTCAAAATATTATCATCAAAATCATAGGTATCAATAAAACCCAGGCAACCATCATTCTTAGTCTGCGAAGAATAAACAGGATAAGGAGCATCAGGATTTAATTCAAGTTCTGATATTACTCGACCTCTACCAATTTCAAAAAAGTAGCTAATTTTTCCCTCATGCCAATTAACCGGCACATGTTCAAACCATTTGAACTTTGACAACTTATATTCTCTGTATTTTTTGATCATCCCAATAAGTCTTTTAATAGTTCTGTGATTCCCTTCTGATTTTTAGAACCAAATTCTAAGGCTTCAATCTCAGATTTAATTTCTGTCGAAGGTCTTAACCCTTTGTATTCATAGAAATACTTTGTAAAATTGATTTCATATCCAATACGGGTTTTATCAAAATCAATCCATGCATCAGGCACATGGGGCAATACTTCTTTTTGGAAATACACTTCAATGTCTTCACTCAAAGGAATATTTTCTTTGTCCCGCTTTTTGGTATCGGGTTTAATATTTCCCTTTTTATCTTTTACGGGCTTTCCTTTTTCATCATACTCTGGTTGCTCAACTGTTATTTGGTAATAACCAAAGTCATCATTGTTGAATATCTTGCAATAAGGACCTTCTTGAAAATTGGTATAGATTTCAACCAACTTTTTAATATGAAAAGATTCAATCTTGTTCCTTTTGTTACCCAGACTTCGCTTTTCAGGACGGCAAAAACCTTCTATGCCATTGGCTTTATCTTCCGGTACATTGGCATTAATTAGTTGCACTTTCCCCTTGCGGTGCTTAGGTTTATTGTTATTCAAAAACCAGATATAGGTGTTGATGCCGGTATTATAAAATAGGTCTTTGGGGAGAGCAATGATGCACTCGAGCCAATCGTTGCTAATAATCCATTTGCGAATATCACTTTCTCCACCACCTGCCGTACCTGTAAATAGTGGAGAGCCATTGGTAACATCTGCAATTTTACTACCTTCTCTTTCCATCTTGCTGATCATGTGTTGCAAGAAGAGTAATTGTCCATCGCTTGAGGCTGGTAAGCCAGCATAGAATCTACCAGCTGGGTTTGCACTTTCGTTTTGAATGTATTGAGCATCCTTGCTCCAGGTTACACCATAGGGTGGGTTTGCAAGCATATAATGAAAATGCTTATCAGGAAAGCGGTCTTCTGTAAATGTGTTTCCATGACGGATGTTATCTGCATTTTCACCAGTGATTAATGCTTCTGATTTAGCAATAGCATAAGACTGTTCATTAATCTCTTGTCCGTATGTTTTTATTTCAGGCTTGTTTTTGCTATCAACCAATAGTTCATCCAACACATAATTTTTTGCCAGATTAATCATACCACCTGTACCTAAAGTAGGGTCATAGATTGTACGAATAATGCCAGGCTGTGAGAGTATATCTTTCTCGGTGCTGAAAACAATCTTTATCATTAACTCAATAACATCACGAGGTGTAAAGTGCTCACCCGCTGTTTCATTGCTTTGCTCGTTTGATATACGAATGAGTTCCTCAAAGATGTAACCCATATTATGGTTATCAACTTTACTTGTATGCAAATCCACCTGTGAGATTGCATCAATCATCTGATAAAGCAATTTATTCTTTACCAGCCTTGCAATCACTTTATCAAACTGGAAGTTGTCGATAATATCTCTCACCTCTTTATTGAAACCATTGAGGTAATTATTGAAATCAATTTCAACTGTTTTTGGATTCTCCTTTAAAGTCTCCAACGTATGCTTTGAAGTATTATAGAATTGCAAGCCACCGGCAGCTTTACGGAGAATTGGGTCCAATTTATCCTCACTTACCTTTTCCTTAAAGTTTTCATAAGCAGCCCTCACTTTTGCATTTACAGGATCGAGGATACAGTCTAACCTGCGAACAACCACAAACGGCAGCAACACATCACCTATCTCATTTTTCTTGAACACATTCCAAAGCACCTTATCGGTTATCTGGAAAATGAAGCTTACATCAACTTTATTATTATTAGCCATTTCTTAATTTTTTGTTCTTTTCGTTTGACAATACAAAGTAATTACCTAACAGTGCAGTGGTTCTGCATTCTTATATTTATTTTCAGACATCATTGATTAAGCGGTTTTTTAAACTCTTATCAGCGTTACAATCGCCTAATATTCTATTATTTACAGTTGCCCCTGAATTGGCAATGAACTGGCGAACGGATTGACACTTACTTTTTAGCTGGAGCAATATTGATTCAGCAGCCATATAATCTGTATCGCCTTCTTGCGGTTCTACTCTTGCAAATAATCTATCGCAGCGGAAGTCATTATCACTTCTTACTGTTTTACTATCACTAACCCTGAACACCGCAAAGCCTTTATCGCAAGTTGCATTGATGTAATTAAGAATGAGTTTACGCTTGTGAAGCGTTTGAGTAAAAACGATTTCAAAAACAATCGGATAAGGACGCAGGGCAACTATCGCTGCTTTCAATTCACCGGCTAACCTTTCACACCATTCTTTAGACTTTGGAGGCTTGCCTACTTCCGGATTGTCATTGGATAAAATAGTTAAATGATAAGGGATGCTAAGATTAGCAGGAAGGAATGCATTCACTAATTGAATAACATTTGACTTACCCACAACATGTCCGTTTTCTTCATTGCTAAAAAGGTAATCATCCGTAATTACCATTGCATTTGATGGCGGTAATGAAAAGCTCACAAGATTCTGCCATCCTTTAGTAGTTTGATTTTCAAAAACGGAATCTTTTGGAAGATCCTTAAAAAATGAACCTTTCAAAATGTTATCTTCTATAGCCTCATTGCCATGTACGATTACACCAAAAGCAGATTGAATTGCATCAGCATCAGCCTTAGAGTAGTTCAAGAAAAAAGCTGACCGTGGTTTATCGGCTATTACCTTGTTATCTTCATATATTGAATCGAAAAACTCTTTTAATGCAATAGGGCTTCTTCCGCCATTGGCCATAATAAACTCAAAGATTGGCGTGCCTTGTAATTCTTCAGAAGCTAATTCTTCATCCGTCATATTTAAGCAAACCTCTGAATGATTGCAGAAGATATTGAACCAATGAGGGGCTTGGTCGTTAAAAACAACTATGTTTTCAAATATGTCCTTTTCAGCGTAAACAGTAAACATCAGGCTTTCTTTTGGCGTTTAAGTTTTAATAATTCAAGAGTGCTTGAAGAGGCTTCATCAAAAAAGCCATCGCCAAAATTCCTGTTGAAAGATCCATCTTCCTGGTATTCTAATTTGTAAGGCATTTGCTGAATATCCTTTGGAAAATAATGAACGCAGAATGGGTTTTCATTCGGTGCAACTTCAAATTCATTAATTGCAACAATAACCTGCGACCTTCTCAAAATATATTCAGAGTGAGTTTCAATAATAAAATTCAGATTAAAAGGCGGTTGGTTTACATATAGAAACAAATCAGCCAACTTACTTTGGAGTGCCGGGTGTAGATTTAATTCTGGTTCTTCTATGATTACAGTGGTTTTGTCAATCAATCTGTAATTAGATGAATCTTGTCTAACTTCTTTTCCTTCCACAATACGAGTTATTGTAGAGTTCTTTTCAGCAATCCTTATTCGCTTTATAACGCAGGCTATTCTCATTATTAGAAGCATTGCCTGAATAGAGCCCATTCCTTTATCTGCCAAATGAATCTCAGTATTATTAGAACGAATTTTCATCTCGTAAGCCTCACCAGCATGCATTGAAATAGTGAAGTCTTCACCTACTTCAAATTCTTGCATCCATTTTAGCACAAAACGGTGCTCTTCTTCACCATCAGCAATATTGAGTTGTTTATATTCATGTATAGCTTGTGCCAAAGCATTATTCTTATCACGAATTGCAAACAAAGCAGATTGTTTTGCAGGATTGGCCCCCATATACGCAATTGAAAAATCATTCATTAAAGTCATAAAATGACTGAAAGAAGATTCAACAAATATTGGATCAAGTTCTTTCAAGGCTCTTAAATCCTCAAATCTTTCTGATGGGGCTTCCCCACTTTGAACATTAAGAAACTCCCTTTCGTATTGTGAAATTGAGTGAATGAGCAAACCGTCAACTATTTCAGTCAATGAGTTTACATTACCAAAGTCTTCATCTAATGAGAATAAAATAGTATCCTGATTAGGGTCCTTTACTTCTTGATAGACACCAGCCAGCTTTTCATGCAGGTTCTCCAACCTTGAAACAAGTTCTATATACTCTTTACTCGTCTTTTTTAAACCGGGTTCTTCAAGCTGTTTTTTTGTCTCACTTACTTGTGCTTCTAAATCAGCAATAAATCCTTGTGCTGCTTTACCTACTTGCTGGTTTCTACTCTTAACTATTCTAATAAATCTATTCTGTATATTAAAAATAAAACTCAGCTTGTTGTCAATGTCGGTAATGGTTAGTGAATGAACATTTGCAAATGCTTTATCATCTTCTCCGGTTACTGTAATTTCGATTAGGTAGTTCTCAATCTCTTGTGTAAAATGAATGAAATTTTCACTGGCATGTAGATTTTTTGCTCTACCATAGGTTACAATATTCGCATCTTCCAAAACATTGTTGCCGAATGATAATGTATCAATATTGCTTGACTTAAAATAGTTATCAATAAGCAATAGTGCTTTTACCAAAGTCGACTTCCCTGCATTATTCCTCCCCACAAGAAAGGTGATACCCCTGTATTCAAGTGGTTCAAAAGATTGAAACCGTCTGAAATTCTTAAATCCAATTTTATTCATGATGCAAATTTTATGCTTTAGTGTGCAGCTTATCTGCACTCTTGTTTTTATAGTTGTTATTTATTAATTCAATTCTCTTTTTGATTTTCTCTCTCAATGATTTAGGCTGTAGCACTTCCAAGCCTTCGCCATAAGAAAGAATCAGTGATTCCAGTTCATAATTAGGAATTAAATCAAGTGAAACAAGCGTATGCGATGCACCTTGTTCTTTCACTTTTTGTGAACCGTGAATTGGTTTGGTTTGTATGTATGGAAAAAGGAGGTTGCTAACTTTCAATACTATATTTTGTACAACTCCTTCATTACTTAATGTAACACCAACTATATCTTCAAAGTATTCATTAAAATCAATTGACTTATTAGGGATGAATTTCTTTTTACTTTCCTGAATTGTTGTAATTCTATCTAATGCAAGGTTCATGATAAACTGACTTACATCATTCTTTCCAAACACATACCACCTATTGTTGTATTGCTTTAAAAAATAGGGGTGAAAAACAATTTCCTGGTTAGCATCCTGCTTGAAACTTTTATATTCTATATTAATCGCTTTTTTGTATAAAATCGAATTGTAGATTGGTGTGATGTGTTCTAATCCTTTTAAATAATTGTTCTGATCAAATTCAATTATTTTATCAGCATTATGAGATAAACCTAAACCAGAATCTAAACGTGCAGAAATTTCATCCACCCATTCAAACTGAGGCATTCCTTTAAAACGTGACAACGTCAATAGAGCCTCCTTTAACTGATTCTCTTCGGTTTCATTTAAAGGTTGGTTATTTATTGAAAATGATTTGTCCGCATAACGGTAATAAACTTTATGACCTTCTCTATTGTGTTCTAAAGGAATATTCCACCCTTGTGGACTTTCCATGAATTTTATGTCTTCAAAAATTTGTCTCCGTTTAATACCTATATCAGTTCCCGTAAACTCATAAATGGAATTGTTACATGCTTCAATCAGGTCCTCTATATAATACCTCCGCCCCGGATTGCGGAAGCATTTATCCAGGGTCTGGTATCTAATTATTGCATGTTTATTTGTTGCCACTATTTTCCCTTTTTCTTTCTATTGCTAATAATTTCTTTCTCTGCAACCTGCATTGCTTTTAAGGCAACATCTTCGTCATTGGTAACTTCAATGATTTGGTCAGCAACCCAAAGCGTTAAGAGTTCATCTTTTTCAACTTTGAGAATATCTGCTAAGATTGTTATCTGTTCCCGTTTCAATTGCCGAAGCCCCTTTTCAATTTTACTCAGTTGAGCCGTATCCATTTCAAGCAATGGTGCTACCTGCCGCAAATACAAATTTTGCTTTTCTCTGAGTGTCCTTACTCTCTCTCCAAATTGACTTTTCATCGTTTTATTATTGACTTGTCAAATATTGGCAAATATAAGAAAACAAAAGAAAAGTATTACTAACAAAATTGGCAAAGTTGCAAACCTTGCAAAGTCCGCAAACAACGCAAAAACCCCATCCGCTTAGCAGTATGGGGAGCAATGCAGGAAAGATAAATGAGGTTAGATTTTCCGGTAATGCCCGGCCTTCAGCTTTTCCAAAGCCTTGCCGGTGGCATTGTGGAGTATGTCATCCACGGTACGGGCAGAAAGCTGAAACTGCTTGCCAGTTTCAACGGCTTGTTGGCGGGTAAATTCTGATGGTAAAGTATCGAAGAATTTGCGTTTGCTGTCGCCTGTTTTAAATTGGGTGGCTTCGCTTTGTTTTGGCAGGTTATTGAACATTAAAATACTGTGGTGTAGGTAGATTTCGGCCAACCGCAAAGCAGTGCTAAAATCTTCATCGGTGCAAACTACCTGGTTTGCTGCCTCGCCATTCTCAAATTTCCGCAAGGCGGTAAATAGCATTGCCATGCGGTACAGGATCAAGCCCAAGCGTTTTACAATACTGGCGGCTTCTTCGGCTGTGAACATGGTTACTTCATTGAGCCATGCCTCACAGGTTTGGTTTAGCTGCTGCCATTGCTGACTGGTTAGGGTAACATTGGTTTCTTCCCGTTGCAGGAACTGGACCATGTTAAAGACCTTTAAGGACAAGACTTTGAAATGCTCGGTGAGGTTGATGTTATTGGCATTGGGAGAAACGTCTTTCCATTTTTGCTCCACCTTAAAAGCATAGAAAATGAACCGGCTGAATAAGCCATCTTCAGAAGAAGATATTAAGCCCGTTACCTGATTGGGTGTACCGGATAAAGCGATTGACAAGCTGGGTGCATTTACCTCTGTAAATTCATTGTTGCCTTTCCGGGAACTGGAAAGCCTTTCGTGATGAAACGATTTGCGAAGCATATCGGAATAGGAACCCCACTCTTGCTTAAATACATTGCCCAGGGTGTCGGCTTCGGTTTCGCAAATAATACCTGTGCCTTCGTTCTGCTCTAAGTGCCAAAGGATTTTTGCATAGCTTGTATTTGCCGGAATGTACACCACTTTAAAAGTGGGTTTGGTGGGCTGTTCTTCTGTGGAGGTGTCGCCCTTTTTCTTACTGCTGATTTTTTGCTTGTGTTCGGATAGTTCCTGATTGTATTGTGATTCGGCTTCACGACTTGATTTCAGTACAAAGCTGTGGTATTCGTCTGCCAACATCTTTGCGAATTTTAATGCACCTTTTCCACTGGCGGCAGGGGCAATGGCAAAAGAAAAGACATTCGAAAAAACTTCGTTACCTGCATACACTCCTTTTACACCGGGCAAACATCCGCTGAGAATTGCCAATGCTCCTGTAAGAAAAACATCCCGTTCTCTTTCATCGGTAAATGCCATTGCTCCGTGCTGCAATATTTCAGGCATTTGCAAATACAATTCTTCCGGTATGGTTGGAGTGGCTTTTAAATAGTCTTCCTGCGGTGTTTGCTGCTCTGCACTTTGCAGCTTTGCAGTGTTTGCAAACTTTGCAAACTCGGGTTTGTGGTGGGAGTATGCACTTTTTATCGCCTCTTTAATTTCTCTTTCAGGCAGATCAAAATGTTGTGTACATAAAAGTTCAGTATCGGGCTGCGATAAACCAGCTCGGTTGCAATTAGAAGCAAGCCGATAAATATAATTGTTCCTGTTTCCATCGGTGTATTGGGTTTTTTGATTGGTGAATTGAATTTGTT
>JADLHL010000227.1 GCA_020848815.1 Chitinophagaceae bacterium | reverse complement strand
TATCACGTGGGTAATGGTGGTGATTGCCATGCAGCACATAGGCAATGCGTTTGCCGGTGTCGCTATCGGGCATCATGTGAAACAGAAAACGGTGAGCAACGTACTCAAACAGCGTCCAGCTGAAAAGCCCGATGAGCCACACCGAAAAAATACGGGCTATAGAAAAATCGTTGGCCGAAGCTGCGTGATAAACCATCCAACTCAAAATGGGCAGGTACATCCCCCAAATAACCAGCGGGTGAGTTTTGGTGAGTGCTTCCAGTATGGGGTTTTCGAATAAACGAGCCTGCCCCTTGTTGTGAATTTTTTCGAATTGCATAACAAAGTTGTTTACTGAATGGTGGGTAAAAGCAATACAACGCTAAACAAACCACAAACTTATTCAATGGTTCAAAATCAGGGGCAGATTTTGGAACCGATAACCCAACTCTTTCAACTTTTTAACAAGTGCAGGCAGTTCTTGATGGAAAGGATCGCTGCGATTAGAGCCGGCGCCGGCATGCATCAACAACAAATAGCCATTTAACCCATTGGGCTGCTGCGCTTTGTGTATAATCGATTGAAAAATCTCTTTGCTGCTCCGGTAATTCTTGTCGGTATTGAGGGTGTAGTCTGCGGCACTCAGGGTGCCGGGTGTATGGCAAATGAGTTGTAGCCCGAGTTCGCTGGTCCAATCGGCAATTTGTTGGTTGTACCACTCATAGGGCGGCAAAAAATAGGGCGAGGTTTGGCTGCTGATACCCACGGCTTGCAACGCCTTGTAATTCGCCAACAGGTCTTGCTGAAACAGCGTTTTACTCACCAGTGTGCTGTCCCTTTTTTTCCAATCGGCATATAGTAAGTGTTTGTTGCTATGTGGCCCCACGTAGTGCCCGGCCTGCACAGCTTGTTTTACCAGCGCAGGATATTGCCGTACAAAATCGCCGGTGAAAAAGAAGGCCGCTTTGATATTTTGCTGCTGCAGTGTTTGCAAAATGGCCGGCATCCCTTCCGCGTATTCATGACCCGTAAAAACTAGTGTTAGTTCTTTCACAGTACTATCAGCCCGAATAATAGCACCCTGTTGCGTGGCAAAATTACTGACGACATTTTGAGGATCATCAGGCTTGAAAGCTCTCCCTTTAGGGAGGGTTTGGGAGGGTTCCAACGCCGACAACAAATAAATCAAACTAGCAGTACCATCCATGGTGGGTTCGTTGGTGCTATAATCGCCGTAATCATCGTGGTACACGGCCAGGTCGCTTTGCCATTCGGCGTATTCATCGGGCTGGTAAAGGGAAAGACCAATCAGCCCTTTAAAAATGGATGTGTACACGGGCCCATCAATGAGGCCGCCATCAATGGGATAGTTTTTGAGATGGCTAAATGCCGAATGCGGATCAGCCGGTGTATCGCCCCAGGCGGGCAAACCGTACACCATGCTGGTGCCCCACGGGTTGGTGCCAAACAGCCAGTCGATGTTGGCCTGCTCCAGTTCTTCATACTGTTTGCTGCCGCTCAGCTGCCGGTACCACAGGCATTGCGTAGCAAAACAGGTGGTGAGGTTATTGCTGCACCAAATAAAAGGCACACCGCGGTAAAAGGCATTGTGTTTGGCCTTGGCCCAAACTTTTTCAATGCCCTGCCGGTAAAAGCCGATGAGGGAATCTTTGATGTTTTTATCTGCAACCAGATTGGCCAATTCCCGATGGCCCACATTAATAAAGGGGTACCATTGGTAATGCGTAGCCGTATCGGCACCCAGCCATGGGGTGGTCTTTTCTTGCTTTGCAAAATCGTAGGCTGTTCGAAACCTGCCAGGTCTGTAAGCATCATCAAATCCATCAATGAAAATCAATGATGCTTCCATCAATTCGGCATCATCCACCCAATTGGTTTCAGCGTAGTAATATGGTGCTCTGTTGGGTGCGGTATTGGTAAATCCTTTTTTCTTGTAGGCATAGTCTCGGGCTGTTCTTGCATGACTAGTAAGTTCTCTTACATAATTTGAATCAATGACAGGTAGATTGAAATATGTCCTGGCTCCCAACGCAAACGCACTACTAAACTTCGCTGCAATCGAAGTGGTTCCCTCTGTTTTGTTTTGGTACTTGCCCAGTCCTTGTGGCTCGCCGGTAAGGAAATACAAGGGCCGCTGAAAGCCACGACCATACTGCGAATCTTGCGCCGGCATCCGCATGCTGATGTGGTCGCGGTCATCGGCCAGTTGGGCAAACATCACATCGGGTTTAGGGTGCATTTTCAGCAGCCAGTCGAGGCCCCAGCGGGCTTCATCCAACACATCGGGGGTGCCGTTTTTTCCTTCCAGACCGTTGGCCTGTTTGGTATCGGCAAATGCATGCGGGTTGTCGCGGTAGGCCATCAGCAAATGATAAATGGCATTGGCTGTAGTGGTAGTGTATTGCAGGTAATCGCTGGCATCGTGCCAACCACCGGTGGCATCGAAATACGTACCGTCGGGTATGCCGGCTTTTTCGCCATAAATGCTGTAACCATCGTGGGTATGGCAGCTGTCTTGCAAAAAAGGATTGTAGCCACAACGCTGTTGCCGCATGTACCGCAGGCAAAAGTCGGCGCTGCCCTTGTACACGTCATCGCCAATGCGAATGATGCCGCTACAAATGCTGTCGTTGACCAACAGTTGATACACTCCGGGCTGTACCACGCTTGTCAGATTGATGCGGTAGCTATGCCTGAACGGACCGTAGGCGCCAAAGTCTTTTGCCGTGGGCTTGCTCACCTGCAGCACGGCTTTGCCTGTATGCAATGCAATGAGCTTGTACTGCTGCAATTTGAAGAGGGGATCCTTACTGCCCAGTACCACTACTTTGCTGCTGCGGGTAGTATAGCCCAGCTGATTATACCGGATAACGGTTTGCGCAGTTGTGTTGCTGATGAGTAGCCATGCCAAACAAACAATAATCATTTGCTTCATACCTAAAAGTAAAACAGAATGGCGGATGCCTTACAGGAAAAGAAGACAGCTTCTATTGCTTACTATAAATTGAAAGCTAAAATATAGGACTACGCAAGAGCCAGTATAATGTAAACTCTATCGCCTCAAAAGCCCATAGGGCTGGAATTTTGGTAACAAGCGATGTTGTTTTATGTGTGTAGCCCCGGCGGGGCGGAATTTTTAGTCGTAAAACTCAAACAAGTATTTTGTGTCATACGCAATATCAAAATCAGTTAGCATTTTTATGTACTCCTCTTTAAAAGTTTTTTGTTGATGATGTTCTTCTTGATTCATGATGTATTTAATCACAATGTCCCGTTGACTCTTGGCGAATGAAAATGCACCATAGCCAGCCTGCCATTCAAATTTCCCTTTAATAAATTGTTGTTGATTTATCCATGAACTACTACTCGCTTTTACAGCACTCATCAAGTCGGCAATACATGTAGTAACGGGCATCCCGAATAAAACATGAACATGGTCTTGCCATCCTCCAACAGCTAAGGGCTTTGCTCCTTTATTCGCTAATATTCCTGCGATGTATTGATGCAACTGATCCCGCCATTCTTTAGCTATAAAATTCTGCCTGAGTTTTACTGCAAATACAGCATGAATAGTAATTTGAGAATAAGTATTTGCCATACGTGTTTCGCCCCCAAGGGGCTTTGTTGATTTAGTGATACCCCAAGTTACCAAAATATTGCCCCGCTGGGGCTGTTTTAAAACAGCGTAGTTATCAGGAACTTTCAGATTTAATGTCGAATGAAGTATTCATCTGGCATTGAGGTGCTTAGCACTTGATAACTGTATTTGCCACAACTGTCGGTATGTTTGCCGCCGTAAAAAATGCTTGCCCATGAAACTGGTTTCTCATATCTACCGCGAACACGAACAACTGGCCATTTACCACGATGGATTATTGTACAATATGGATCAACTGCATCCTGAGTTGCCTAATACTATGGGCATGTTTTTGAATTATTGGGATGATGTGATTGGCATTGCCCAACGGGCTAACAGTGCCATTGTAAACGGAGAAATCAATCCGGCAAAAGCAGTGGCGTATGAAGGTGCATCGCTACTGTCGCCGGTGCCATTTCCTACCAGCTGTCGTGATGGTTATGCGTTTCGGCAGCATGTGGCATCAGCCCGGCGCAACCGCGGTGTGGAAATGATTCCGGAGTTTGATCAGTTCCCCATTTTTTACTTCACCAATCATAACAGCATTCAAGGCCCCGGGCCGGTGCATTGCATGCCCGATCATTTTGAAGAACTCGATTTTGAATTGGAGTGTGCCATCGTCATCAACCGTTATGGCCGCAACATACCTGCGGCTGAAGCCGACTCTTTTATTGGTGGATTGATGATTATGAACGACCTGAGTGCCCGCCGCTTGCAGATGGAAGAAATGAAATTGAGCCTCGGCCCAGCAAAAGGAAAGGATTTTAGCACAGTACTGGGCCCGTGGTTGGTAACGACTGATGAATTGATGCCATATGAAGTGCAGGCCAAGCCGAAGCATGTGGGCAAAAATTGGAACCTGCAAATGACCTGCTCGGTGAATGGACAGCAATTGAGCTTGGGCAACCTCAGTGATATGGATTGGACATTTGCAGAAATCATAGAGCGTTGCAGTTATGGCGTTACGTTGCATCCCGGCGATGTGATTGGTAGCGGTACCGTGGGTACTGGTTGCCTGCTGGAGCTGAATGGCACCGGTAAATTCAACAACCCCGATTTTATACCACAGTGGCTGCAACCTAATGACGTAGTGAGTATGACCATTGATGGATTGGGTACGCTGACCAATACCATTGTAGCTGAAGAAACGGATTGGAGCTTGTTGCGACTGAAGAAGTGATTATTGAACCGCTGAGGTGCAGAGAAAACGGAGGCTTGTGTGGCAGATTTTATAAGTGTAACTTGATGCAAAAAGGCAGCATGCTTGCATCGCAACAAGAGTTAAACGACATAGGTACAGCTATTGTAACAGCAGCTATTCGGGTTCACAGAATTACAGGTCCGGGCTTGCTTGAATCTTGCTACAGAGAAGCGCTGGCATATGAATTATCAGATGAAGGGCTTTATGTTCAACAGTTGGTCAAAGTTCCATTCGTTTATAGAGGTAAACCTTTGGGTCATGCTTTTGAAATGGACTTACTGGTTGAGAACTTAGTGGTCGTGGAAATTAAATCAGTAGCTGAATTGCACCCGGTTCATATGGCACAGTTACTTACCTATTTAAAATTATCAGATCTTTCTTTAGGCTATCTCATCAATTTCAATGTAACTCTTTTGAAAGAAGGATTGAAAAGGGTTGTCCATCATTTTTAATACATCCATTCGATTGCATTTCTCTGTTCCCTTCGTGTCCCCGCGGTTATTAATTATACAAACACGATAAGTCAATTTTTCTGCGGAAAACTTCCAAAAATCCGTGAAAATCTACATTCTTCCGTGCTAATCTGTGTCCCATCTTATCCGCATAAATCACCCAAGCACCTCCTGCAGCACCTGCACCGTTTTCAACCGGCCGAAGTCGGCTATGTGGTATTGAAAAAAGTGAATGAAGCCCTGTA
>JADLHL010000226.1 GCA_020848815.1 Chitinophagaceae bacterium | reverse complement strand
TGCGCAAAATAAAATCATCTGCATGCTTGGCACCCGGTGGAAAATACGCGGTTGTTTGTCCATTGCTTTTGCGCAGCAAGCCACTATCGGATGACAACCACCAAGTATCAGGCTGTTGCCAATACTGCCCGTATACTCCTTGCCACAACAGTTGATATGAACCATGCAATTGCTGCACCGATTGCTGATGCGCCCATGCGGCATCAAACCAATGCCAGCCCTTGCTGTACCAACCACCAACCCGATAGCCATTGGGTACAATTGACAAGCTCATGGCCAAACCATCAAATACAGGCTTGCCACCCCATCGTACTGCACTGCTAAAATTCAACCGGTGCATCTGTTGCCGAAATGGTTCGATGGCGGCAATGCCATCTTCATTCCCTGTCCAAACAATGCCTTGCGCATCTGTATACACCAGTAAGCTCTGGTTGGCAAAAGGAAAGCCGTGTACATCGCCGGGTTGATGCTGTAAGATGTGATAGGCAAGAGATTCAGGATCTATCATCCACCATTGCCGGTCGGCAGCTGCCAGCAGCCACTGCTTACCCTGCAAGTCTTTCCACATGGTCAGGCTTTTGCAGGTACTCCGCCCTTTGAAACCAGGTAGCGGTTGCAAGGTGCCCGTTTGCGGATTGAAGCATAACACGCCTTTTCCATAACTGGCAATAAAAACTTTATCCGGCGCATATACCCATACATCCCGAATGGAAACAAGCTCAGGCTGATCATCTTGTGCTAAAGACAGTACCTGACTAATGCGCCAATGGCTATCTGCCAACAGGAGTGTATTGCCCGACCAAAATAAATGCCGGCTTTTGTCGAAAGGCTTCATGCCATCAAAGGGCATACCTGTTTGCTTTGACAAAACAGTTCTGTCTATAAAAATAAACATACTGTCTTGCGTAAATGCATGTACGTTCCCTTTTGCATCTTTACTGATAGCCCTATACACATAACTGCTCACACGGGTGTACCGAAGTGTACGATGATTGACCCAACCCAGCTCATTGGGTAGCAATACCCAAAGCCGTTGCTGATGATCCAGTACGATGTTTTTTATTTCTTGCTCTACCGGACGGCCGCTGCTGTCTGTAAGTAAAATGGGTTCAAAACGACGGCCATTGAAACGAGCCAAACCAGCAGGCGTAGCAGCCCACAAGTAGCCCCTTTCATCTCTTACCAAACCCTGTACGGTAGCCGATGGCAACCCGCTGCTTTGGGTATAGCTGGTAAATACCGGCCATGGAAAAGGCTGCGCCGCCACTTGCTGCAACATTGCTGCCAGCAAGAGTAGAAAAAGATATCGTGCCAATGATGCCAATTGGAAATACAAGTGCCTAATATAATCCGAAGCCGCCTGCATCCAACGCTTTACTCATGCATCTGTTGAATTTGCTCTTTGGACAAGCGTAAAAAACGGGCCGCGTTGTTGAATAGGATGTCTCTTTTTTGTGATGGCGAAAGAAAAGGAGCATTGTTGATATTATCGATGGCTACGCCAATGCTTTCGGGCCATACCATGTTGTCGCTGCCAAATAGGATGCGCTTTTCAAAACCCGCATTCACCATTCGTTCGAGGTAATGGTAAAACTCTTTTTTGGGTACAGCATAGGCAATAATACCCAAGTCCACATAGAGTTGCGGATGCGCATACAAAGTAGCCAGCATATCATCGAGCATGGGCCAGCCGGCATGCATGGCATACACCCGAAGTTTGGGATGCCGTACCAACGCTTCTTCCAGTTGTGTAGCGCTGTGCAACCTTGCCCTGTAATTATTTGCTCCCATATAAATCACTCCAGGTGGGCCAGGGCCAACATGTACACCCACGGGTACATCCAGTTTTTCTGCCATGGCTAAAAAGGGTTCCATCAGGCTATCGCTCAATGAAATGCCTTCGTACTGAAGGCCCACTTCGCCAAACACTTTAAACTCTCCCGATTGAAACAACTGCTGCAGTGAATCCACCGTCAGCCCCACACGTTGCACATCGTAATAATACCATGATACGGCATTGATGATACGCTTTGGTGCTGCGGCTTTCCAACGCCGTACCATGTGTGGCTCACCGCTGGTTACGCCATACACATTGTATTGGTTGAGTACGGCAATGGTTTGTACCATCAAGGCTGAATCTGTGAGTGGCGAAGTAAGTGGATGTGATGTCCACTCATTCTTTTTCAACGCCTGCATCACGGTTTGCATGTAAGGCTGCTTGGGATCGTGACAGCCCCAGTGTGCAAAAGGCGCCCCTATATTCATAGGTGCCGGGCCCTGATCATTGGCAGTTAATGCATGTAAATGCATATCGATGATGGGTAGTTTTTTTGCGGGCTGTGCATTCGTTAACGTGACTCCGATGGCACATAACATTAGTAGTATGAAACGCATAATTATCTCGTTTTACCTGTTTATTGAATGTTGGCGCAAATGGCGTACACCCTCACGGCCCGTAATTGAGTAGTGTTTGTATTGGTTGCAATCACTTTCCATTTGCCACTATCGTTTGGGTCTGGGCCAGAGTAATTAATCTTAATGTCTTGTGCAGCCGTATTGTAATCTCGGTGGCCACCGCCACCGCCAATGGCTTTCAAACCGTTCGGACAAGCGCAAAATATTTCTGCAATAAAATTGACAGGCATGTCCACATCCACAAACGGCCTTACGATGCCGGTGTTGATGGTGCCGAAAACAGTCAGGTTTTTATAAAGCGATGTATTGCCGACAACCGTAAGGGTTTCATTTACACCCAATGTTTTGTGCATGATGGCACCAGTGCGATCGAGGGAAAGAATTTTTTCGTAAATGAAAGTGGAGGGGTTAAACACTTCAAACGACAAAAGTGGATTAAGTGATGCCCCCATGTTTTCCATGGTAATTCGGCTATTCAATAAGTTATCGTATTCAAACCGAATACCGGAAATTTTGGGTGAAGGGTTTGGCCCGGGAGTTGGCGGCAATACGCCTTTTATAATGATTCCATCGCGGCTTTCGGGTGCTTCTATATACAATCCGCTACTTGACAACCCGTTATCTATAATATTCAGTTTTGCCGGTTGGAAAGGGCTCAGATCCGACTCTACACCGCCAATACCTACCTGTCCGTATTCGTCTACAAACATGACCGTACTTTCCACCCCATCGTATCGGCGGGTTAGTCGCAACCTCGCACTATTCAGTATAAATGCATCTTCTCTGCCTCTGAGTGCCATCCATTGAAAACTCACATTGTTGGTAGGCCTGATGGAAATGCCAACTGCAGCCGTGCTGCTGCTCAGGTTTGCACCCTCTATTTGCACGGCAATGCTATCTGCACTTACTACCTGCAGTTTTTTTTGCGGGTTGGTGGTGCCAATGCCTACGTTTTGTGCGATGCCTGCTGTAGCAGCCATGCAAAAAACAAACAACCATATCTGTTTCATTCCTGTGGGATTTACTGCAGCAAATTCATTTGCCATGCGGAAGTTGAACCCAACCAATCAGCGAAAGGGGTGGATGGCTTAGCGAAGTGCGACTGCTGAAGGGCTGCGCTGCCCGGCGGGCCCCGCTGCAGGCGGGGGTGCGCAGCACCGAACGTAGTGAGCCCAGAGGGGAGCGAACTACAGCCGGGATTTGTACTGCTGCTGACAGCCCCAACCCTAACCCCCGCCTCTACTTACCCCCTGCCCCCTAAAGGGGGTATAGAAAAGGCCCGTTCTACTTGAACGAGCCTCACTAATTCCTTATAACTAATTACCAATTCCTCATTTAATCACCCCCAGCTCCTTGCCCACTTTGGTAAAGGCGGCAATGGCACGGTCGAGGTGCTCTTGGGTGTGGGCGGCGCACATTTGTACCCGTATGCGGGCCTGGCCCTTGGGCACCACGGGGAAGAAGAAACCGATGACGTAAATGCCTTCGTCGAGGATGCGGGCTGCAAAGTTTTGCGCTACTACTGCATCGTACAACATCACCGGTACAATGGGATGCTCGCCGGGCTTGATGTCGAAGCCGGCTTCGGTCATTTTGCTGCGGAAGTATTTGGTGTTGTATTCGAGTTTGTCGCGGAGCTCGGTGGTTTCGGTGAGCATATCGAGCACAGCAATGCTGGCGCCTACAATGCTGGGGGCCACGGTATTGCTAAACAGGTAAGGCCGGCTGCGCTGGCGCAGCATTTCAATAATCTCTTTACGACCGCTGGTGAAACCACCACTGGCGCCGCCAAGGGCTTTACCTAAGGTGCCGGTAATGATATCAATACGACCCATGACGCCACGGTATTCATGCGTACCACGGCCGGTTTTGCCGAGGAAGCCGCTGCTGTGGCATTCGTCAATCATGACGATGGCATTGTACTGGTCGGCGAGGTCGCAAATTTTATCGAGCTGCGCAATGGTACCGTCCATGCTGAAGCTGCCATCGGTTACGATGATGCGACTGCGGAGGTGCTGGCTTTCTTTCAGCTTGGCTTCGAGGTCGGCCATATTGTTGTGCTCGTATCGGTAGCGCTGGGCCTTGCAAAGGCGTACGCCATCAATAATGCTGGCGTGGTTGAGGGCATCGCTGATGATAGCATCTTCTTCATTGAACAATGGTTCGAATACGCCGCCGTTGGCATCGAAAGCAGCCGCATACAAAATAGTGTCTTCCGTACCGAGGAATTGAGCCAGCTTCTGCTCCAGCTCTTTGTGAATGTCCTGCGTACCGCAAATGAAACGCACTGAGCTCATGCCATAGCCATGTGTATCGATGGCTTTGTGGGCCGCTTCGATGACTTTGGGATGGCTGCTGAGACCGAGGTAGTTGTTGGCGCAAAAATTGAGCACCTGCTTACCGTTCACGGTTATTTCGGGGCCTTGTTCGCTGGTAATGATGCGTTCTCTTTTGAAAAGGCCGGCGGTTTCTATTTCGGTCAGCTCGGCTTTTATACGGGCTACAAATTTTTCGTTCATGTGTCAGGCATTTTTTAAGCGAAGCGAAGGTAATGCGGAGTGGCATTGTTTGCCACGGCCTGCTTTTGTAAAGTAAAAACAGCCTTTTAATCAATGAAAGGCACCATTTGTTCAATAGGACATATAGCAAAGGATTGATACCGATAGCTTCGCACTGTCAAACATCCACGCTCACTTACCGCACCCCCTGAACCCTTAAACCTTTGGTATAGTGCTGCGTGGATGGCTTTGGCAGGTTAAGTTTCGTTAAAAATAGCTGCGGGAAATAAATTTAGGCAAACCTGTAACGTTTGCGATTTATCTTCGTCTCATACTGCAAACACACCACCCCCTGCTATGAAAACTGTAACTGCCAAATCGGGAATGCTGCTCACCATTATGCTCGTAGTAGCCCTGATTACCTACGGAATGCTCAGCAACCGTGGCGGCGCCCAATCTGAAGATTGTTCAACAAACGATCAACAAACATCTGGCCAGGTGCAAGGCAAAGTGAACTTGAAGAGCATGAAGCGCCACCTGCTGGATTTTTATAAATAGGCAGTAAGGACAAGATGCACCGTTGAAGTATCCGGGCATCTTGGTACCTGAAGCCGACACTGGATGACCAAAGCCGAAAGCTTTGGTTTTTTGTTGCCTTTTATTTTCCCCCGGGGTTAAAATCCTTTTCCCCGGATTTCAATCCGGGGCTATGTCCTTCCGCAAATGCCGACAAAATCGCAGTACTGGCAATGGCTGGCATCGGGTGTTTGATCAAAGGCTACGGCAGGGTCGAACAGTTCGACCATCACGGTACGCACCTGCGTTTCAAAAGCATCGAGTACGGTGTGAATGTTTTGATACGACACCACTTCATTTGCCGCTTTGTGTATCAGCTGCACCTGATTGCTGTTATGCTGTAAATGCCGCACTGCAATGAGTGCAGGTTCAAAATTGCGTTGGGCAGGAAACTTCTGCCGAAACATCCAACTGTAGAGCAGCGTCTGCGCAGCAGCTTTGTTTTGTTTATTGCCATCTCGTTCAAACAGGGCTTCCAGCGAATGAAACGTTGGGTTATCGCTACCCGTTTTGTAATCCACCATCCGCACCACGCCATCCTTTTCATCCACACGGTCTACGTATCCACTCAGCAATACTCTTTTCATGCTGCCTTCTATGGGTACAGTAAAAGTTTCATCGAGTTTTACTTCTAAACTTTTCAAAGTAAAGGGAGCATAATCCTCATCAACCTGCAACAACAAATCGACATACTGCAACACAATGGCCCGCACAATATGCAACTCTCCGGTTATCTCTAATGTGCCTTTGATTTCTTTGCGCCGCCATGCCAGCCGAAACGCTTCGTTTACCAGGCGTTCCTTGTGCTCTTGCATCCATTGCACCGCTTGTTTGCTAATGGCGTTACTGAATTTTTCTCCGCATTCGGTGTAGAGCAGCTCCATGAGTTTGTGCACCACGCTACCCACTGCAGATGCTTCAACGGCTTCTTCCAATTCTTCCGGTGCTTCAATACGGGCCAGGTATTTAAAGAAAAATTGTAACCGGCAATTGAGGTAGGTATTAATAGCCGATGGCGAAATGGTTTTAGGTGAGTCTTGCTTGTGGTACAAAAACAACAACCGCATCACGGCGTCATTTTTTGCTACCGTTATTTCGGGCCACGCATCTGGCGCCACCTGATAACTTACTTTGGAGTGATGCACAGGAATCTTCGATTCAAATTCTAGCTGCTGTACAAAGCGGCTTACTTCTCCCGTGCTGTTGTCCGTTACCAATGCATTGTACACCAGCTGTAGCTGTTGGGTACGATGCAGCAACCGGTAAAACACATACGCAAAAATGGCATCCTGATGCTCGGGCACCGGCAGGCCAAAAGCACGTCGCACATTGTCGGGCAAAAAAGAATCGGGCGGTTTAATGCGGGGCAAGCTTCCTTCATTGGCACCGAGCACAATGAGTTCGTCAAAATCGAGGCCGCGACTTTCCAGCAAACCCATGAGCTGCACACCTTGCAATGGTTCGCCTTCAAAAGGCACACTCAGGCTACCAAGTTGCTTCATGAGCAAGCTGCCCATGAAATACAAATCGGGTTGGGGCCGCAAGGCTGCAAACAATGGCTCCAACTGTTGCAGGGTTTTCCAAACAGTGGTACACAATCCTTTCGTCATGTGATCGGTCTTCGCTACTGGCAACTGTATCAACAACTCCATCATTTCCCGCAGTCGCTGAAAGGCTTCCATATCTGCCATCATACGGCCAAACAACAAAGCACTCACTTTAGATAATGATGCCAATGCAGCAACA
Source organism: Chitinophagaceae bacterium (assembly GCA_020848815.1). GTDB lineage: Bacteria > Bacteroidota > Bacteroidia > Chitinophagales > Chitinophagaceae > Phnomibacter. The sequence goes on along the minus strand of JADLHL010000226.1, from coordinate 2,259 downwards.
GGTACCCGAATCAGGTTTTCCCGCAATATTTTTTCCTGCAGCTTGGCAAGGTCTTCTCTGCCAGCATCACTGAGCGGATGCTCCAGCCAGCGGCGGGCAATGGAATGATGAACGCTTTTGTATTGATGCTGCAGCATTTCCTGCTGCACCTCAAAAAATAATTTCAGCACACTGTACACATGGCTTTGCTGTAGCGGATAGCCCATGGTAATATTGACCTGCTGCATACTCGCCGGCAGCGATTGCAACACCGGTATGAGCAAGCTTTCATCGGCTAGTAAAATACCAATGCGTTTGTTGTCCTGTTGTTGTTGCGAAATGTGTTGCCACCAATGCTCAATTTGTTTGGCCTGTGCCATTTGCCCTTCGGTGGCCGTCACCTGTATGGGCAGGGTTCGCTGTGCGATGCTGCTCAGCAAAGGCAGCTCGTTGCGCAAGCCCACTACTTCAAAATTGCGGCGCAAAAAATCGCCGGCTTCCTGATGTGCCTGCTGCACATACCAGGTATCGGCATCAAACCAGCAGCTGGCATAGCCTGCATCATTCCAAGTTTTAATGAATGTTTCCTCGGCTTTGTTGAACGCATTGAACCCCACAAATGCCACATGCGCCCAATGTGTTGACAATTGTTGCAACGTGTCGGCATCTGTAGGCAACTGACGGTACAATCTACCCATGGTAGTGTAGTGACTATCGGAAAGTAATTGCTGAAATACATGGTAGATAGCAGGCAGTCGCTCCCACAAACGCAGAAATTTTTCCTGAATATTTCCTTTGTCAATCGTGCCCTTCCAAAAAGATTTCAAAAAGGCCCGCTGCTCTTCTGTGAGTTGATCGAATCGTTTGTCAATGCTTTCGATATCGTATAAAATCTGGCAGATGTCTTCCACATTCACCAGATAGCTGTCAATCTCCCGAAAATCTTTGAGGATGGTTTCGCCAATGGAAAAGAAAACATCAAACGGAGGAATATCTGTATCGCCTTTTTCTTTGGCTATTTGTACATAGGCTTCGTACAAAGCAAAACCCTGTGTGAGGTTGTCGGCTACTTGCATGCTGCCCGACTTTGCTACCAACTCTTCGATGGTAAGCAGCTCAGGCAAAAAGCAAGGCGGCGCTGCCAGTTGCTGTAAATAGCTGGAGAAAAATACTGCCTGCCGGCGGTTGGGAAATACCACTGCCAGCTCATGCAATTGGCCTTTGAAACGCTCCAGCAATTGCGTGGCTACTATGTGTAAAAAAGGTTGCATACTCATGTTACGCTCTTGCATTTACGTTCACCGATTTCTTTTCTAAACCATAAATCACAAAACCACTCACCTGCTTAAAACCCATGGCCGATAATTGCTCCATGTATGCCTGTACTTGCTGCTGATGCTTTTCTTTTTGATCATCGGCTGCAGTAAATTTAAAATCATACACCAGGCAGCTATCCTGATTGTACAACACCAAATCTGGGCGGCGCAGTTGTCGATCGGCAGTCAGCATATTGCGTTCGGCCAATCGTTTGTACTGCCCGCTGTGCCAAGGTTGCAATGCATCCATGTTCAGCACATCTGTCAATGTTTGTTCAAGTTTCATTTGCTGATAATCGTCTACCCAACCTTCGCGGCGTAGCTGTTGCAATGCATCGGGCAGTTGCTGAGGATGTGTTAGTTTACTCAACAGTTCATGCAGCAACACGCCTTGCTTTCTTGGCAGGCTTTGTTCATCGCCATCTTTCACATCAATTCCTGCACTGCGGACAGATAATACATTCCGCCAGTTGGTAAACAAGAGTGGAGCTTGTTGTGTCGGTGTCGCCGGCGCCTTCTTTTCCTTTTCAGTAACCACATCGCCAATCCGCCACTGCTTCTTATCCTTACTCCATTCTTTGCGAACATCTACATAATCCGCAGATGGTAACGGTGTTTGGCTTTCTGCCACGGCATGCATCAATTCTCCTACATGTTTGTAAGGAAAACTTTCTTTCGATTTGCTTGTCTTTTCTTTCGCTGGTGTCCATCCATACAAGCGTTGTTTGGCCCGGGTAAAAGCTACGTACAACACATTGAGGTTGTCCATGGCCGTCAGCACCAATTCTTCGTAATAGGCTTCGGCAAAAGCACTTTGTGCCAGTTCTTTTTTGTATTGCACCGGCACCATGCTGATGCTGTTGAAATCCGTTTGGCTATTGTCCGTCCACAAGGTTGGGGCCATGGGGCCACCCTTTGGTAAAATATCCCAATCCAAAAAAGGCATGAGCACAATATTGTAGGC
>JADLHL010000225.1 GCA_020848815.1 Chitinophagaceae bacterium | reverse complement strand
GTAGCCCCCGACCCCAGCGATAATAAGTGGGTGTACAGCATGAGCCAGGGTGGTGCCCTCGGCCGCATGAACATTCAAACCGGCGAACGCTGGAGCATTCGTCCGCCGATGCCAGATCCTAACACCCGCATCCGTTTCAACTGGAATGCAGCGCTGGCACAAGATCCTTTTGATGCCAATACCATTTATTACGGAAGCCAATTTGTGCACAAGAGCACCAACAAAGGTGCCCAGTGGACCATCATCAGCGGCGACCTCACCACCAACGATCCGGCCAAGCAAAAGCAGGATGAAAATGGTGGCCTCACCATCGACATCACCAATGCCGAAAACCATTGCACCATCGTGGCTATTGAGCCTTCTAAAAAAGAAAAAGATGTACTGTGGGTAGGTACCGATGATGGCCAACTGCAACTGACCCGTGATGGCGGCAAAACATGGACCAATCTTACTGCCAACATCAAAGGCTTACCTAAAGGCGCTTGGATTCCGCAGATTCGTGCCAGCCGCTACAATGCCGGTGAAGTATTTGTAATAGCCAACGATTATCGTCGTGGGGATATGGGTACCTATATTTTCCGCAGCACCGACTACGGCAAAACTTGGGTGAACATGATGGCGGGTAAAAACAATGTGAAAGGCTATGCACTGTGTGTGTTGCAAGATCCTGTGCAACCCAACCTGTTGTTTGCCGGTACAGAAAATGGCCTCTGGCTAAGCTTTGATAACGGAAACAGCTTTCAGCAGTTTACCAACAACTATCCTTCTGTAAGCACTTACGATTTAGCCATTCAGGAAAGAGAAGCCGATTTGGTAATTGCTACTTTCGGTCGTGCCTTGTACATCTTGGATGACATTCGTCCTCTGCGGGCTATTGCTGCCAACAAAGGCATGCTGGCCGATAAAAAGTTGAGCACTTACGAAAGCCCCATTGCATATCAGGCATTCGAAACCGGCCCTCCCGGCATTGAATACAGCACTTATGGTTTGTATGCTGCCGACAACCGTGGTAGCGATGCCAGCATCAATTTCTTTGTCAAAAATGACAAGGCAAAACCTTCAAAAGGCAATGATTCTGTAACCGTGAAAATTTACAATGCTGCCAACGAAGCTATCCGCACTTACAAAGCCAAAGCTGATACTGGTTTCAACCGCATCACCTGGAACTTTACAACCAAAGGCATTCGCCAGCCCGGTAGCCCCAAACCTCGCAGAGGTGCTGCCGAACCCGGTGGTGGCATGCGGGCCGCTCCTGGCATGTACAAAGCCGTTGTAACCATGGGCGATGCAGCCGACAGCAGCATGCTGAATGTGCAGTATGATCCAAGAGTGAAGTTTGACGAAGCCGTGTATAACGCACAGAAAGTTATGCTGCAGCGTTTGTGGCAAACATCTGAACGTTTGACTGCCGCTATGGACCGACTCACCGAAATGGAAGACATTACGAAAAAGCTGGATGGACAACTGCGTGATGTAGAAGGCAAGCAAGCCGACAGCCTGCGCAAAACCAACAAGGCCATGCAGGATTCTATCAAAGCCATTCGTGAGTTTATAAGTGGCAAGCGCCAGGAAAAGCAAGGCTATGGCAATGCTTACCAGCTAACTGTAATGACCAAGCTCCGCGAACCACAGCAACTCATTTTGGGCAAACGCAGCATTCCCGGTGCACAAGAAGAAAGAGCATTGGAAGTGGCTGCTGCAATGGTGCAGCAAGCGGTAGACAAAGTGAATGCATTGAGCAACGGTGCCTGGAAAAACTATCGCCAGCTGGCAGAAAGTACGCCCATCAAACTGTTCAACGATTTGAATGATTTGAAATAATCATACGTAAACCCGTATAGAAAAAAGTGTCGCCATGGTGCGGCACTTTTTTTATGCCCTGTTTTTTGCATTCGCCTGCATTCAACAGAAACGTAAAAACACTAAACAGCTTTCTTCTCTTTTACCCAAAAGCATAGAGGGTGTAGAATAGCGTACGGCAAAGCATTGGATGTTGTCTGTAATTGCAAATACCGGTGCAAAAGGCAGGTGAGCACTGTATTTTTGCGCAGCCGTTAAAAAGGCAATAGCAACCATGGAACAGGTAAAAATGAGTGCACTGGCCGAAAGTATGCAGGGCAGTGAAATTGTGAAGTTGGGCAACATGATTCGGGAACGCATTCGCCTTGGCGATACCATTTACAACTTTACCATCGGCGATTTTGATCCACAGGTGTTTCCCATTCCGCAGGGTTTGGAAGATGCCATTATTGAGGCCTATAAAAATCGTTTTACCAGTTACCCATTGGCTGATGGAGAACTCGATTTGAGAGAAGCGGTTTGTGCTTTTTACAAACGTTCACTCGGCCTTGATTATGGCAGCAACGAAATTCAAATTGCATCCGGTGGTCGTCCGCTCATCTATACCATTTTTAAAACATTGGTAGACGCCGGCGACAAAGTGATTTATGCCGCACCGAGCTGGAACAACAACCATTATACCACACTCACCAATGCCGAACATTGCGTAATTGATGCAACGTTTGAGAATCATTTTATGCCAACAGCGGAGCAGGTAGCGCCACACATTCCTGGTGCTGCATTGTTGTGCTTGTGTACCCCACAAAACCCAACCGGTACTACATTGGTAAAATCGGAGTTGGAAAAAATATGTGAACTCGTGTTGGCGGAAAATGCCAAACGTGGTCCCGGCGAAAAGAAACTCTATGTACTCTTCGACCAAATGTATTGGACACTGACCTATGGCGATACACAGCACTACAACCCTGTAAGCCTGGTGCCCGCCATGAAAGACTACACTATATTTGTAGATGGCATCAGCAAATGCTTTGCCGCTACCGGTGTACGGGTAGGTTGGTCGTTTGGCCCTGCGCAAGTGATTGCAAAAATGAAAGCCATTCTTAGCCATGTAGGTGCATGGGCGCCCATGGCAGAGCAAAAAGCGACGGCAAAGTTTTTGTATCAGGAAGCGGCCATTGAAGCGTATTTAACCACTTTTAAAGCCGACTTGCATTATCGTTTGGAATATATCTATCAGGGATTGATGCAACTGAAAACAAAAGGCTATGCAGTAGATGCTGTGGCACCACAAGCAGCTTTGTACCTCACCATTCGTTTTGCATTGGCGGGTAAAAAAACTACCGAAGGAAAAATACTGGAAGATCAGGCTGCTGTAACGCAATATTTACTGGAAGAAGCCGGCCTGGCTATTGTTCCGTTTTATGCATTTGGTGCCGATAACAGCAGCAGCTGGTACCGCCTGAGTGTGGGCACTTGCCGCAAAGAAGACCTGGCACCCATGTTTGAAAAACTGGAAGCAGCGCTGGCTAAATTGCAGTAACGCAAACCATCCTCAATACCTAAATTGCCGCATGAAGACATGGATTTCATGCGGCTTTTTGTTGCTCTGCAGCAGCATCGCATTGGCACAACCTGCCACAGGTATAATTACAGGCAAGCTGCCGCAACTCTCGTACAGCAATGGCGCCGACAGATTGGGCAGTGCCAAAGCCGGTTACATTGATACCGGCATTGTGGTGAAAGTGGTGGACAGTGTGATGGGCAATTATACGTTGCAATTGTCTCAGCACAGAACGGCTTATCTGGCCAAAGAATTTTTGCGGTTTACAACAGATAGTTTTTCTACTCAACCCGCCACTACCGAATCGTGGCATGTGCGGGGTGGCGATGTGTACGATACCGTAAGCATCAGTCTGAGCCGTACGGTACCCTACACTTCGTGGATGGAAAACGAACCCACAGCTATTTATGTAGAACTCTACGGAGTACAATCCAACACCAACTGGATAACGCAACTACAAACGGCCAAAGGGATTGCAACAGTGAGTTGGAAGCAAACAGACAACGATGTGGTACAGGCTTGTATTCGTTTGAAGCAAGCCCAACACCTGGGCTACCGCATCAGCTACAGCGGCAAACGGTTGCAGCTCATTATCAAACGCAAGCCGGCACATCCGCATTTGCATGATATGGTGGTAGCCATCGATGCCGGACATGGCGGCAGCAACACTGGCGCCAGTGGCATTGCCACTAAAGTTTTGGAAAAAGATTACACCATTCTTTTTGCAAAAGAACTGCAACAACTGCTGCAAAAGAAAGGCATACAAACCATCATGATTCGGGACAAAGACACGACCATTGACAACAAAGACCGCCTGCTGTATCTGCAACCGTTGCAGCCCGATGTGCTCATTAGTTTTCACCTCAATAGCAGCAGCCGCACTACCGTGAGAGGTGTGAGCACTTACTACAAGCATCCCGCTTTTCAACCGCTAACGCAACACATACTCAGCCAATTGTTGGAGATAGATAACCTGCCGGAGTTTGGCAATATTGGCAGCTTCAATTTTCAACTGGTGCAGCCTACAGATTATCCGAGCTGTTTGGTAGAAGTGGCTTTCCTGAGTAATGAACAAGATGAGCAACTCATCCGTAGCAGCCGCTTTCAGCACAGCATCGCCCAAAAAGTGTATGAAGGATTATTGCATTGGGTGAAGGAGCTGAAGTGACAATTTACTTTCAACCTAATTTACTTATGAAAATGGGCTTACCAAAATTGGTAAGCCCATTTTCATTTATCGTAACGCAATTGTATTTACGCTTTTCCCGCTGCTATTTGCTCCAGTGCATACACCAGTTTGTCGAGGTCTTGGGTGCGGGTGTACACATGCGGCGTAACCCTTACGCAATGAATGTTTTCCCAGTTGATACCTACCGCATGAATCTTGAACTTGTTGAACAGTTTACTGTCCAGTTCTTCCGGCTTCAGGCCGTCAATACTTACACCGGCAATGGCGCAAGAGTAAGGTGCTTTTAATGAAGTATGCAGTTTTACCTTGGGTATTTGCGCTGCTTTTTCGGCCCAGTAATTTTTGAGATACCGAATGCGGTCTTCTTTGCGCTGGCTGCCAATGGCTTCATGAAAATTGATGGCTTCGCCTGTAGCCTGCTCAATGCAAAAGCTACGTGTACCAAGGGTTTCAAACTTGCGGATGTCATCACTCTGTGGCTTATCGTTGCAGAGGAGCGGCCATATTTTTTCAATCTTTTCTTTTTTAATCCATAGTAAGCCGTTGCCAATGGGAGCACTCAAAAACTTGTGGAGTGAGGTGCCAAAATAATCGCCCCCCAAATCGGGTATCTTGAAATTGAGCAAGCCAAAACTGTGTGCCCCATCAATGATTACTTCGGCACCGCGACTATGAGCCATATCGGCTATTTTTTTCACCGGCAATATTTGCCCCACCCAATTTATAATATGCGTAATGTGCACCACTTTCGTTTTGGGCGTCATGGCTTCCGCAAACTTTTGTACAATCGTTTCATCATCTTCAATGGGAAAGTCGAAAGAGATTTGTTTGAACACAATGCCATCCCGCATTTGGCGCTGCCGCCAGGCTTGTATCATGTTGGGATAATCCTGCAGGGTGCCAACTACTTCATCGCCTTTTTGCAATGGCAATCCAAATATGACGGTGTTCAACGATTCCGTTGTATTGCGGTTGATGGCAATTTCTTCGGTGCTGCAACCTGCCAATTGCGCCAGCTTGTAGCGCAGCGGTTCGCGGTTCATATCTATCACCCGCCACATGTAATAGCTCGGTGCCTGATTGGCCAAATCATTATACTGTTGCAGGGCTTCCTGCACCACTTTGGGTGCCGGGCTTACACCACCATTGTTGAGGTTTATGAGGTTTGGATTGACGGTGTATGCTTGCTGAAAAAACGTCCAGAAGGCTTCGTTGCGGGCATCCGACTCGGGGTTGCCTGCATCTAGCAATTTGTAGGCATCTTCCAAATGAGCGGCATGCAATTCTTGCAGCAGTGTATTAGCGGTAAATGCCGAAGTGCCCAGTACGGCCAGCTTCTGCATAAATGTGCGTCGGTTAGACATGTTAGTTACGGGAGGTTTGTGCTAAAAGTAAAACTTTCGCTTGTTGCATCCGCATAAAAAAACAGCCGGCACCGTAGTGTCGACTGTTGTATGATATACTTTGATAACTGTGTATAAGCGAAGCAGCATAGCGGGTTGCTGCAAACGTTTGAAACAACCCCGTTACAGTTTTTCGTACAGTGCCCGCAATCTGCTGCGGGTCATTTGTGCTTCCCAGTTTTTGCCGAGGGCATTTTCCCACAATGGTTTCATACCCAGGCTTACATCAATCATTTTATCAAACTGTTCATCGGTCAGGTTGGCGCATATTCCCTTAGGAATTTCGTAGCCATCTTTTGCCACCATACGTTTAAACTCCGCCACACCAGCGGGATAAAACTCTTCGAGCTGATCGAACACAATGCAATTGCCAATGCCATGCTTGGTACCCAGCAAATAGCTGAGGCCATAGCTTACTGCATGAGCCACACCTACCTGGCTATACGCAATACTCATGCCGCCGGCATAGCTGGCCATCATCAGTTTATCGTCGCATTCATCGGTCCACGCTGGTTCTTCCAAAAACACTTCGCGGCAAAGCTGCAACGCCTTTTCACCATAGCTTTTGCTAAACTCATTCAGGTAGGTGCCTTCCAAACTTTCGATGCAGTGGATGTAGCAATCCATGCCGGTATAAAAGCGTTGGTTTTTCGGGGCATCTTTCGTGAGTTCGGGGTCGAGCACTATTTGATCGAATGGGGTAAAATCGCTGTTCATGCCCAGCTTGCGGGTAGGACCCGTGAGCACGGTAGTACGGCTTACTTCGGCACCGGTACCACTCAGGGTAGGAATACCCACTTTGTATACACCAGGTTGTTTTACCAAATCCCAACCCTGATAATCGGCACTGCTACCGGTGTTGCCCATCATCAGGCTTACGGCCTTTGCCAAATCCATGGTACTGCCACCACCAATACCAATAATGCCACTCACAGTGCCATAGGCTTCTTTGAGTTCGCTGGCAATGCGGTCTACCTGCGTGGTTTTGGGTTCGCATGTTACATCGGCATACAGCAGCACGTCATTGTCCCGCAGCGGAATGCGGCTCTCCAACGGCTTGCCCTGAAAATAATGATCGAGTAAAAACACCATGGGGGCACCGGCTTTGCGGTGAGGTGCAATTATTTCATCCAACTGATTGAAGCTGCCACGGCCATACACCACGTAGCCCACCATTTTAAAGTTTCTGAATTGCATATTGCTCGGTTAAAGATTGGCGAAGATAGCCATTCTACAGAGCACAGCATTCACGAAGACGGGCAGCATGCCCACAACAAAACGGCACAAAAAAGCGGACCCTCGCAGGTCCGCTCTACTCACTCCTCACACTCTTACGCCACACACCCTATTAGGAAAAAGTTTAAGGGTCATACTTTTTTTGATGGCTTCGGAAAAAATATAAACAGGTCGCTACGGCGATACATACTTTTTACAAAGCATGCCTGCTGCTATGGCTTTTCAGCGGTAACTGCACAGCCGCAGCGAACACTGTTTTTCTACACCCACCACTATCTTTTTATCTTTTACAGCAGATCATTTTTGTATATGCAAATATCGCCTGCTGCCAAGCGACTGCTCTGTGCTATATGTCACAATAGCCCGGCGTTAACGGAGTTTTGTCAGAATAAAATCTAAAAGAAAACAATGGCCTTAACATGAAATTTGCATCAATGCAAATCAGTTGTTAAGGCGGGCACGAATGCGGCTCAGGCTTTCGCGGCTGGTGCCCAACCAAGATGCCAGTTGCGTAAGCGATACCCGCTGCAGCAAGTGCGGATACAATTTGACTACCTGCAAATACCGTTCTTCGGCCGATAATTTTTGCAGCATTTCGCTGTGTGCTTCTTCTTGCAAAAACAACTGCACAAAAAACTGAAAGGCAACTTGGGTAAATTCCATATGCTGGCTAAACAGTGGCAAATAATCGGGCCGGAAAGATCGCATCACTTTACAAGCAGTCATGCATACCAGATTGCGTTCAGATGGTTCCTGCATCCGCAGGCTTTTGAACTCACTGGCAAACTCATCTTCAAAATAAAAATGCAGGTTTATTTCCCGTCCATGCTCATCGTGCATATAGCATCGAATGCCGCCTTTTATAATGTAATACAAGTGGCGGCACACTTCGCCCTCCCGCAGCAGTATGTCGCCACGCTTGTATTCTACCATGTCAAACTGCTCTAAAAACAATGCTATACTTTCTGCCGACACAGGTTGCAAATCATTCATGGCTTTGTGAAAGCGATCGACAAAGGCAGGAGAAAAGTGATGCATGTAAGCGTGAAATTATCGGGGCAAAAAGTAATTACCTGAAATTACAACAATCGGGCTGCTTTCTCCAGGTCTTCTGGTGTATCTATTTCTACCCCCATGTAATCTACCACCACCATTTTCAGCGGTATGCCATGCTCGAGGTAGCGGAGGCATTCTATTTTTTCGGCGGCCTCCAGTGGCGTCATGGCCCAGTTGGTAAAGTTGAGTAGCGCCTGCTTCCGAAAAGCATACACACCAATGTGCTCGTAATACACCGGCGTCAGGTTTTGGTCGCGGTGGTATGGTATGGGTGAGCGGCTAAACAGGAGGCTGTTCATGTGCATGTCTACCGCCACTTTTACATAGTTGGGATCGGCAATACTGGCGGCATGCGTCAGCACTTGCATCAGGCTGGCCACTTGCACATTTTTTCCGGCTTCGCCGGCAAATACATCCAGCAGTTTTTTAAGTGGTGCGGCTTTTACAAATGGCTCATCGCCCTGCACATTTACCACTATGTCTACCTCCATATCGGCCACAGCTTCGGCTATGCGGTCGCTGCCACTCTCGTGTTGGCGAGTGCTCATTTTGGCTTGGCCGCCATGCTGCACTATTTCGTTGTAAATAATCTCGCTGTCGGTTACCACCATCACTTCATCAAACAAACCCGTAGCCACGGTATTGTCGTAGGTATGGCGGATAACGGTTTTATCGCCCAACTGCTGCATGAGCTTGGCGGGAAAACGACTGGCCGCATAGCGGGCCGGTATCATGGCAATAGTCTTCATAAATATGCGGTACGTTTATCGGTGCTTGGCGGTTTTTTGTTGCATGGTTACCGCTTGTGCGGGTGCTATGTGTAGCTGAATATTCAACACCCACTCGGCCGAACTGTTTGCAGCCATCCACGCATTGATGCGGTGAATGAGGGCCATCACATCTTCATACAATCCTTCTACCGAAGTGCCGAAAGGCCCTACTTCATAGGCCAATCCTGAAGTGCGGATGAGAGCAATGGCTTCGTCGATGATACCCATGGCTTTATCAGCATCTTGTATGGGCACCAGTTGAATGGAGGCGTTGATGGGAAGTGTATGCATGCTGCGAAGTTAATAGCCACCGGTACGATAGGCGATTTGAATAGACAAGAACTTTTCCGTTCGCTGCTGACCCACGGCTTGTTTGCTGCGGTACACATAATGCATGCCCAGTGTCCATCGGTTTTGCGCCAGCTTAAACCCTGTTTGCACTTGCCACACCCATGGTTCTATGGCTACTGTTTTGGGGCCTTTATTGCTGCGCAGCATGCCGCCTTGCAGGCTGGCATTGTAGCCTTGCCACTGCAGCGTAGGCTGCACGAAGTAGTAAAACTCTTTGTGGTGCACGGGAGCATCTGCACCCTTACGGGAAACACGGCCGTTGAAGTGAGCACTGTTTTGATAGGCTTCCATCAGCCCGGCCCGCAGTAGCAACCCGGCTTGGGCATTTACAAAAGCATTGCCCAGGTTGGCTTCGGTTACGGTAGCAATATCATAACGTCTTTGCTGTTGTGCTTTTTGCCAAAAGCTACGCACATACTGCACCGTACCCTGTACATGAAACTCATTGTTCACCTGATTGCTCCAGCCTTGCACATCATAAATACCGATGGCACTGTGGTACCAGCGCTGCACCTGTTTGGCCCCCGATGCCGGCCCCACTACACCCAGCGAACCACTGAGTTGCAGGTAAGCATTGTGCTTATAAAACAATTGCCTGCTAAACCGACCATAGAGGTAGCCCGCAAACGGCCGGTCTTGCGTAGCAATATTGAGGCTATCGAACCGAACGGGATTGAAAATGTGCTGGCCCAACTCGTAGCTGTTTACCGCTTTAGCCAAGCGGTTGGCACCAGGCTTTGCAGCAGTTGCATGGCTGAAACGAAACATCAGGCCATTGGTATAATAACCATCCCGTAGTTGCAGCACGTAGTTATCGTTGTCGGAAATGATGAGCGACTCATGCCGGAAATGATTGCGGATGATTCGGGGTGGCATGCTGTCTTCCTCAGCAGCTACCTGCTGACCAATAGCCGGCTCACCGGCCAGTAATATAGCAGCAAACACAGCACACAACGGCCAGCATCTATTCCCCATTTGCTTATAGTGTTTAACGTGTTGTGCTATCGTTACCAACGATAAAAAGTGATTTCATTTTTCATACCCTTTTAATCATCCCGGTGCTTGTTTCAGCATTGTTACTTTCTTTTTATTAAAAAAAGAAAGTAACCAAAGATTCCCGATAGCTATCGGGATCAAGGCAAACCCGATGGCTCCGCCCGTTTTGCCCAGCCAACTCCCCCCCCTTTGTGTAATTCGTTTTCAAACTCACTGCTTGATGCAATTATTGACCGCACAAAAATCTGTTCTTAAAACCAACCGCATTTTATGATTTACTCCTCCAAATCGCCGCGTTGCAATTGTTGCAGCACAGCCTGCACCTCATTGCCCAGATAGCCTTTTTGCAGCAGAAACAATTTGGTTTTGGCCCAGCGTTGGGCGGGTGTGCCGGTGCGGATGGCGGCCCATTTGGCACGGGCCAGTTTGTGCAAGGCCTGTGTGTAGGCATCGTCGCCTATTTCTTCCATGGCTTTGCGTATGCAATAATCGCTGATTTGCTTTTGTTTCAGCGCATACACTATTTTTTGCTTGCCCCATTTCTTCAGCCGAAAGTGGCCGCCGGCAAACTGGCGGGCATACCGCTCTTCGTTCAGGTAGTTTTCTTCTATCAGCCGGCTGATGATGGTATCGGCTTCTTCGGCCGTAAGACTGGCAGCCCGCATTTTTTGGTACACCTCCTGCTGGCACCGCTCCTGATAGGCGCAGAAGTGCTTCATTTTTTCCCAGGCCTGGTTGGGCGTCCATCTGTCTTTGGGCTGCTGCATGTGTCGTGCAATTTATCAACAGGAGCCCAAAGGGGCTGGAAAACCCCAAAAAAATTGCTTTAGGTTTGTTCGCATCAGGTGCCTAACCTGCATCTTTGCGAAAGTGGCTGACGGACTGCTGTCCGCTTCGCATTACTCACTGACTAAGAAAAAATGCCGATATGAAGTTTATTGTTTCCTCCTCCGTATTACTGAAGCAACTGCAACAAATCAATGGTGTGATTCAGGCCAACAACGTGCTGCCCATTCTGGAAGACTTTTTGTTTGAAATAGACAAAAACACACTGACAGTAACGGCGACCGACCTGGAAACCGTGATGCGGGTGAAGCTGGATGTGGAAGCCAAAGACAGCGGCAAAGTGTGTGTGCCCGCCAAAATTTTGATGGACTCACTCAAAAACCTGCCCGATCAGCCGCTTACTTTCAACATCGATAAAAACTACGGCATTGAACTCACCAGCGACAGCGGTAAGTACAAGGTAATGGGCGAAAACCCCGACAACTTCCCTAAGGAGCCATCGGCGGATGATACCAACAGCTTTACCATGACCAGCACGGCATTGGTAACGGCCATCAACAAAACCTTGTTTGCCGTAAGTACCGATGACCTGCGCCCCGCCATGACCGGTGTGTTTTTTGAACTGAGCAAAGACGGCCTGCAAACCGTAGCCACCGATGCCCACCGCCTGGTAAAATACAAGCGTACCGATGTGAGCTGCCCCAAGGCCGATTCGTTTATTGTGCCCAAAAAGCCTTTGAACCTGCTGAAGAGTGCACTGCCCGACAACGAAGACGAAATCACCATTAACTATAATGCCAACCACCTGTTTGTAGTGCATGGCACTACGCAAATGAGCTGTCGTTTGATTGATGCCCGTTTCCCCGATTACAAAGTGGTTATTCCTGCCGACAACCCGTACAAAATGACGGTGAGCAAAGCTGATTTTCAGCAGGCTCTGCGCCGGGTAAGCATCTTTAGCAACAAGAGCACCAATCAGGTGGCACTTACCATCAATGGCAGCCAACTACAGCTGGCCGCACAAGACATCGACTTTAGCTTTGAGGGTAACGAACGCATGCCTTGCCAGTACAACGGACAGGATTTGCAGATTGCTTTCAACGCCAAGTTTTTGATTGAAATGCTGAATGCCGCCGATACCCAGGAAGTAGTGATGGAACTGAGCACTCCTACCAAGGCGGGCATTATTAAACCCACCGAAATGGGCGATGGCGAAGAACTGCTGATGCTGGTAATGCCGCTGATGCTGAACAGCTAAGTCACTCTATAAATTATTCTTAAAGGCACCGACACTTCTATCGGTGCCTTTTATTTTTACCCCATGGGCATGCAATGGCAACAGCGTAGAGAATGGGCAACACCACTGTTGTGGCTGATGCTGCTGTTGCTGACAAACGCCTGGCTGAATGCCGACACCTGGCATGCTTCAAATAATCATGCACAAGCCTACGATGACATTGATTCATTTGCAGAATGGCTATGCGAAACAGTAGCCGACGACGACCAACTGCTTCCGGAAAACACCCAAGACGATCAGGATGAACAATCCCATCAGCTACATAAATACAATTGGGTGAAAGATTTGATGATGCCCATGCAGGGAGCCATTTTGTTGGGGGCACCTCGGTCATCATCGTTGATGCTGGTTTACCATGCACCTTTGTCAAAAGGATTTTTACAACAGCATTATACTCCGCCAAATCTGCAGCAAGCGTAACCTTTTGTAAGCCGGTGATATTCCGGCATTGCTCCACATTTCTATTTTATCTCATTGCCACTGAGCAGCATTGCTGAGTGGTACGTTTCTATTTACATACATGAAAAACATTTTTATAGTACTGCTGCTCGTTTGCAGCGATACAGCTGTTGGTCAGCAGACCGACAGCATCCATGTAGCAACAGACAGCCTGTACATTGCCAGTATTGAAAAACAAAAAGGCCGTGCAAAAATTATGCATGCCGAACCTTTATACATTGATTTGATACGTGACTTAGGAGCCCGCAAAGGCGAACGGGAATGGAACTTTGGTACCGGCATTGTAGACAACAATACCTACGATGTGTACCAGGCGCTGATTGAATATGAATGGGCCCCATTGAACAGGTTAGGTGTAGAAGTAGAACTGCCTTTCACTTTTACGCCTTCATCCAGTTGGCAAAAACAGGTAAACAAACTCAACAGCCTCAAACTGGCTGCGCAATACACGGCATTGGTACACGAGCCTTCAAAAACATCTGTTGCGGTTGGCTACCTGCACGAATTTGAATTGCCCGCATTTCATGCGTATGGCAAAACCGGCCTATTGGCCGGGCATACACTCAGTCCGTTTTTTATTGCAGCCAAAAGATTTGGCAGCAACTGGCATGGTCTTTTGTACACGGGCCCCATTTGGCAATACCATGCCAGTAGCAAACACTGGCACCTGAGTGGGCAATACAATCTAAGCAGCCATTACATGCTGCCCGGTACCCGCAATTTTATTGGCGTGGAAGTGAATGCTTCTTCTACAAAGCAAGACCTTGATGTAACCATACGGCCACAAATGCGCCTGAGCATTTCCGACAATTTACTGATTGGAATTGTAGCAGGCATTCCGGTAAAAAGAGAGAACCAACGGCTGAGTTCTTTTGCCCGCATTATATACGAACCCGGCCACAAGCACCGACAGTAATTGCACAAGCCATTTGCCTGTTATGAATGTCGCCCTCGAATTTTTCAAGGGACTGGAGAACCGGCCGCTGTTGCGCCTGTTGCCAAACAACTAAACAATTCCGGCTACATTTTCAAAAAGGGCTTTCTGCGATGCAGGAAGCCCTTTTTGTTTGAATCAGTGCTGCTTTTTTAAACCGCGAAGGAGCTGAGGACGCCAACGAGGGATATAGGATTGTAATACAGAAAATTGACCGTTATGAAAATTTTCTCACAAAAAGGAGAACTATAAAAAAGCCCTGCCGACTTTACAGTAATTTAGTAACACAACCCAACAAAACACAAGTACATGAAAACAAAAATCATTCTTGCTGTAGCAGTTTTTTTTTGTTGCTAACAGCTACGCTCAAATCACAAAAGGAAACTGGCTGGTGGGAGGAAATGCATCTTTCTCACATACTGACAATAACAGTACTTCTTCATCATTGTTTAACAATACAACGATTTCTTTTTCTCCTAATCTCTGTTATTTTATATCGGATAAATTCTGTACGGGTATAAAAATATCTTCTCTACAGATTAAGAATGATTATCCATCTAATTCAGGTAGTGGCTCTATTTCATACTCAACAAAAAGTCGTTTTTACAGTATCGGACCCCTTGTCAGGTACTACTTTCTGGAAAAAGATAATAGGGTAAACTTATTAATTGAAGGCGCATATCAATACCAACTCAGAAAGGATATATCTCCAAGTTCAAATTCTAAAATGACAGCAAATGTCTTTTTAATTAACGCTGGTCCGGTAATATATTTTAACTCAAGCGTTGGAATCGAATTTACTATTGGTTATGCCTCACAAAAATATATTGGAATGACTGGTAACAATAATACCATTCAAACCAGTATTGGATTACAAATTCATCTACGAAAAGACGATTGATTGAATATGTTTAAACCAAGGTGATGTGAAAATTAATCAGATTCATCTACTTGTCACTAATTACTTCAATATCATCAAGTCTTGAACTCAATCTGTAACAATTAACTAGTCTTTTTACCAGTCTTACAGATAGTTGTAATGCATTTGCATAAAACCAATAATACTGGTTTGCTGTTATATTCGTCTACTTCAAATAATTGCTTGCTATGAATGCCGTCCTCGAATTTTTCAACGGGCTGGAAACCCGGCCGCTGTTGCGCCTGTTGCTGGTAGCCGTTCCGGTGTTGCTACTGTGGCTGCTCGAAAACGGATACCCGTTGATACAGCTGCATTACAAACGTTCCAAGGGCAGGCATGCCGTAGTCAATTTTACTTTTACGCTTACGCATTTTGTGGTGCATGGGGCACTGGCGTTTGGCATTGTGTTCATAGCCGACTGGTGCCAGCGTCGTCAGTTTGGTGTGGTGCATTGGCTGGGCTTGCCCGTGTGGGGCATTGTAGTAGCCGGCGTACTGAGCATGGATTTTTTTGGTGGCTGGCTGGTACATTGGGTAGAGCATCAGGTGCCGTTTTTCTGGCGCATGCACATTGTGCACCATGCCGATAACAATGTAGACGTAACCAGCGGTTTGCGCCATCATCCTTTTGAAGCCTTAAACCGTTGGGTGTTTTTTGCGGCAGGTATTTTCATCATGGGGTTGCCCATTTATGCAGTGATGCTGGCGCAAACATTCATGAGCATGTTCACCATGTTTACCCATGCCAATATTCGCCTGCCGGAGCGGCTCGATAAAGCCATCAGCTGGATATTCATTAGCCCCAATATGCACAAAGTGCACCACCATTGGAAGCAACCATATACCGACAGCAACTATGGCACGGCACTCAGCATTTGGGACAGGTTGCTGGGTACGTTCAGCTACCTGCCACCTGCACAAATTCGTTATGGGTTAGACAGGTATTACAACAATACCGAAGATGAAAACATTGGCACCCTCATGCAAAGCCCTTTTCACAGTGCGGCAGAAGTAGGCGAACCTGCCAACCGCTGATTATTTTTTCTGTAAAAGTTTGGGGCGCAGGTATTGATCCAACAATGCCAATGCAGCTACTGCAAACAGTACGGATGCAATGGTGCCGAATTGTCCGCCCAACCATTGGCCCCAATTGGTGCCCGTTATGTTTTGTACGGGCAGTTGCAAACTGCTTTCACCACCCTTCCAATTGACAGATGAAAAAGCAGCAGCCAATACCAATGCCAGCATGGTTACAAACACGCCTGCTACGGTATAGATGATCTTTTTGTTGAGGTATTTTTTGGCCGTGGTTTGAATGCTCAACAACGCTATTTGTTCCATTACATTTTTAGTAAAGCGCATAGAAGGTTGCATCAGTTCCGCATCTTGCTGCAGGCTGCTATGCAAGGCCAACAGCTCGGCATGCAGGGCCCGCCAGCTTTCGTGGTGCTGTACCAGTTGCTGCAGCTGCTGCGCTTCGGCAGCATTGCATTGGCCATCTATCCATTGCCAGAGGCGTTCTTCCATTTCAGCGTGGTTGTTCATGGCATTCATTTTTTAGTGTCGCCAATCCTGCACTTCTTGTGCATAGTTTTTTTCAAGTAAAGTCTTTAACCGATGTCGGGCACGATGCAATTTTACTTTCACCGTGTTGGGATCAATCTGCATAATGCGGCCAATTTCTTCCAGCGATTGCTCGGCCTGATAAAACAAGGTGAGCACCTGTGCATCATCGGCACTCAGCTGCTGTATGGCCTGCATCAGCGTGGCTTGTTTCGATTTTGTTTCCACCACATTGGCCCGCATGCCGCCATCAATATTATCCGCACTGGCATACACCTGTTCATTGTCCAGCGATTGTACCGCCAATGTTCGCTTACGCAAAAAGGTAAGACAAACAGAATGGACAATCGTGTACAGCCAGGTGCTGAACTTGGCTTCGCCGCGGTAGTTGCCCAGGTTTTGATAGGCCTTTACAAACGCCGACTGCGCCAGTTCTTCTGCATCTTCCCGCTGCGGCACCATGCGATGGGCCACCGTAAATACCAACTGCTGATACCGCTCCACCAGCACAGCAAACAACTGTCGCTGGCCTTGCAGAATGCGTTCTATCAATTCCTGGTCGGTAAGGGGATGGCCCATATGCAAGGATAAGACTACGGAAATTGTGCGGAGGTTACAAGGGTAACACGAATAAGTAACACTGATGAATCGAATGGCCACGAATGAGCAACACGAATGGGACGAAT
>JADLHL010000224.1 GCA_020848815.1 Chitinophagaceae bacterium | reverse complement strand
TATCAGAACTGTCGATTATTCGAACTTCATATCCAGACCGAGACCACGCAATTCGTGGATCAACACGTTGAAGCTTTCTGGCACACCCGGACGAGGGATGTTGTCGCCTTTTACAATGGCTTCGTATGTTTTGGCACGGCCAATAATGTCATCCGACTTAATGGTAAGGAGTTCCTGTAGAATGTTGGCAGCACCGTATGCTTCCAGTGCCCACACTTCCATTTCACCGAAACGCTGACCACCAAACTGTGCTTTACCACCCAGCGGCTGCTGTGTAATCAAGCTGTATGGTCCGATAGAACGGGCGTGCATCTTATCATCCACCATGTGGTGCAGTTTAATCATGTAGATTACACCTACGGTAGCTTTCTGGTCGAAGCGGTCGCCGGTTTCGCCATCGTACAGGTACGTGTGGCCGAAGGTTGGCAAGCCAGCTTCACCTATGTAAGAAGCGATTTCATCGGTAGAAGCACCATCGAAAATGGGGGTAGCAAAACGAACACCCAATTTTTGACCAGCCCAACCCAGTACAGTTTCATAAATCTGTCCGAGGTTCATACGGCTAGGTACACCCAGCGGGTTCAGTACGATGTCTACAGGCGTACCATCTTCGAGGAATGGCATGTCTTCGTGGCGAACGATTTTGGCTACGATACCCTTGTTACCGTGGCGGCCCGCCATCTTATCACCTACTTTCAACTTACGCTTCACACCGAGGTAAACTTTCGCCAATTTCAGCACACCTGCAGGCAATTCGTCACCAATGCTGATGTTGAATTTTTCCCGCTTGTAGCGGCCTAGTTCTTCGTTGTACTTAATGGTGTAGTTGTGCAGCAACTGGTTGATGAGTTCATCAATGTGCTGATCGCCAGTCCAACCCAATGGGTTTACGTTCTGGAAGTCGATCTGGCTGATGTTCTTCTGGTTGAACTTCACGCCTTTACCAATCAGCACTTCGCCAAAGTTGTTGCTTACACCTGCGCTGGTTTTGTTGCCCAGCAACACCTGCAGTTTTTCGAGCAACAGGTCTTTGATATCCTGCTCGTTCTTCTCGTGGATCTTCTCTACTTTTTCCAGTGCCGCTTTTTCCCGCACCTTGCTATTCTTGTCTTTCTTGGTACGCTGGAACAGCTTTTTGTTGATTACCACACCTTCGGTACCGCTTGGTGCTTTCAGTGAAGCATCTTTGGCATCGCCGGCTTTGTCGCCGAAGATGGCACGGAGGAGTTTTTCTTCCGGTGTAGGATCGCTTTCACCTTTAGGGGTGATTTTACCAATGAGGATGTCGCCTTCTTTTACCATCGCACCAATACGGATGATACCGTTTTCGTCGAGGTCTTTGGTAGCTTCTTCGCTTACGTTGGGGATATCTGGAGTCAGTTCTTCTTCACCCAGCTTGGTGTCGCGAACTTCCAGTTCATATTCGTCGATGTGTACAGAAGTAAACAAGTCTTCGCTTACGATACGTTCGCTGATTACGATGGCATCTTCGAAGTTGTAACCTTTCCAAGGCATGAAGGCCACTTTGAGGTTACGACCGAGGGCCAGTTCGCCATCACGTACACCATAACCTTCTGTAAGGAAGTCGCCGGCTTTTACAGCCTGGCCTTTCTTTACAGCAGGGCGGTGGTTGATGCTGGTGCCCTGGTTGGTTTTGATGAACTTGGTCAGCTTGTATACTTTCAGGTCATCATCAAAGCTGATGTGACGCTGTTCGTCGTTGCGGCTATAGCGAACATGAATTTCGTTGGCATCTACAAACTCTACCACGCCTTCACCTTCTGCAGTAATCTGCACACGGCTGTCACGGGCAGCTTTGCCTTCAAAACCGGTACCAACAATTGGTGCTTCCGGCTTCAACAGGGGTACTGCCTGGCGCTGCATGTTCGATCCCATCAGGGCACGGTTGGCGTCATCATGCTCCAGGAACGGAATGAGTGAAGCAGACAAACCTACAATCTGGTTGGGAGCCACGTCCATGTACTGTACGTCGTTTTTCTCCAGAATGGGGAAGTCGCCGGTTTCGCGGCTGATGATACGGTCTTCAACAAAGTTGCCTTTGTCGTCGAGCGAAGTATTTGCCTGGGCAATTTTTGCGCTGTCTTCTTCTTCAGCAGAAAGGAACTTGAGTCTTTTTACATCCACATTGCCCTCGGTAACGGGGTGGTATGGTGTTTCAATAAAGCCCATGTCGTTGATCTTGGCGTGTACGCAAAGCGTAGAAATCAGACCAATGTTTGGACCTTCAGGTGTTTCGATGGTACACAAACGACCGTAGTGGCTGTAGTGTACGTCACGTACTTCGAAGCCGGCACGTTCGCGGCTCAAACCACCTGGTCCGAGGGCAGAAATACGACGCTTGTGCGTAATTTCTGACAGCGGGTTGGTTTGGTCGAGGAACTGCGACAGCTGAGAGGTACCAAAGAATGAGTTGATCACTGAGCTCAACGTACGGGCGTTGATCAGGTCAACAGGGGTAAATACTTCGTTGTCACGAACGTTCATACGTTCACGAATGGTACGGGCCATACGGGCCAGACCTACACCAAACTGAGCATACAACTGCTCGCCTACGGTACGTACACGACGGTTGCTCAGGTGATCGATGTCATCAATTTCAGCCTTACCGTTGGTGAGTCTTACCAGGTACTTCACAATAGAAATGATGTCTTCCTTGGTGAGTACTTTTTTGGTAATGGGATAATTGAGGCCCAGCTTGCGGTTGATTTTGTAACGGCCTACTTCGCCGAGATCATAACGCTTGTCGCTGAAGAACAATTTATCGATGATACCACGGGCAGTTTCGTTGTCGGGAGCATCGCTACCACGCAATTGGCGGTAGATGTGCTGCACGGCTTCCAATTCACTGTTCGAAGTATCCTTATTGAGGGTATTGTAAATGATGGCGTAATCACCACCTACGTCTTCTTTCTGCACAAACAGGCTCTTGATACCCATTTCCAGAATCTCTTCCAGTGATTTTTCGTCGAGTACACTGTCGCGTTCCATCAACACTTCGTTACGCTCCAGGCTCACTACTTCGCCGGTGTCTTCGTCTACAAAGTCTTCTACCCAGCTGCGGAGTACACGGGCAGCCAACTTGCGACCTACGAGAGTCTTGATTGATTTTTTATCGATGTTGATTTCATCGGCCATGCCAAACAACTCCAGAATGGATTTATCGGTTTCGAAACCGATAGAACGCAACAGGGTTGTTACGGGGAACTTTTTCTTACGGTCGATGTAGGCATACATCACGTTGTTGATGTCGGTCGCAAATTCCATCCAGGCACCCTTGAAAGGAATAACCCGGGCACTGTAGATTTTGGTACCGTTGGGGTGCAGGCTCTGGCCAAAGAATACACCAGGACTACGGTGCAACTGGCTTACCACTACACGCTCCGCACCGTTGATAACGAATGTACCACGGGGAGTCATGTACGGGATATTGCCCAAGAACACATCCTGAACGATAGTCTGGAAGTCGATATGCTCTTCATCGTTACAGCTCAAACGCAGCTTAGCCTTCAGGGGCACAGCGTAGGTAAGGCCACGCTCCATACACTCATCGAGTGAATAACGGGGCGGATCGATAAAGTAGTCGAGAAATTCCAGCACAAAAATGTTACGGGTATCACTAATCGGAAAGTTTTCCTTAAACACCCGGAAAAGGCCTTCGTTGTTTCGCTTATCGGGGGTTGTTTCCAATTGGAAAAACTCTTTAAACGATTGAATCTGAATAGCCAGAAGGTCAGGAGACTCGGCGAGGTTTTTGGCTTTACCGAAGTTAATCCTGTTGGTCAGTTGTGTTGAAGACATATGCTAGAACCTGTTTTTTTTCTGTTCAAAAGCCGCAAAAACACTTAGAGCCCAGCCGGCAGAACCGGTGAGCCAATCTTGAAAACCATTAAGAATGAGCTGTTTGTGCCCCCAAAGTGTAAATGCCCTAATTTAAAAAAGGATGGCAAAAGTAAGGGCGAACAATCAATAATCCAAAACGGCTTTGGTGCTGTGGGTAATTCATTTGTCACAACGGGCCATTTAGGAGTGCTGGTAATTTTTTTGGCAACTCTTTTGCATTTAAAACGCTTTTCTGCCTGCTTCAAACTACCACATAGGAGTTCAAATATACCTGCCATCCACTGTAAATAGATAATCTGTTCCTTTTCGAAATAACAAGTGCTCCCCTGCTACTGCGGGCAGCACTTGTTATTGGTGAAAAATAGTTATTGATCTGCCCCCTGCGGGTGTTGCTTTTTGGGCGTAGCCCTTTTTTCAGGCAGTGGTTTAGTGGTTCCTTTTGCTGGCATTTTCAGACTCCCCTTATTGGGCAACATGCTGGCGGGCTTATTGCTTCCTGATGGCAAAAGTTCCTGATCGGACCCAGCAGGATTGATGCTACCTGCTGCCGGGTACACAACATCGCCATTTTCTTCAAGCAATATTTTTTCTAAAGGCCTTGGTGTATTGCCGCCGCCGGTACAGCCCTGTATATAAGCCTGAAATTTGGCATCAGATTTGGCACTAAATCCGGGATTTAATTGAACCCTGTTGCCCGCATTGTAAGCAACCGAAGTGCCCACACCCCCCGTAAGCACCTGTGTGGATGTAATAGTGGTAGACATTTCGGTGTAATTTAAGCCGGTAACATTGCCGCTTAGCGTAATGGATGCCCCGCATCCTGTGTACACTTCAGTATAAAATACACCCCTGCCAAATGTAGCGGCGTACACTCTGTGCGGCGACAGGGCCCGGTTGATTTCGATATCGTACACCCGTGTTGTAGGAAGCCTGGTACTGTACATAATCCAGTTTTGCAGCACATCATTTCTTACAAAAACGCCTATATCTGTACCAACATAAATGGTATTGCTGGCATCATCGTCCATGGTTATACAATTGATGGGCACATTGGGCAGAACACCTACAATACTGTTCCAGGTGGGGGTTGCAATGTTGGCATTGAAGGTTTCGTATACTTTTCGGGTGGCTGTATAACCCCCAACTGAAATAAGTACATGCGAAGAATTGTTGGGATCTACGGCCAATTCGGTAATGTTACTCATGGCGGGCAGGTTGCCGGTAATAACAGTTGCCGCCGACCAAACACCTCCACTCAAATTGAAACGACGAACAGATGTGCCATCTGTAGCATACAAAATTGAGTTGCTACTTGGGGCAAACTCCAACGATTCGATGGCGCCGGCAAATCCGGTGGTGATGGTGCTCCAAGCGCCATTACCAGAAGTAGTATTGTAATCAATATTGGTGTAGCCGATATAAATATGGGTATCAAAACCCGGCCTTAAAACCGCTGGTGTTGTCCAGTTACCTGCACCACTTCTGATATCGGTATTGGTATTGCCGCCATCATCGCTTCGTGAAAAGTTGCCGTTTTGAGAGGACAGATAAATCACATTTGTATTACTCGGGGTTACTATGGTTTCCATACCATCGCCCCCACCAATGCTTTTGTATTGTGCCCCGGTGTTTCGGTAGGTGCCATTGTCTTGCAGGCCAACGGTTACAAAAGCAGCAGAAGCCGTTGGGTCAATACCCATGCGGTACACCTGGCCTGTTTGCATGTTGTTGTTGAGACTGGCCCAACTATCGGTGCTGCGGGTCATGCGGTAAACGCCGCCATCGGTGGCAGCCCACAGGTAAGTACCATCACAAATGAGTTCGAAAATATCGGCATGGCAAAACTGATTGGCGGCAGTGGTAAACCAATCGGAAATCTGCGTCCAACCGCCGGTAGCACCACCTGTTGTGCTTTTGTACACATCAAGGCCACCTACATAAATGTCTTCTGCATCGGTGGGAGATACAGCAATGGCAATATTGCGCCAGGCCTGACTGCCCAAAACATTGGGAGCACTGCTGCGCAGCGCAAAACTGGTACCGCCATTGGTACTCCGGTACAAGCCCTGATAAGAAGTACCATTGCCATACAGCAGATAGATGTAGGAACTGTTGGCAGCCGTAACACCAATTTGAGCTCTGCCACCAGATGTGGGTAGTCCGGCGCCTACCCTGTCTACCCTTAAAAAGGTGAGGCCGCCATCGGTGCTTTTATAAAAGTACGGGCCATTGCTGGTGGCATACAAGGTAGTAGTACTGCCGGGCTGAAATTCAATATCGTATGCATTGGTAGAAAGATTGGTTTGCGTACCGCCAACGGTGGTATAGTATGTAACCAATTCCCAACTGGTGCCACCATTGCCGGTTCTGTAAAGGCCTGCATCGGTACAAGCCCACACAATACCTGAATTGCTGGGATGTACCAATAGCTTGTACCCCTTTGTGCTACCGCTTTCTGAAAAGTTGAGGTCTGTCAATTGCCATGTACTGCCAGCATCAGTAGATTTGATAACGCCGGTACTACGATACCCCGAGGCCGAACCCACCGCACCGGTAAGGGCATACATGACGTTGGTATTGGAAGGTGCAATTTCAATATCCTGCACGGCAAGGTTAGGTATGCCATCTGTTTGAGGACTCCAGTTGTAAGTGGTGCCACTTACAAAATCGCCAAACCACATACCGCCTCCGGGTGTGCTCACCCAAATATCATTGCCTTTAAAATCGAGACTGCTGGTGCGGCCTACCCCGTTTTGAGCGTATCCAGCCGGATAACTGGGGTTGGGTTGCCCCAACGCAATCCAGTGGGAAGATGCTGCCAGGGGCGTTACAGCCCCTTTGAGTAATTGGCTGGCTTTATATTGGTCAAGAGCTCTCTGGTTATTCTTCACCATATCGGGCAAAGTGCCATCTTCCGAAATATTGTTTTTTACCATGAACTGCCAGCGTTTGTATTCTTTGTAGCCGGTACCCACCGTTCCATTGGCTGCAAAAAAAGCTTCCGCTTTTGCTACAATTGTGTAGTAATTATTGCTGGGGTCTCTGAGTATCTCGTCGATGTTGGTGGCTTGTGCCATGGCAGCGGAGCCCACCATTGTACAAAGACAGATGCAGAGCAACAGGTGTTTGATTGTTCGTGTCATGTTTGTGCATTAACTCATAAAGAAAAAAGCCTGTTCAGCATTACTGTTGATGGAAAGCTTTGCTTTCTAATGCCTGCACTTTTTGTGCAAGCACTTCGTTTTTCTTATTCAGTTCAATGATATAGAGTGTGAGCTCTTCCACTTTTTCCATGAGCTTTCGGTTCATCTCTCCCAATACAATACCATTTTGTTTTACTTCTGCAGCCGAGGGTATGTTGGGCAAATGTTTGTTCTTCAAAATATTTTGCTCAACTTCTGCAAGGGGCATGAGTTTGTACGCTTCATCAAACACATAATCGGGCCAGGTGGTGCTGTTTTGTACAGTTACTTCTTCTGCCATTATTTTTCCATCTACACTCAATTGATAACCCGTAGCAATACGGGATGAATTACTGCCAATCAGCTGTGAGCCATTGACATGAAATTTTGCGTTAGGCGTATAAGTACCAATGCCGGTGTTGCCCCAGCTGGGTTGCAACACGAGGTAGTTATTGGAAGCACTATTGCTCCATATCACCAACGAAGTATCAGTAGGAAAAACAGCACCGCCAAAAGCAGCTTCATTGGCTGTATAAAAGTTGATGCCAGTGCCACCCATATTCAGCGTTCTTCCATAGCTGGTACCGTTATAGCCAATACCCATTCTGCCATCATCCCGCATTCTCAAAAGCGTATCTCCAAGACTATTGCGTAGCATCAGCGTATTGGTACTGCTGGTAGTACCTGCACCAATTACATCTAACCTGCCCAAGGGTACGCCAGGACCAGAAAAACCACCAATGCCCATGTTACCGTTTTGACTAAAGTAATGCCGTGGCGTAATGGTGGTACCACCATCGGTAGTGGTATACCAACGTAGATCCGCTCCAGCACCCGTGGTAGCCATCTGCCATTCGTTGGCTCCATTGTAGCCAAAGCGAATGAGACCGGTGCTGCTCTGAACAAATAAGTCGCCGCCGTTGATGTGCAGCAAATGCGCTGGTGAAGTAGTACCAATTCCTACCTTACCATCTGCTCCAATGGTTAATCTTGGGTTAGCCTGTATAGTAAGGTGCAATTTACCGGCACTATTGCCACTACCGGTACCAATGTCCACATCGGTTTCTGCTCCCGAATAAGAGCCCCAGTAGCCACGGTATACATCATTTTCGAAGATGCCCATGTACATAGGGGCTGCGCCATTAAACTGAGCCACGTAGCTACTGGTGGTTTTTACATCAAGCCGTGCTGCGGGAGTGTTGGTGCCAATGCCTACATTTTGAGATTTACCAAGGTTGCATACAATCAGCATTACGATTGCAAAGGGTACTTTTTTCATGTTGGTGAATTAGTGTTGGATAAAGAGTGGAAACCTTTTGAAGTGCAATAACAGATGCGTCTGTTTATTACTTTATCAATGTAGAAACTTTATGTAACAACTAAAAGCAAACTCCCCTGTTTATATTCAGGTCATTCGTAAAATGGTCGATATTTCGATAAATGGCCACTGCCAATGAACAATATTGCTATCCGCTGCCACTATACCTATTTACAATCAGCACAAGTACAACACCATGCCCAGTTCTCATAAAAAATCATTTTTGCCTCAGAAAACCTGCCTTACCTGCGGCCGTCCATTTACCTGGCGCAAAAAATGGGAAAAGGTTTGGGACGAAGTGAAGTACTGTAGCGATGCCTGCAGAAAGAAGAAAAAAACTTCCAACACTCAGGTGTAGCACTTATGACCATACGCATATTAGTGCCCGCAAAAGGCAGCTAATTTGCCCACCTATTTTGGTGTACTATGGCAAGTCGGTCGCAATCTTTTCAACCTCATAATGTGCAACACGGCACAGATGTTTTAAAATGGGTAAAACTCTCATTATTCAGTTTTGCATTGGTGGCATTGGTGGGTGTAATGATGCGTATTAAAATTGGCTGGTCATTTCCGTGGCTCGATCAAAAACAACTGCAGCATGCCCACTCCCATTTTGCATTTGCCGGATGGATTACGCAAACGTTACTCTTACTGATAGCCACCCGTGTGTGGCCTGGCCAACCGGAAGCTGACCAAAGAAAAATGCGCAGAATATTGCTGTATAATTGGGTATGTGCCGCCGGTATGCTCATTGCCTTTGCAATGCAAGGTTATGGGGCGGTGTCTATCAGTTGCTCCACCTTGTCTATCGTTGTGTTTTTGTGGGCAGCAGTTTACCTATTTCGTTGGATGCGCCTTGCTACGCCACATCCGGCCTTTGGCTGGCTAAGAGCAGCGCTATGGTTTGGACTGCTGTCAACAGTTGGCACAGCTGCATTGTCTTACATGATGGCCTCACATCAGATAACGCAACACAATTATCTGGCTGCAGTGTATTGGTACCTGCATTTTCAATACAACGGTTGGTTCTTTTTTGGGGGCATGGCTTTGTTTAGCTGGTGGCTCAGCGACCTTACAACCATTCCGCCCATACCAGCATTAGCAAGGCATTTGCTGGTGTGGAGCTGCCTGCCTGCATTTGGGCTCAGTGTGTTGTGGATGCACATACCACTGCCCCTGTACGTGCTGGTAATTGTAGCCAGCATTGCACAAGTGGCCGGCTGGGGTTTGATATTGCTTCATGTATATAAGTATCGTTTTTTACCAAAACTGCCAGCCCAAAAAATGCTGAAGCTGCTGCTCATTTGCATAAGCATTGCCGTGAGCATAAAACTGTTGCTTCAATTAGCGTCCGTTATACCGGCGGTCAGCAAGTTGGCATTCGGGTTCAGACCCATTGTGGTGGCGTATCTGCACCTTGTATTGCTGGCTATCATTTCCCTTTTTCTGATGACTTATTTGTATGGCAAACAGTTACTCTGCCAGCACAAAATGGCACCCAAAGCATTACTGCTTTTGCTGGCAGGCATTGGCATCAATGAATTAACGCTGGGTATCCAGGGCATTGCATCACTCCAATATATTGCCATTCCATTTACAAAAGAATTGCTGCTCTTTGCCAGCCTCCTGATGCTTTGCGCCATTGTTTGGCTCGTTGTTATACAATGCCAAAAATCATCTGCAACGCAGCAATACTTATGATTGCAATCATAACGGCCGCCTGAGGTGCTGAATACATTTGGTAGTAAAACCAAACCAATATGAAAAGAAAATTTGTAATACCTGCCCTGCTGTTTGCGGTAGCAGTGTGTCTCGTCCTGAAATAGGTTGACTAAAAATCAACCATTTTATGGACCTAAAAGAACAGATCATTCAGGAGTATTTAACCCAGGGCTGTGGCTTCAGAGCCCTCGCTGCCAAGTACGGCATCAGCCG
>JADLHL010000223.1 GCA_020848815.1 Chitinophagaceae bacterium | reverse complement strand
GGCCAATGCCGTAGTTGATTCTGTCAATTTTGAAGATTACATCAGCAGCATTTTAACCAGCGGCTTTCACCGAACAGAAAATGAGTTGAATGAC
This sequence comes from Chitinophagaceae bacterium, assembly GCA_020848815.1. Lineage (GTDB taxonomy): Bacteria > Bacteroidota > Bacteroidia > Chitinophagales > Chitinophagaceae > Phnomibacter. Next base: position 15,583 of record JADLHL010000223.1, on the reverse strand, counting down.
CGTTACAACATCACGCAAACAGCTACGGGCGGACGACTGCAATACAAAAACAAGCAACTCATGTTGGCAGCCAATGGCATTCACTACCAGTTGAGCAAGCCCTTGCAAAAGCAGGATGAACCCTACAACCAGTTTGCTTTTGGTGGAGATAAACTCACTGGCCTCAGTGCGGAGTTTGCCTACACTTGGCGCAATGTGCATGCCTTTGGCGAATATGCCATGAACCCTGGTGGCGGCAAGGCGTATGTGGCAGGGTTGCTCACCAGTGTCGATCCTCGCTTAGACCTGTCGTTGCAGGTGCGTAACATCGACCGTAATTATCACAGTTTGTATGCTAATGCCTTTACCGAAAGCACCACGCCTATTAATGAAAGGGGTACGTTTTTAGGGGCATCGCTGCGGCCGCTGCGTACCATTCGCATAGATGCCTATGCCGATTTGTACAGTTTTCCCTGGCTGAAGTTTCGGGTAGACAGGCCCTCGAAAGGGAAGGATTACGTGGTACAGTTTACCTGGAAACCCAACAAACAAGTGGAAGTGTACACCCGCTACCGCAGCGAAACCAAAGCCATTAATTACAGCAATACCAATTTGCCCACAGCACTCACTCAAGATGTGGCCCGCCAAAACTGGCGTACACATGCTGTGCTGAAAGTGTCGCCGGCTGTAACGCTGCGGGCCCGTACCGAAATGGTGTGGTACGACCGTAAAGGCGCACAGGCCGAAGAAGGTTTTTTAGTTTTTGCCGACATGCTATACAAGCCGATGATGAAACCTTTGTCGCTCAATTTTCGGCTGCAATATTTTGAAACCGACGATTACAACAGCCGTTTGTATGCTTTTGAAAATGATGTGCTGTATAGTTTTTCCATTCCGCCTTTTTACGACAAAGGCTACAGAGGCTATTTCAACATCAACTACGATATCAGCAAATCGGTAACGGCCTGGCTAAGGCTGGCCCGCACCTGGTACACCGACCGAACTACCGTGGGCAGTGGCAACGATGAAATTTTGGGCAACCACAAAACAGATGTTCGCTTTCAGGTGTTGATCACTTTGTAATACAATCACTTCACATCTGCAGCTATGCCTTAGGTTTGCAGTTTAAATGAATACCATGACCAACGAGAATCCCAACCAACTGAACATAGAAATTACAGAAGAAATAGCTGAAGGTCAGTATGCCAATCTGGCCATCATTACCCATAGCCATGCAGAGTTTGTGATTGACTTTGTAAACGTGATGCCCGGCACACCAAAGAGCAAAGTGAAAAGCCGCATCATTATGACGCCGCAGCATGCCAAGCGTTTCATGAAAGCACTGGCAGAAAACATCAGCCGCTTTGAAGATGCCAACGGCGATATTCAAGACCTGGAGCAAATAGAAGTGCCGATGAATTTTGGTGGCCCCGCTGCACAAGCCTAAGTCGGCTTCTGCTTTAGGCCTTCAGCTTTCAGCCTTCATATCATATCTCCCGAATCGGCAAAGCTGTAATAGCCCTGGTCGCTGACGATGATGTGGTCAATCACTTCCATGTCAATGAGCCGGGCGGCCTGTTTAATTTTTTCGGTCAGCTTGCGGTCGGCATCGCTGGGCCGCAGGTTGCCACTGGGGTGGTTGTGCGATAAAATGAGGTGAGAGGCCTGCAATTCCAATGCCCTTTTAAAAATAATTTTCGGATCGGCAATGGTGCCGGTTACGCCGCCGGTACTTACCACTTCGGTGGCAAGCACCCGGTTGGCCTTGTTGAGGTACACCACAATAAACGATTCTCTCGATTCGTGCTGCAGGCGTTTGCGTAAATACACCGCTATGTCTTTGCTGGAGCGAAGCACGGGCAGTTGGTTCAACGCTTCTTCTTCTAATAAAATACCCAATTGTAGTGCCGCTTTAATAGCCACTGCTTTGGCAGGCCCTACGCCTTTTACTTTTTGTAAATCTTTCAAGCTCATTTTGGCCAGGCTGCTCAGGCTGTTGCCACCTTGTTGCAGCAGCTCCCGGGCCAGGTCGATGGCGCTTTTGCTGCGGGTGCCATTGTTGATGAGGATAGCCAACAGCTCTGTGGCGCTGAGTGCATCGGCACCACGGGCAAGCATTTTTTCACGGGGCTTGTCGTCGGTCGCCCACTGTTTGATGGGTGTGTGTGGTTTGTTGAAATTTTCCATATCGTTATATCAGGATGCCTATACGATGCGCTTATCTTCGCAGCCGTTAGTATTTCTCTTTCATCTTTTCAAGGATAATAAATTTACCTACGTTATGAGCCTTCAGGCACGAATTTTTTCAGGTACTGGTTCGAAGTACTTAGCTGAAAAAATAGCCAAAAATTTCGGCATTGAATTAGGAGCCGTGAATGCAACACGGTTTAGCGATGGCGAAATTGGCATCGAATTTTTAGAAAGCATCCGTGGCGATTATGTGTTTTTGGTGCAGGGCACTTATGCCCCCGCCGACAACCTGCTGGAGCTGTTGCTGATGATTGATGCGGCCCGCCGTGCATCGGCTTACAAAGTAATTGCGGTGATTCCTTACTACGGTTATGCCCGGCAAGACAGGAAAGACCGTCCACGGGTAGCCATTGGCAGCAAGCTGGTAGCCAACATGATTACCGCTGCTGGCGCCGACCGGGTCATTACCATGGATCTGCACGCCCCGCAAATTCAGGGTTACTTTGATATCCCGGTGGATCATCTCGATTCTTCTGCGGTGTTCATTCCTTACATCGAAAAACTGGGATTGCAGAACCTCACATTTGCGGCGCCAGACGTAGGCAGCACCAACCGTGTACGGGAAGTGGCCAGCTATTTCAACGCCGAAATGGTGATATGTGACAAGCACCGCAAACGGGCCAATGAAATTGCCAGCATGACGGTGATTGGCGATGTAATGGACAAAGACATTATTCTGATTGATGACATTTGCGACACCGGTGGTACGTTGGCAAAAGCAGCCGCTTTGCTCAAAGAAAAAGGCGCCAAGTCTGTACGTGCATTTTGTACTCACCCGGTGTTGAGCGGCAATGCTTTCAGTAATATTGCCAACAGTGTAATGGAAGAGTTGATTGTGTGTGATACCATTCCATTAAAAGAAGGCGCACCAGAAAAAATTAAAGCCATTAGTGTGGCCGATTTGTTTGCGGTAGCCATTCGCAATGCCTTTGAAAACAAGAGCATTCACAGCTTGTTTGTACACAGCCACAGAAAGTAATTATTGTAGTAGAATAATCATACAAGCGTCGTGCCTTTTGGTGCGACCCTTGTTGTTTGCAGCAAGCATTGGGGTAGGGCCCAAATAAGAAAAACCTCCCCGAAGGGAGGCTTTCTTTTGATCTGAAAAACCCTATTGGACACTAATTTGAGTCGACATTTTTTGTAAGCCATCGGTGTACAACAACCTGTATAAACCTGCTTGCAATAAGCCACTGTTTAAGCTGGTTTGTACTGCTTCGGCAGGCACCGGATATTGCAACAGCATTTTGCCTTCCAAAGTATAAATAGTAATAACGGCTTTCGATTTTGCTACGGGGTGCTGTACAATGATGCCGGAACCAGCGGTTACAGGATTAGGCCAAACATTGAAACCACCAGAAATGTTTGCTTGCAAGCGAACCATTTTGCTATAGCGAACACTACCGTCTTTATCTTCTATCCGGAGGCGATAAAAATTATTACCTGTCAATGGTTTTGCATCCTCCACCTGATAATTATTGTAGAGCTGATTGCCTGTGGCTGCAAGTGTTTGTAGTGGTGTGAACACTTGTCCATTATTGCTTCTTTCTACAATGTAGCGGCTGGTGTTATTTTCCTGAGCGGTTGTCCAGGCCAGTACGTGAGCACGGCTGGTTTTGCTGGCTGTGAAAGAAAGTAGATCAACCGGCAGAAACATGCCAACCGGTGCCATAGCTACACCACGATATGCCTGATTGGCACTGGCAGTGGCCAGCAAATTGATAGTAGGAGTTCCAATGGAAGCGTTATATCCGGAAGCATCTGTAAGGCTCACTAATTCTCCACCGCCTGTCGATCCTGTGCCGCCTTTGCGGGTGGCGAATAAAGAGATTTCGTTGTTCAATGGGTTTTTAACACCAGTTATGCCGCGATACGTATCAGTACCGATGCCTGCAGCACCATTGGCTACCCAAGTGCCGCCAACCAAAGAAAACTTAAGAATGCCTTGTGTATCATCAGCTACAAAAAGCACATCAGGTCCGGGCTCTGTGGCATTTAAATCGAAAAATACATACTGGTAAGGGCTACCCGATCCTGTGGCGTACCCTGGAAGGTTGACTAACGTTTGACCAGCTGTTTCAGGAAGACCGGTTCCCATTTGACCCAACCGGTAAGTGGTGGTAGCGCTGCTTACAAACAACCTGTTATCAGCCACATTTACTACTCTGGCATTGGTAATTGTAGTACTTATTTGTGTAGAAGTAGTGCTGCCTAAAGTAAAATAGCGAATACCGTTTGTACCACCGCCAGCCCAAAATTTAGTACCATCAGATGTGGTAGCACTTCTTGGACTACCAGCCGAGGCAAAATCAGTGAGTGCAGTTGTAGTATTGATAACTTTAGACGCATCTATTCTTCCTATGGTGCGGGGCACAGATGCGGAAGTGGTAGTGGGCAAGGAGCCGATTAAGCCAAGTGATCTATTGTACCCGGCAATAGTTAAGTAAAAGCCGTCGAGAGACCGGGTAATCATTCCTTCTGTTGTGGCCGTGCCGCTCAGAACGAGAATTTGATTAGCGCCATTTACAGTTGTCGGAAGTACGGTTTGAGATACAAAAGTGCCAGTAGGAGAGTACTCATCTAAAAAAACAGGCGAACCTGTATTGGTCAACCCTTCAAGCCCTGTACCCACCCTAACTAGTATCACATTGCCTTCAACATAATTTTGACTACTACCCGTGGCAGCTGCTAATAAAAGGCTGGATAATAGGAGAGTAGAAAGTCTCATTTAAGGAAGGTCGTTTTAGGAATTGTAAAAGTGTGAAAAACCTGCAATGCCCAACGTTAAACATATTCACATATAATCACATTTTGTGGTATAACCTTCGTTTTCAAGGGTATACGATTGGCTTTGATGCAAAATGGCAATGCCTGTACAAATTAGTACAGGCATTTGAGAGTTGCAAGAAAGTGAGGGAGTGTTTAGAATAACTTTTGAACATCGCCAACTACGGCTATTGGCTAAGGCTGTTGTAGAATTGGTGCTGGTAAAAAGGGTAGTACTGAACCGCTACCACAAGGTCCGTTTACTGCTTTCAGATACACACCTCCTGTGGCACTAAAGCCAGGTGTAAATACTACCCGGTTGCCCGCTTTAAAAGTAACCATCGTATTTACTCCTCCAATTATGGTAGCTGCAGTATTGGTTTGGTTACTACTTTCAAAATGGTATTGCCCCCCATTCATAATTGTGTTTACGGCATGCGTATCGGGGCATGGCTGGTATAAATCGCCACTCCACAATCCGCGGCCGTAAGAAGCAGCAACAAGCCTGCCCAGTGTATGATCTACCTGCAAGTCTGTAATGGGTACACGTGGAAGATTGTTGCTAAACGGTGTCCATCCTGCCATATTAATATTGTAATAGTAAACACCGATTTCTGAGCCTACATACAATGCTGGTACGTTATCATTGGTTGCATTAGCGTATGCAATGCTGTACATGGGCACATTGGGCAAACCATTGCTTACGTTTACCCATGTTACGCCAGCATTAAAACTCCTGAACACTTTGCCATTGGGCGTATAGCCAGACAATGCAATACTTATATCCTGCTTATTGGCAGGGTTTACAGCTAAGGCGGCGATGTTGGTACCCGCTGTAGTGGGCCAAAAAATCTCTGTCCAGTTGGCGGTGCTGTTTTGCAACGGGTTATTGTTTACCCATATTCTACTACCATTACTCATGTATAAACTGGCGGTTGCTCCACCATCGTTGCTGGCAATAGCCATACTGGGTGCAATACCTTCTGCTGCGGGCATGGCTATCGGGCCAATGTTGTACACGGTTTGGCCATTGTTTACCAGCACTAAAATGCCATTGTTGCTGTACATATAAATTGTTTCAGGATTAAGTGTCATCACTGGAATAAGAATGGATTGCGGCGGATGCTGTACAATCGGTGTTATCCACGGATAAACAGTTATGCTGCCATAATCAGGAATATTGGGTACAGTATAAAAAGTTTCTCCTCCATCGGCAGATCTCCGTAGTAAGCCATTTTGTTGACACGCATACATCACAGCTGGATTGATGCTGTTTACCAGGTTATCCATGCCATCGCCGCCAAGTACAAATTTCCATGCAGGGTTGGCAGTAGAATTGTATCGGAAATGACCGTTGTCTTGTGTGCCAATCAGGTGTTTGCCCAATGCACCAGTAATGCTACTGTACCGATAAATTTCAGTAATGACCAAGCCATTGCTTTTGCTGGTAAAAGAAGCACCGCCATTTGTACTTGTATAAATGCCCCCATCATTGCACAACCACAAATCACCGGTGAGTGGATGTCGTTTCAAATCATGTTGATCTGCATGAATATTGGTGCTTGTAATTTGTGTAAGTGTTGAACCTCCGTTGGTGCTTCTTGCCAATGCTACACTACCCACAAAAACATCATCGGCATTTGATGGATTTACATACAATGTATTTGCGTAAAATCCAATATCCATACTGCCCAAATTCATGAGTGCCACGTTGGATGCGAGGCTGGTGGCTACCGCACTAAAGGATTCGGTAGTATTGGTCCTGTAAAAAAGTCCGACAAAGATATTATTGTTTCCCGATTGGCTACCCGGTCCTGCAAGCACGTACACAGCATTGGGCCTGTTGGCCGATATGCCAATTTCCATTCTGTTTACGGCTGCCGTTGTAACCTGTGTGGTAGTTCTTTCACGTGTATTAAAATCATAAATATGCAGTTGGTTATCGCCAAGTCGGGTTATGTACAACACATTCGGATCGTCAGGTTTAAATTCAATGTCATTTGTATTTCTAGAAAGTCCGGTTTGTAAAAAACGCCAGCTTTGTGCACCATTTGTTGTTTCATAAATGCCATTATTCATCGCTGCCAACAGTCTATCAGGGTTGTTGGGATGCATCAATAATTTATATCCACCACTACCAGAGTCTGGTATGGCATCTGTCATGCCCTTGTTGGCCAACTGCCATGTATTGCCCCCGTCGGTGCTTTTAATGCAGCCAAATCCTTTGTGTAAATACACATTGGCAGACAATCCTTCGCCGGTGAGGGCATAAATAGTATTGTTGTTGGGCCACGGTGCCACTACAATATCAGATATACCCAATGCAGGCAGCGTTGCGGTTACATTGTACCAGAGTTCACCGCCATTCGTGGTTTTCCAAATGCCGCCGCCCGATGCACCGGCATACATCACCTGGCTGTTTATTGGGTCGAAGGCAATACAATTCACCCGTCCTTGCAATGCTGTACCATTTTCTCCGCCAGCATTCGTATGGCCAATGCTTTGCCAGTTGCCGTTGTACGATTGTAACGAAAGTGCTGAATGCTTGGCTTCTACGGTTAGTGCTTCTATATTTTTTTGTAAATAATTATCGAGTTTGCCCGAGGTAGTTTGGTGATGTGCAGCAAACCATTCCCATCGTTTCCATTGTTTGTATCCGGCTCTGTTGCCAGCAGTTGCAGTGTCGTAATATTGATTGATGCGCTTAGCAATGGTTGCAAAAGATGAATCAATACGAACACTGCTTTGTTGCAATGCTTTATCGAAACCCTGTGTCATTGCCGCGAATGATACAACGCTAAAGCAAAAAAGTAGAAACAGATTTTTCATACAAAAATGATTTTACTGCGGTTGTTTTTCCAACTGTGAAATGCGTTCATGCAGTTGTATGATGTATAAGCTGAGCTCTTCAATTTTCTCCATCATTTTGCTTTGTACTGCACTCACCGATAATCCTTTTGCAGCAATGTGTGTAGCGGTGGGTATACCAGGCAAGTGCTTGAATTGTTGTACATGTTTTTTCAATGTGTCGATTGCCATGAGTGGGTAGCCTGTTTCAAAAACATAATCTGCCCAGTTTTGATTTTCTATTACCAATTCTCTGGCCCTGATGTTGCCATTCACACTTAGTTTGGAGTCGGGTGCAGTAGTACCAATGCCTACGTTACCATTGGGCAGCAGTGTCATTTGAGCCCACTGGCTATTGGTAAAAAAATGAAGTGGTGCAGCTACATTGGGGGCTACTGTGCCGGCTGTGCCTATGTAGCAGCCTTCGCTATTGGGTGTTCTGCCGGCGCCACCCAAAAAACTTTGCAGGTTATAAGTGTTTGTACCTACGGTCCAACCACGTTCATTGTTGTTGATTTTTATTTCCAGCTTTGCATAAATTGGGTTGTAGTTAGTGCCAATGCCAATATTTCCACCAAATGGATTGAGTACAAACGAACGGGCATAGTCACTTACAGTTCCATCATCTAAGCGACGTACATACGCTTGCAATTGTTGTCCATCCATCAGTACATGATTGGCTTCAATGCCTACAGGAAAATTTTCGAGATTATGACTGGCAACTGTAAATGAACCGCCCTGAAAAAAGTATCCGCCTTGCTGTCCCGGCAAAAAATTTAACCCATAATTCGTACCAACAAATCCATCGCCCTGCACACTCAATTTATAAAAGGGATACATGGTGCCAATACCAACATTGCCACTATTGTTATTGTAAATACTACTGTTTCCGTTCGATAACCAGCTATTGCTACCACCACCACTGGCAGTACCACTTTGGCTGCGTACAACCCATCGTTGTGCAGCACCATCGTATTGAAGATTAACGCTGGCATTGTTTGGAATAGTAAGCGCACCGCCAGTGCCGGTGATGATTCGTTCGGATGTTTCGGCTGTGGCACTTTCGTTAGCAACCGTCATCGTAAATCCGCTTCGGTTAAAAAGCGTAAGTACTTTGCCATCGGGCGAAAAACTAATGCCCGAAATGGTAAAAGCTGCCGTTGGCCCACTGATACGAAAGTTGGAAAAAGGATTGGAGCCAACATCAACCGCAGTATTATTGCCATCTGCCAATATCAAGTCAGCGCTTCTTAAAATCAAGTCGCCGTTGATGTCGAGTTTTGCTTCGGCGGTTTGATGACCTATGCCAATATTTTGCGCCCAAACTGCATTGCAGTAGCAAATAGCTAAAAGTAAAGCGCCCCATTTTATGTTGCTATATGGTTTCATTTTTTACTGAATTTTTTCGTATACAATGGTTCCTTGTCCCTCTGTTCCTTCCCATATCATTTTATTGCCTGATATGCGAATGCTGTATGATTGGCCAACCCTGAACCCTGAGGAAGACAGCATCAATACATTGCCTGTGAGCCGCCATTTTGTTTGTGCATACAATTTTTGTTGCATCACCACATATTTCTCCTTACAATCTGTGCCGCTACATTCTAATCGAAAGTTGCCGGCTTCATCAAATGCATGTGCCAACCTGGCTGCCACGGGGTATAATTGCAGCACAGTTTTATAGCTGTCTATTTTTTCGCCGGCATATTCAATAGTATGCGATAGCTTTTTCCATTTGCCCACCGGGTTTTGGGTAAAAGCTTTTGGCAACAGTAAAACACTGAGAAGCACAGTAATAGTGTGCCTGATAAGTTGCATAAATACAAAGTTGTGATAATGAGTGAATGGACTATCTCCATGCTGCGGGCCACTGCATAAGCTTGTCGAGGCTTTGGTAGGGCGATAGTTCGATGGCGGCATTAGAACAGTTGCCGGCAGCACCAATGCCACAGGTTTCTTTAATTTTAAAATACCGCCAGTTAGTATAGTCTATAAACAAATGGGTGTAGTTAGTGCCGCCCGAATGGTAGCTGACTACATTGTCCACGGTTTTCCAATCGTAAGCACCGGTACCAGGTATTACATTGGCTATGTCATCAATAAACTGTGGCGGATCTTCATTGCGGGTGCCGTTGTTTTGGCTGGGCACTACACAAATGCCTTTTTTGAAAAAGAAGAGGATTTCTTTTTTTAGATAGCCTCCGGTAGCATTCGGAATTTTAATATATGCGTAAGCATTCACCTGCTGGCCATTGCCGGCTTGTTGTACAAATGCAGGCCGGAAGAGCAATGATTTTTTGGTACTGACAGTTCTTCTGCCAGCTCCAGGCCCCGTAAGTTGAACCCGCACACTATCGAGGAATATAAAATCGGTTAGCCATAATCCACTGCTGCCAGATTGTATATTGGCCGGCCAGTTGTTGGCCAAACTATCGATTGGCAGAGGCCCGCCAACAATTTCAAAGGCATCGGATACAACATCTTTTACCTTGGCTTTGAAGTATCGCTTTTCACTGTTGGCCGCACTACCCAAATCCATAAAGTAGAAATACTCAGATACATACGGATTCGCCTCTAATTCTCTTAAAATAACTTTGCCGCTGTGCTTTACAGCGGCGCTGGCGGGCTTGTCTATTCCTTTTTTTTGGCAGGCCGAAAGTAGCAGCAGCACAATCAAAGATGGCCACCAGAAAGCAGGTATGCTTTGTTTTATTTTGCGAATGAAACAAGGACTAATTTTTTTCATGAGGCGGGTATTTGTAGCGAACCTAATAGCTGCCCGACACCATCGCCACCTAAAATCTACCAACAACGTTTTTACTCTACCAACTACAGTTTAGTTATCTTTCGCATACAAAAAACACACATGAATACCGGCACACTCATTACTTGCATTGTGGTAGATGATGACGACATAGACCGCCTCACTACTCAGGCTTTTTTGCAAGGCTATCCTGCATTGCAATGTGTGGGAGCTTATGCATCAGCGGCCGACATGCTACAGGCCGGCCAATCATTACCAGATGTATTGTTTCTCGATGTAGATATGCCGGGCATGAATGGGCTTGACCTTCGGCGTCAATTAATGGACGTACCGGCATGTATTTTTATTACCGCCTATCCCGATTATGCGGTAGAAAGTTTTGAACTCGAAGCACTGGATTATATGGTGAAGCCGCTGCGGCACGACCGATTTGCCAGCGCTGTTCAACGCATCGAATCATTTATACAGGTAAGGCGAATGGCAGGTTTGTACAGCCATAGTTTAGGAGGAGAAACACTATTTATAAAAGAGGGAAACGAGCAGGTAAAATTGTTGCTGTACGACATCCTGTATCTGGAAGCGCTGAAAGATTATACCCGCATTGTTACTGTGCACAGCAAACACATGGTGCTTGCAAATTTGGGTTCGTTGTTGCAGCAAGCTGCTTTTAAGTCTTTTGTAAGAATACATAAAAGCTATGCCGTACAGCAGCATTGCATCAGCCGGTATACTGCAACTACAGTAGAAGTGAACGGACAAGTATTACCGATGGGTAGGGTGTATAAATTGGCAGTACAGCAAATCGTAAGCAAATGAACAGCGCAATATTGTATGCAGGAATCTTATTGTTGTTGCTTTGTGGCAATGCCACTGCACAAACAGACAAACGGGTGCAGCCTTTGCTATCCGCTTTGCAAACTGCAACCAACGACACAGCAAGAGTTCGTTTGTGCAATCAATACTTCAACGAATGGGTGGTGCAAGACAACGGCGTGGCATACCAAATAGCCGTGCAAGGTGCTGCCATTGCCCGCAAAATGGGGTGGCCAAAAGCTATTGCAGTGTTTAGTGGAAATATTGGTACCGTAAAAAGCAATGCCGGCGATTACGATTCTTGTATGTATTATTTTCAGCAGGCATTTGCGGTGCACACTGCAAATAAAGATGCTTTCAATGCTGCCAGTATGCTCAATAATATGGGCACTGCCGCATCCAATTTGCAGTCCGATTATTCCACAGCTGCCAGCTATTTTTTCAGGGCCCTACACATTGTCGATTCTGCAGGGTTGCAAGAGCTCACTATCATTTGTTGTACAAACATTGCCAACACTTACTTTTTACAGGAAAACTATTCAAAAGCATTGGCCTATGCGCAGCGGGCCGACAGTGTAGCACAGCAAGTACAGTATGTATCCAGACGTGGCGAAATTGAAAAGCTGCTGGGTAATATTTATTTTAAGTTGAACAACAGGGCTGCTGCAAAAAAACACATGGAGCAGGCACTGGAAATTTTTGTAGCTACAGAAAACCGAATGGGCGAAGCCAGTATGCTGGGGAATTTGACAATGCTAACCGATAGCAATTTTCATTACATCATCACCATGCGCAGCAAGGCAGCAGCATTGTGGAGAGACGTGAATCCTTTTTATCTTGAAGCCCTCATTAACATGGGCAATCTGGGGATAGCCTATGCCGATTCAGCCTACAAACGAAGCTACCTTACCGGTACCCGAAAAGATGCAACGCAAAATGAATTGCTGCAGCAGGCAGCAGTATGGTTAACCCAATCAATAGAGCTTTCGGAGCAGGTTGGTGAACTGGATAGCCGTTCCATCTTTATTGGCAAACTTGCCGAGGTTTCTGCCTTGCGAAAGGATTGGGAAAAAGCCTATTTGTATTACCGGCAGTATCGTGAAATTCAGGATACTGTTTTTTCGCAGGCATCCAAAAATGCCATTGCTGCCGCCGAAAGTCAAAGGCTGATAGAACGAAAAGAAAACGAAGTAAAACTGGCTCAATTGACTATTGGCCAACAACGCAAAACGGCAGTTGGTTTAGGCGTAGGAGTGTTGCTACTGGCGGTAATCGGGCTATTGCTGTTCAGACAAAACAGACTGAAACAAAAAGCCAATACACAATTACAAGATTTAAATACTGCATTGGCGGAAGCCAACGATGTCAAAACCACTTTCTTCAGCATCCTCAGCCACGATTTGCGAGGGCCGGTGGCACGGGTGGCCAATCTGTTGCATTTGCAAAACCAGCATCCGGAGTTGCTGCCTGCCGGAGCCAGCCAACAAGTGGCCAAAAGTGTAGACGACTTATTGGAAACAATGGACGATGTTTTGCTGTGGAGTAAGGGGCAAATGCAGCAATTCGCTCCCGTTATTGAATCCATTTCGCTACCATCTTTTTTGCAAAAACTAAGTGAGCCTTACCGGCAAATGCCCGGCATTTATTTTAGTATAGCAGTAGCCAATCATCTGACGGCAAATACCGATGTACACTTTTTGGCAAGCATCATTCAAAACATCACCAACAATGCAGTGAAAGCCTTGGCAAATACAACTCAGGCTACAATTGAATGGCATGCCGATTTACAACAAGGACAGGTAGTAATTCGCATTAGTGATAACGGACCGGGTATTGCTGCAACCGACGCAGCCGGCTTGCAACAACATGCTCCGGTAAAAAGCAGTAAAACAGGTCTTGGCTTTCATATTATCCGCGACATGGCCGCCGCCATAGGCAGTAAAATAGACATCAGTGCTAACCCAGCAGGTGGTACCACAGTAGCCATTTACTTATAGGTGTTGGTGCCGTAATAATTGGCTGCTACGAAAGGTGATTATTGACTATTTATTTGCCACTGCATTCAGTTCTACCAATTGATACAGTAAGTCTTCCAGCAAATCCAGACGCAGCATATTGGCACCATCGCTTTTGGCCACGGCAGGGTTGGGATGCGTTTCGATAAACAAACCATTGGCACCGGTAGCAATGGCCGCTTTGGCAACGGTACCAATGAGTTGAGGATTGCCACCTGTAACACCGCTGGTTTGATTGGGTTGCTGCAGGCTGTGCGTACAATCCATTATTACTGGAGTGCCGTGTTCTTTCATCCACGGAATGTTGCGGTAGTCTACCACCAAATCCTGGTAGCCAAATGTGTTGCCTCTTTCAGTAAGCATGATTTGATCATTGCCCGCCTGACGTATTTTCTCTACGGCAAACTTCATGGAAGGACCGCTGAGAAACTGCCCTTTTTTCACGTTTACAATTTTGCCGGTGGCAGCTGCGGCCAACAGTAAATCGGTTTGGCGGCACAAGAAAGCAGGTATTTGTAAAATGTCTATGTATTTGGCTGCTTCGGCACATTCATCATGGGCATGTACATCGCTGGTGGTGGGCAGCTGAAATTTGTTACCCACTTTTTTTATGAGGCCCAAACCTACTTCATCTCCCAAGCCTGTAAAACTACTGGCACTCGTACGGTTGGCCTTGCGGTAGCTGGCTTTAAACACGTAAGGTATTTCCAGTTTTTTGCAAATGCCACTCACGGTTTCGGCCACTTCCATTACCAGGTCTTCACTTTCTACCACGCAGGGGCCGGCTATCAAAAAGAAATTATTTGACTTGTAGGATTGCTGTGCAAACAGCTGCTGCAAAAATTTTTCCATGGGGCAAAGATAAGCGGCCACTCCATGAAAGCTACCGAAGTAGTAGCCGGTGGAAAATGCATTTACATTCCATTCACTTTTGTTTGCAACGGCCATGCCCCGAAGGCACTACTTTTGCCCGCAATCATTTATTCACCTATAGCTTGCCTGCTATGTCGAAAGAAAAAATTTTAGTGATCGGGGCCTCTGGCCAAATAGGGGTTGAACTCACGATGGCCCTGCGCAATATTTATGGAAATGCCAACGTCATTGCCAGCGATTTGCGGGAGCAAAACCCACTGCTGGAAGGCACGGGTCCTTATGTGGCGCTGGATGTAATGAACAAAGAAATGCTGCATGTGCAGGTGATTCGCCAAGGCATTACGCAGATTTATTTGCTGGCGGCCATCCTGAGTGCTACCGGCGAAAAAAATCCCGGACTGGCCTGGCATTTAAACATGCAGGGCCTGCTCAACGTGCTCGACATTGCCCGGGAAGAAAAATTACACAAAGTGTACTGGCCTTCTTCCATCGCTGTGTTTGGCCCTACATCGCCCCGGCAAAACTGCCCGCAGCAAACCATTATTGAACCAACCACCGTGTACGGCATCAGCAAGTATGCCGGCGAGTTTTGGTGCGATTATTATTTCCAGCGGTATGGCGTAGATGTGCGTAGCATCCGCTATCCCGGCCTCATTAGCTACAAGAGTGCACCCGGTGGTGGCACCACCGATTATGCCGTAGAAATTTTTCATGAAGCAATAGAGCACAAACACTACGATTGCTTTTTGAAAGAAGACACCTACCTGCCCATGATGTACATGCCCGATGCCATACGTGGAACCATTGAACTGATGGAAGCGCCGGCAGAAAAAATCAACGTGCGGCATTCGTACAACCTGAGCGGCATGAGTTTTTCACCCAAAGAAATTGGCGCTGAAGTTGCCAAACACATTGATGGTTTTACCATGTCGTACAAGCCCGATTATCGGCAAACCATTGCTGACAGCTGGCCACAAAGCATTGATGATTCAGTAGCCACCAGAGATTGGGGCTGGAAGCCTGAATACGATTTGGCAGCTATGACAGCAGACATGTTTGCCAATTTGAAAAAGTAACGACAACAGATTAACGAAGTAATAAGTATAGGCACTGCAGCAATGCGGGGCCTATATTAATTTATGCTCGTAAGCATACTTCACCAGGCCAATCACACTGTTGGTTTGGGTTTTGCGGAAGATGTTTTTGCGGTGGGTTTCTACGGTGCGTTCAGAAATAAAAAGGGCTTCAGCAATTTCTTTGTTGCCCATTTCTTTTT
>JADLHL010000222.1 GCA_020848815.1 Chitinophagaceae bacterium | reverse complement strand
TGCGCTGCATGTGTTGTGGTGCGGTGAGCTGCGGATAGCGGCGGCTTTGCAGGCGCCACGCAATATCTTCTGTAAGGTGAAAATGAAACACGTTGAGTTTGTACGCCGCCATCACATCTATCTGTGCTTTCAGCTGCTGCATTGATTGAAAATTGCGGCCTACATCCACCATGAAACCCCGTACCGGAAAGGCCGGCCAGTCCTGAATGCTGACAGCAGGTATCATCACACCATCCCGCATCAATTGATGCAAGGTTAGCAAGCCATTGAACAACCCATGACGGGTAGCAGCTTTCAGTGTTACCTGTTGGGGTGTCACCGTCAACACATATTTTTCAGAAGAAACTACAGCGTCGATAGTTGCATCAATCTGAAGTTCGATACTATGTGCAGTTTGTTTTTGCTTACCAATGTGTAGCTGCTGATGGGGCAGCCATTGTTGTAGCCATCTTGCTTCGGGCAACAAGCTATCCTGTGCTATCACAATGTTCCGGCATTTGTACAACGGAAAACGACCCGACTGCCATTGCACTTGCTGCGGCATGGGTATGAGTGCCGGCTGCAACGGCAAATCGTACACATACGGATAAATGAGGTGTTTCCACAACAGGTATCCTTCACCCATCAGGTGCAGGCCATCGTTGGTATAGTTTTCCTGCATATCACCGTTGGCGTTGAGGAAACCAGCATACAAATCGGCATACACATAATGATGCTCGGCCGCCTGTATGGCCAGCTGTGCATTCACGGTTTTGATAAGGGCTGCTTTACTGGTGTGGCCACCGAATTTGCCAAAGGCGGCATTCACCGGCAGTATGCTTTGCACTATCAGTTTTGTAGACGGAGATTGCTCATGCACATAATCGGCTATCAGGAAAATATTACGCAGCAAACTATCAACAGAAACACCACGGGCCAGATCATTCACGCCAATCATCAATAGAATTTTGGCAGGCTTGTATTGTACCATTTGCGGCAGCCGATGCAGCACACCTGCACTCACATCGCCACTGATGCCGCGGTTCTTGATGCGTAGATCGTTGAACAACTCCGGCCACTCATTGCCGTCGGTAATGCTGTTGCCCACAAATACAATGTCGTTACGTTGCAACGGCAGGGCTGCAAACAAACTATTGCGTTGATGATAGTAGGTGTTGAACAAAGAGTCGGGGTATTGCGGCAACACCGTTTGTGCCTGTGCCAAACCCATCATCCATACACAACAACAAGTAATGATCCATTGCTTCATTGTACCGCTATTTTAAATGTGGAAGCCGGCAGCTGTGCAGCATTCAGCAAATTGCCATTGCTATATGGTTGCCAACCATAGTACACTGCTTCAGGTTTGATATGAGTTGAAATAATGACTTTGTTTTTGCGAAGCTGTGCAGGTACCAGTGATGCGCCATTCAGGGAAAAGCCTTGCAATGGAGTAGCATTCGCAGTCTGCAACCCTTTACTGTGCACAAAGCGAATTACCACTTTGCCCTTTTTATAACGGGCACTCAAAGGCAAAGGACCAGAAGCTGTTATTCGTTGGCCATACACATCCCGCAGGGCCCACAAAGCCAGCCTTTGACCAATAGTTTTTTTATCCGTAGGATGCACATCGTGCCTTGCACCTACATCGCTGCTCACGGCCATGCCGCTGAAGGCAATCTTGTCCAGCATCAACCGTTGTTCATTTCTAAACGCTGGCCAAAGAGCACTCTTGTAATTCGTTGCTTCAATAGAAGAGAGTTGTACAAAATAAAAAGGCAGCTTAGGTTGTTGCCACACCTGCCGGTAGTCATTTATCATCAGCTCATTCAAGGCCGCATATTCTGCTACACGCTCCGGTTCCTGCGCATTGCTTTCGCCCTGATAGCAAAGCACACCTGCAATGTGCATGGGCACAAAAGCAGCCACACCGGCAGCATACGCAAAGCCCGGCTTATAGGCATGGTTCGGGCCCAAATCATCGGCAGCAATCGCAGTATTGTTAGCGGTATTCTGCATGCCACGTTCCCGCACCCACACAGGCAACGCATCGTTGCTCAGCCAGTTGCCTTGTTGCTTGGCAGCCAATTGCGGATGTGCCGCCAATGCTTCTCTTCGGATAAACGTTTCAAGCGGTGCACCACCAATAGAGAGTTGTACAAAACCTTGTGGTACGCCAGTATTGTTGAGTAAATATTGACCAAAGAAATACGCCACGGCACTCATATCGGGCAAGCTGCTGCTATCGCAGGATTGCCATGTACCCTGGTAAAATTGTTGCGTATTCAGCCGGCGGATAACGGAATCCGTAAAGGCAATGTTGTAGAGGTTTTTACCTGCATAGCTGGGGTTGTAAAAACGAAGTAAGGGTTGCTGTGCGGCTGCCATCGCTTCGGCTGCATGCAACGATTTTTTTACCGGCCATTCCATATTGCTCTGGCCAATGCACAACCATACATCGCCAATGAGCACATCTGTCAATACAACGGAATCAGTACCCGACATAACGTACATAGACAGGGGCTGGGTACTGGCTGGCATTGCAGGCAGGTAAAGCGACCAGCCGGAGTCTGCCGCAACCTGAGTAGTAGCAGTTTGTTTGCTTATAACCACTTTCACCCACTGCTGCGGTGTTCCCTTTCCCCACACATGAATGGGTTGGTTTCGCTGCAGCAGCATCTGCGATGCAAATGGTGCCGCCAACTGCAACCGGGCCTGTGCTGTTACACACAGCAATAATCCGCAAACAATACTCCACCACCGCATGCCGTATTTTCTTTGCACAGCGCATGCTTCACAACTGCATGCACCGTTTGATGAATCTTTATTCTTTCTTCAGCCTGAGCACAACGGTAGCATGGCTTTCAATGCTGCCCTTCCATTGCTGGCTGCGTTTTGTTGTGGTACCAGTCCACACATCTTGCATCTGATAGAAGCCTTCCAAACCAAGGCTGGCAAAAGGCAAGGCATAAGCTTGTGTAGTAGCCGATTTATTGAGGATGGCCACTGCTATATCACCGTTTGCCAGTGGTTTCAACAATACATTAATCGTGTCATCGGCGATTACTCTGACTGCTTGCTTACCTAATGAATCCTGATTGATGGCAATGATGCCGGGATGTAATAAAATGCGTTTTACTTCTGCAGTCATTTGCCGCACATCGTTGGTGGCAATGAGTGGTGCTGCCATCATGCTCCACAGGCTCATGTTGGTTTGGTATTCTGTCATGCTGCAGCCTGTGCCACCCAAATCACCAGAAGGACCTTTGTTGCCGCCGAGACCTACAATCAGCATGTCCGGATCATTCCAACGACCGCTGCCGGCGTAAGCATGCAGCTGCACATTGGTTTCATAAATACCCATCATACTGCTCCACGAATCACGAATGTCGAACGTAGTACGCCAGAGCTGACCACCGGCTGCAGCAGCCCAATGCCAGGGTTGGCGTTCGCCCCATTCACACACGGCAAATACCATGTCGCGGCCACTCTTGCGCAGCGCATCGGCCATGGTTTTGTAGCGTTGCTTTGCTGTAAATGAATCTTTCGGCGCATTACAATAATCATACTTCAAATAATCAATGCCCCATGAAGCAAATGTTTTCGCATCCTGATCTTCAAAATGCAAACTGGCCGTGTAGCCGGCACAGGTAAGCGGCGCCGCATCAGAGTATATACCCAGCTTCAGCCCCTTGCTGTGCACATAATCCGCCAATGCTTTCATGCCCGATGGAAATTTCTTCGGATCAGGAATGATGTTGTTTCTGTTGTCGCGGCCACCCTGCCATCCATCATCAATCACCAGGTATTGATAACCTGCCTGCAGCATGCCACTGCTGTGCATGGCATCGGCTATTTCCCGTATCAGTTGTTCGTTAATGTTTTCGCCAAAGTAATTCCAGGTCATCCAGGCCATGGGTGGCGTAGGTGCGAGGTTGGTTTGTGCATTGCCTTGCAACAGGCAAATACTCAGCAGACTATACAGCCAAATTTTCTTCATTGGTTTATGCAATATCTGGTCAATCAATGGTGCTGCGGTGTGGAAGCGAGGCGACTGCGGTGTTGGTTACTGCGCATAGCTTTTCAGCAGTTGCATGCAGTACCATTCCTGCCGGGGTAAATGAAACGGACCTTTGTACAAATTGCCTTTGGCAGTTTGTGCTACGCGGCCATCCCGGTGAAGGTAGCCAAACCATTCGCCATGCACGGCATCCCGAAAATGACTATAGGCATAGTCGTGAATTTGCTGGTGCCACTGCGCATATTTTTCTTTGCCCGTCATCTGGTAAGCAAGCAAGGTGGCAATGATGGCTTCATTTTGCGGCCACCAAAACTTCATGTCTTGCCAATACTCCTGCACAGGCTTGTTGTACACATCGCGGAAGTAAATGATACCGCCATATTCCTTGTCCCAGCCACGCTCCCACATATAGTCGAGCATTTTGCAACCGAGTTCTATCAAATGAGGATCGTTGTTGCGATGCTTCGCTTCGTGCAGAATAAACCAGGCCCCTTCAATGGCATGACCGGGGTTGAGGGTACGGCCGTCGATGTGATCGATGATGCTCCCATCTGGCGCCACTTGCTCCATCACACAGCGGATATCATCTTTTACAAAATACTGTTCAATGTCGGCTATCCATTGCGTGATGCAATCATCACAACGAGGGTCGCCAATGGTTTCCCGTAGCTGTTGTGCGGTATTCATCATAATCATGGGTACACCAATACCACGAGATGGACGAGTGCCCGTATACTTGGGCGTTAATTTTCGTTCACCCGATGCATATTCCAGGCAACGGCCAAATACCCGGCGGGCATTGTCGGCAGCTGTTTCATCACCGCTGGCTTTGGCATACGCCGCTGCCGCAATCACATAAAAAGTTTCAGAAAAAAAGTAACGGCGTTTGCGCAGGGGCTCGCCACTGCGGGTCACATGAAAAAACATTTGCCCATCGGTATCAAAGCAATGTTTGTTCAAAAAATCGTACCCGAGTTTGGCACCGTCCAACCATTCCTGGCGAGGCTCAACCGTGTTGTACAAAGTGCTGAGCATCCAGGTGGCACGGCCTTGTATCCAAACAGCTTTATCATCGTCGATGAGTGAACCGTTTGCATCCCGCATCAATAAAAAACCACCATGTGCTGTATCGAAAGAACGGGGAAACCAAAAAGGGATTGTGCTCTCCAGCAGTTGCTGTTTATAATACTGGTGTAGCGCTGCTAAATCGTTTGTAGTGTAAGCCATCTTGCGTTCTTATAGCTGTTGCAGAATCAATTCCACTTAACCACAGTGAAAATGATTGATGCGTAATTGTCTTTTTCGTAGAGGATGCCAATTTGCTTTTTGGGCATGGGTACAATATCTGAGTAGGCAGCATTGTCTCTTTTACCGGTTGCATCAATCACCATATTTTTTGCCCAGGTAAAACCATCATCGTAACTAATGCGCAGCGTAAGATTGTCCCTGCTTTTGGTATCAGCGGCATTGCAAAACGCAACAATGTGTTTGCCCTTCTTTTTACCCAGCGTTACAATGCTTCCCTGGCATACGGGATCGGGCAGATTGTTGTCGAAATAAACACTGTCCCACTTTGCACCACCATCTTTACTAATAGCAATTAATCTTGCCCGCACATCACCTTTCTGATTACGGATATTCATCATCA
>JADLHL010000221.1 GCA_020848815.1 Chitinophagaceae bacterium | reverse complement strand
CGGGTGTTTGTAAACAGCAAAGGCGTGATAGCCCGTGGATTGATTGCCCAAAAAATTGGCTTTCATTTTTTCCTGACAGATAATCAGGAGCAGGGTCCGTTGCAGTTTCGTCGCTTTGTAGATACAATGGGAGCTGTACCTGGTGCTGGTTATTGGAAGCTTTTTAAAAGCACACGGGGGGTAGATTATTTTGATGCCCGTGGTAGTGTAAGCTGGAATGTGAGCCGTTACATCAACATGCAGTTTGGCTACGACCAACAGTTTATTGGCAATGGCTACCGCAGTTTGTTTCTCAGCAATGTTGCGCCGCCTGCGTTGTTCCTCAAGTTCAACACCCGCATTGGCAAGTTCAATTATACCAACCTGTTTTCAGAAGATTTTCCGGCACAGCAATTGCGTACCGACCGCCTGTACGACCGCAAGTACATGGCTACGCATCACCTCAGCGTAAATGTACTTCCGTGGTTGAATGTGGGGTTGTTTGAAAGCATGGTGTTTGGCGAAAAAAATGCTTTCAAAGCATCGTATTTACAACCAGTTATTTTGCTCAATACATTGGTGGGAAGAAAAGATGGAGAGAACAATGCTAACGTAGGTGTTGACTTCAAAGCCAACGTGCTGAAAAAGCTACAGGTGTATGGCCAGTATTTGTTTGACAATCTGGATGGCAGCGATGGCAAAACCGGCAGCGACTGGTGGGGCAACCGCCATGCTTATCAATTGGGTGGTAAGTATGTAGATGTGTTGGGCGTCAGCAACCTCGACTTGCAATTGGAGTACAATCAAATCCGTCCATTTACTTATAGCGGCAGCGACAGTGTAACAGCGTACAGCAACTATCGTCAGCCGCTGGCGCATCCTATGGGTGCCAATCTTCGTGAAGTGGTGGGGATAGTTCGCTATCAACCGTTGCGCAAATTGTACCTGCAGGCAAGAGCCAGCTATTGGCAGCAAGGCCTTGATAGTGCCGGCTATAGCTTTGGCAGCAATGTAAACAGGTTGAACACATTGAGAACTGCAGGTGGCAGCCGTTTGCGGGAGGGAAACTATCCTATATTGAGTGGTATTGGCAGCAAAGGCGTACTTGGTTCCTTCACCGCATCTTATGAGTTGAAAGAAAATTTGTTTCTCGATGCCAACCTGATGTACCGCATTTTTGATACCGATGTACAAGCCAGACAGACTACAACTGTTGCCGGCATTGGTATTCGCTGGAATATGTTCCGGAGAGAATATGATTATTGATGAAGGCTGAAGGCAGAAGTCAAATTAGAAGAAGAATTTGCAGTTAGCAATTGGCAATTTGCAAGGGAGGAAGTAGAATAAAATATTTTGAACCTCACTTCTCAGTGTGCCTCTGATTTACCTCACATACCTCTGTGGTAAATCATTCAAATTTACTTCAGCTTAAAAGAATCCAATATTTTACCTGCTCTTTCTATGTAGCTATTGTATTGGCTTTGCTCTGCAGTAAACGTCAGTACATACGTGTAATCGGCTGTGCTGATGTAACGTTGTTCAAATTGAAGATCATAGCCGTTCATGCTGGCAGTATATGTAAGCTTATGATATTGCTGTCCGTTTTTAGCGGTCATGGTTTTGTTTTCTGTAATAGCCATATTGCTAAAATACTGTTTCATTTGTTCCGTCGAAAGGCGTACATATTCTTCTAGTGCTACATCCACACCGTTGGTAGGTTCCATCACCACATTCATGTTTTCGCCAAACTTGTCGGTTTCTGATTGCAACGGAAAGAAAGCGATAAAGTCTGCCATAGAGGTGCCGGCAGTATCTACACGCATGTTTTTGTCTACAGCAATGCTATAGGTTGAACGCTTGATGGTGATTGTTTCCTGGGCTGCAACAACTGCAGTTACGCTGCACAGCAGCAAAGCCATCCAAAATTTCATAGAAAAAATTTGAGCAATGAATTATTGCTCCAAATGTATGGTGAAGAAGACCATGCGGGAACGCAATTGATCAAACACGCTGGAATATTTCAGCGCAGCATCTCTTGCATGAATATTGCTGAGGCCGTTGCTGAATTTTATTTCCGGAGAAACTGTTACAAAGGGCAGGTAAAAATTGAAGCCGATGCCTACTTCAGCACCAAAATCATTCTTCTTTAATTTCACCAAATCATCCGCATTTCTGGTTTTGGCATTGCTGGCCAAATCAATATCGTATTTCACACCAGCCAGCACATACACTTTAAAATTGTTGATGCGGTCGGAGTTGAACTTGAGGTGAAATGGAAACGTGGCGATGTTGCTTTGAATGATTTTGGTTTGTACCGGTTCTTCAAACAACTGGCGGCTGCCTAAGGTGTAAGTGAAGGAGCGGTCGAGGCCGAGTATGAGGCCTGGATTGGCACGTACTTCAAAGCGTTTGCTCAACCTTGCAGTGGCCATCAGCCGCAGTGAGTAGCCCGGGCTGCGGTTGGGTTCGGCAGTAAGTATGCTGTCGTTTTGCAAAAATACTTCGTGCTTAGTGGGGTGCAGGTACGAAGAGGTGTACCCGAGACTCAGGCCAAAGTAAAACGGATCATTCTCCCGTTCGAGCCGGTGCAGGGTTTTCAAATTTTGTGCCTGCACAGTACTCAGGGCTAGTAAGCCGGCTACAACAATCAGGACTTGCTTCCGCAATAAATAGTACATATTCCTAAGCTCAGCGGTTTTTTGTAAGTGCTTACATAACCGCATTTTTTCATGATCTCTACAAATTGGTTGCCTTCGGGGAAAGCCTGAATGCTATCATTCAGGTATTTGTAAGCCGCTTTGTTGCCAGCGATGAAACCGCCTGCACCGGGTGCAACCGTTTTGGTGTACAGGTTGTACAATCCTTTCACACCGGGTAAGCTGGGCTTACTAAATTCGAGTATCACCACTTTGCCGCCCGGCTTCAGCACCCGCAGCATTTCGCTGAGGCCTTTTTCCAAATGGGCAAAATTGCGTACCCCGAACGCTACCGTAATGGCATCAAACGATGCATCAGGAAAATTTATTGCCTCGCTGTCGCCATTGAAGAGTTGAATGCTGTTGCTTAACTGGCGGTCAGCAATTTTTTTGCGGCCCAATTCCAGCATGCCATCACTAATGTCGATGCCGGTAACCTGCTGCAAACTGGGCAACATATTTTTGGCAAGTAGTGCCACATCGGCAGTACCGGTGGCTACATCCAGCAGGGTTGCAGGTTGCAAGCCAGCCAATTGTTTGATGGCTTTTTTGCGCCAGCCAACATCAATACCTGCACTCAAAAAACGATTGAGAAAATCGTAGCGGTGGGCAATCTGGTTAAACATATCTGCCACCTGCTCTTTCTTGCTGCCTTCTTTGCCTTCAAAAGGTTTTATACTATCGTGTTCGTACATATCAGTTGCGTTGTTCTTTGTACCATGGATTCAAATGAATCTTCACTCTTTCCTCATTCCTAATTCATCATTCCTAATTCATCATTCCTCACGGCACGCCAATGTATTTATGTGTTTGTAAACTCAGCTGCCACTGCGGATGCTGCTGAATGTACTCAACAATCAGCGGCGTCATTTCGTTGCGTTTGTCCCACTCTGGTTGCAAATAAAGTTTGCAATAAGCAGGCACCATGGCAGCATGTTTTTCTGCCCAGTCAAAATCGGTTTTGTTAAACACCACCACTTTCAGTTCGTGGGCTACGGCCAGCACTTCGGGCAGGGGTGCTTTAAACTTTTTGGGCGACACACAAATCCAGTCGAGCTGGCCACTCAGTGGCGATGAGCCCGAGGTTTCGATGTTGATGCTGAAGCCTGCTTCATGCAAAGCCGCGGTCAGCGCATCGAGGTTGTGCATGAGCGGTTCGCCGCCGGTAATCACCGCCATGCGTCCGGGAAAGGACGCCGCAGCCGTTATAATATCAGCGATGGATTGCTGTGGATGTTTGCTGGCATCCCAGCTGTCTTTTACATCGCACCATACGCAGCCCACATCGCAGCCGCCCAAGCGAATGAAATAAGCTGCCCTGCCGGTATGGTAGCCTTCGCCCTGCAGGGTGTAAAAGGCTTCCATTACGGGAAGTGTAGTTGTTTGATTCAAGTATTGTAGGTTCAACGTATTTGCTTTGGAAATCTTTGCAGGTTTTGTGCAATGGTGCTGTGTATTGCAGAAAACGTGCAATAAAAATTAACGACGATCGGCGGCAGCCAGTGTGTTCATCATGAGTGCTCCAATGGTCATAAGACCTACGCCACCGGGTACGGGTGTAATCCAGCTGCTCTTTGGGGCTACGCTGTCAAAGTCTACATCGCCTTTAATGGCAAAGCCTTTCTTTTTGCTGGCATCGGGTACACGGGTAATGCCCACGTCGATGATGACTGCACCTTCTTTCACCATATCGCCAGTGAGAAAACCGGGCCTTCCCAGTGCTGCTACAATAATATCGGCCTGCAAAGTCAGTTCTTTCAGGTTGGCAGTTTTGCTGTGGCAAACGGTGACGGTGCAGTTGCCATAAGGATGCTGGCTGCTCAGCAAAATGCTCATGGGGCG
>JADLHL010000220.1 GCA_020848815.1 Chitinophagaceae bacterium | reverse complement strand
GAATCGTGTTTTTCGGCAGTGGTACCGGTGAGTGGCTGAAACCAGTGTGTAAAGTGCGTTACCCCACGGCTTTCGGCCCATGCCCGCATGCCATTGGCAATTTGGTTGCCCATGGAGCGGTCTATTTTTTTGCCGCTGTCAATGCTTGCTATCAGGCTTTTGTATGCTTCGTCGGCCAGGTAATGCCGGGCCACATCGAGGGTAAAAACATTCTCGCCAAAAATGGCAGTTACTTTTTTAGAAGCGGCCACCGGCACTTCAGTCGGGTGGCTTTGCAGCGATTTCAATGCATTAAAACGTAACGATTCCATATCTTCTTATTTAGCTTTTTTTCCTTGCGTAAAAGAAACGAAAAAGCGCCATTGCGCCTAATGAAAAAGCCAACCTCGCGGTGGAGATTGGCCCTTTCGATTGCTTGTGATTCGATTGCTATAACAAAAAAGTATTTATGCCTGAACAGCCTTTACTGTTTTGATAATACGGGCAGCTACTTTGTATGGGTCGGCAGCTGAATTGGGGCGGCGATCTTCGAGGTATCCCTTCCAGCCCCACTTGGGCACGTTTACAGGAATACGGATAGAAGCACCACGATCAGAAACGCCATAGCTGAAATCGAAGATGCTGGCTGTTTCGTGCTTGCCGGTAAGGCGCAGGTGGTTGTCGGCACCATATACATCGATGTGTTCTTTTACCACAGGGCGGAAAGCTTCGCACACTTTGTCGAAGATTTCTTTGCTGCCAGCAGTACGCAGCAGGGTGTTGCTGAAGTTGGCATGCATACCGCTACCATTCCAGTCGAGGTTGCCCAACGGCTTGCAATGCCAGTTGATGGCAACGCCGTATTTTTCACCGATGCGTTCGAGCAAATAACGGCCCAACCAGATTTGGTCGCCAGCTTCTTTGGCACCTTTGGCAAAAATTTGGAATTCCC
The DNA here is from genome assembly GCA_020848815.1 of Chitinophagaceae bacterium. GTDB lineage: Bacteria > Bacteroidota > Bacteroidia > Chitinophagales > Chitinophagaceae > Phnomibacter. Next base: position 4,744 of record JADLHL010000220.1, on the reverse strand, counting down.
ACTGACCGGCAGCTACTTCGGCGTTGATGCCTTCAACATTTAAACCGGCTTCGAGGCATGCATCGAGGTGTTCTTCTACGATTTCGCGGCCAAAAGCATTGTAAGCACCTACTGAACAATAATATGGACCCTGAGGACGGGGGTAACCGTTGGCAGGGAAACCGAGCGGCTTGCTGGTAGAAGGATCCCACAGGAAATACTCCTGCTCAAAACCAAACCAGAAATCATTGTCGTCGTCGTCGATATGGGCACGGCCATTGCTTTCGTGAGGGGTACCGTCGGCGTTCAACACTTCGCACATTACGAGGTACGCATTCTTACGCTGCGGATCGGGAATGATGTACACGGGCTTCAGCAAACAATCTGAAGAACCACCGGGGGCCTGCTCGGTAGAAGAGCCATCAAAGCTCCACATGCCGCAATCTTCCAGTTTGCCACTAAAGTCTTTTTCAATTTTGGTTTTGCTACGAAGGCTCTGGGTGGGTTGGTAACCATCGAGCCAAATGTACTCAAGCTTAGCTGCTGCCATACGAATTATATATTGGTTTTAGTTGTGAAAGGCAAATTTTGAAGATGCAATGGTACGGAAAAGCCATTTACAGCGAATAGCCGTCCAAATTTTTTGAATAATTCTCAGCTAAACCATCAGGTAACCCTTTTTTTCTCAAAAATTATTTACATGTTATTTTTTTATTATTTGATATAGCTCCACCTCTATATTACTACCCACGTACGGAGCCACTATAGTGGGCTACCATGTTGTAAAAGTCATTGGGATTAAATGGTTTCATCAGGTAGTCGTCCATACCCAGCACCTTAGCTTTAATAATAACCTCGGGCTCAGATGAGGCCGTAAGGGCCACCACTGGAGTAGTAGTATTAAATTCTCTGATGCGGCGGGTAGCTTCAAAACCATCCATATGTGGCATCTGCAAATCCATAAGAATGAGGTCGAAATGATTGGTCCGAGCCATTTTCACAGCTTCTATGCCATCGGCGGCATGACTGCAGCTGGCATTGCAATTGGTAAGCATTTGCTCTGCCACCATTACATTAAACTCAATGTCATCTACCACCAACACATTGATGCCGCTGAAATCGTGATGCAACTTTTTGTCGGGGTGCGGGGCATTTTGTGGTTCACCTGCTACCAAGGCCGGCAAGCTCAGCACAAATGAAAACGCTGCCCCTTTGCCGGGTGCACTTTGCAGGTCTACATGAGAATTCATGAGCTGCAAAATGCGTTTTACAATACTCAACCCAAGACCGGAGCCCCCGTACTGCCGGGTAATATTTGAATCGGCCTGTGTAAAATGATCGAATATGAGGTGTTGTTTTTCTTTGGCAATGCCAATGCCGCTGTCTTTTATGCAAAAGCGCAATTGAACATGCTCCTCGTTGCTGGAGGGCTCCACCATTACACTCAGCCACACCTGCCCTTTGTTGGTAAATTTTACCGCATTCGACATCAGGTTGTGCAGTACTTGGTTTAGCCGCACATCATCTACCAGTATATGCGCCGGCAGATTTTCATCGATGGTAAGTTTAATGATGGTTTGCTTTTCGTTGGCCTTTAAGGCATAGGCATATTTCAGGTTGTTGAGTATTACCCGTAAATCTACCATGCGTGGTGCCAGTTGAATTTTTCCTTCTTCTATTTTATTAAAGTCGAGAATATCATTTACCAAACTCAGCAGGTTTTCGGCAGCGGCATGCAGTGCGTTGATATTTCTTGCTTGCTCATGGGTAAACTGCTTTTGTTGCAACAGGTGCGACAAGCCAATGATGGCATTCAATGGTGTTTTGATTTCGTGACTCATGACGGACAACAAATCAGACTTTACCTGTGCAGCTTTTTCGGCAAATTCTTTGCTTACTATCAGCTGCTGTTCCAGGTTGCGCTGCACCTCCAATTGCTTGTTTAAATACCGCACTACATTAATGATTTCTGCTTCTGCATCATCTACATGTAAAACGGCATTTTTATCAATGCGTTGTATGGCATCTTTGAGTAAGCCCACCGATTGACGGATGATGTCGTGCTGAGATTCCAGGTGGCTCACAGCATCCTGGTATTCTTTTTCACTCACGGCATAGGCATGTTCCGACAGTAGTTTGTCTCGTTCAAACCACTGATAGGTTTCATTTACTACTTTTAAAAATGCCGACAGATTTTCTTCATTTACACCGGTAGAAAAATACCTGTCTATCTGCTTGTTAAGCGTTGGTACAAAATCGGATTGCTGGAGTTTGGTAGTCATACTAATGGTTTGAAGTGCTGTGCTCACACAGTGTTGTAATCGTCATTGTTTGGTTTTGCAAACCACAGGATCCAGGGGTATTTTGAAATGGCGATATTTCGCCATACGAATAAAAGCCAGTGATAAAAGTTTGATGGCCCAGTATTTTTCTGGCAGCATGCAATTCTTCGTAGGTGCGTTTGTGCAAAATCATTTTTCTACCTACACAGCTTACAAGAATAGCCAACGTATTGTCTTCTTTATTGCTGACGGCTACTGATGCAGCAGCTGATTCCGATGCTTCCATCAGGCGTTCAAAATTGGCCTTCATGAGCCTTACCTTACTGCCTTCGGGAATGTTGCCAGCAAACAGCATAGTATGATTTTCTTCATCAATAGACAGGATGGTGCGGGTAACGGCGGGCATTTGCCCCACCCTTACAGATAAAGGAAACAACAACGCTGATGCGGGTAATTCTGCTTTAAAAGGACCGAGATATTCTTTGTATAAATCGAGGGCATTTCTGCCATCTATTTCATACAAAATATTTTTATAAGAACTGGTTACTGTACGCAAAGGACCAAATTCATCCCACCCGCCAAATGCACTTCCTTTTACTTCCAGCTGATGCCCGTAAAAACCAATCACAACTATATTGCCGCTTACTGGCAAGGCATTTAATCCGGTGACTGTTTCTTTAAACCTTTCACCATCTCCTGCCAGCCCTCCTGTCATCAATAGAGCATCATTGCTGGCTGTATCATTCAAACCTTCAACGAGTTCTGTTCCATTTACCAAAGTACCATCGCTAAGAATAAAAAGCAGTTGCAACCCTTCAGATGAAAAACAACTGCGCAAATATTTTCCGGCATGAAAGCTATCGGCATGAGCAGCAATATTGGTACTGTAACATTGTACAGATGAACTTTCAAATTGTATAGCAGTTGCCAGCACTGTGTTCTCATGAACTTCATCATGTAAAATTTCACCACTGGTAGAGGCCATTGCAATATTGGCAATGGGAAAGCGCAGTTTTAGCGCATCATAAATAAAAGGTTGTTGCAATAAGTATCTGTCGCCAAATACCAGCACCAGCTGTACCATTTCCGGCTGTAGTTGCTCTGTAGCATGTGTATTGCTCCAGGTACCATTATATTGTAAGCCGCAGATTTTCATACTGTGTTATTTTACAATGATGGCAAGAACCAACAATACCAATGCAGGCCTGAGACTGCAGCAGCCTATTTTTTCCAGCCAATATTTTTTTTAGTATCTATGAACAATACCAACACAGTAGTTCAATCTACGCACCTGAGTTTGATTGACTGCTCATATATACCAGCAGTCCAAGCGAAAGGATATTAAACAAGAGATGGCCACGCCATCAAATGATGTTAAAATTATCTGTTTTTCGAATAAAAAAAAGATGACATAAGAATATATTTTGCAAATTCTTTCCCCTTATATTTCGCCTGTGTTGGATTTACAGGTTTGATCTAACTGCCAAACAGGTGGTATCTTTAGCACCTGTGTGTAAGCATTTATTTCATATTATTTTATGCGTAGCGCAAATAATGGCCATTGCGGCATTAGCCGGAGAGGCATCAGCACAACCCGGGCCTGAGATATCGCTATCGGCTTCCACCTATTGTTTTTATAGCAACGACAGTTTACAGGTGTTCCGGTTTTCATCGGATAGTGGACTGACGAAGCCTGTTTACCATAGTTTCGCCATGAGCAGGCAGCAGGCATTACCGGTTTCTTTTGTGCACCAACATCAGCATATTCAACTGAGCAGTAAGCTCACTCACAACTACCCCATAGAAAAACACAGCTATAACAAGCCGGCACAGCTATTTGCTGTAAGCGACATTGAAGGCAACCTGCCTGCACTGATTGCATTATTAAAATCGGGAGGGGTTATAAACGAACAATGGCATTGGACTTTTGGCAAAGGACACCTTGTATTTACCGGCGATTTTGTTGACCGTGGCTCTCAGGTATTGGAAGTACTATGGTTTATATACGCACTGGAAGAACAGGCACAAGCTGCCGGTGGAAAAGTGCATTTTATACTGGGTAACCATGAAGTAATGAACCTGGCTGGCGACAGCACCTATGTACATCCGCTGTACCTGCATCAAACCCAACAGCTACACAAAAATTATGCTGCTATCTTTGGAGAGCAATCTGTATTGGGGCGCTGGCTTGTAGCAAAAAATATTGTAGAAAAGATAGGTCCGTTTTTGTTTTTACATGCTGGCATTTCGCCGTATACAAATGCTCTGCAGGCCAGTGTACAACAGCTGAACCAGCTGGCCCGCCCCTTGTATAGAGATACCACCGGAGAAGGCCCAAACCTTGAAAGCACCATTGTGATGAGTGAAATAGGGCCTTACTGGTACCGGGGCTACTATACAGGCACCCAGAAAGCTACGCAAGCAACCATTGACAGTACACTTTCACTTTTCGGAGTAAAATATATTGTAACCGGACATACCAT
>JADLHL010000219.1 GCA_020848815.1 Chitinophagaceae bacterium | reverse complement strand
GTTTGGCGAAACGGCGAACCTGTTGGAAGCCATCAAACAAATGAAAGATGCAGACCCGACTTTTGAGATGTACGTAATGCTGGGTGCATGGATCAATTGCAAAGACGCATTCAGCGCCAACCCCGATCATACGCAAGAAAATGTAGAAAAAAACAAGGCTGAAATAGATACCGCTGTTAGCATGGCCAATGCCTACCCCGATATTGTGAAAGTAATAGCCGTGGGCAACGAAGCCATGGTGCATTGGGCCGCCAGCTATTATGTAGAGCCCGGCATTATTTTGAAATGGATGAATTACCTGCGCCAACTGCGGGATGATAAAAAGCTACCCGCCGATACATGGATTACCAGTTCGGACAATTTTGCTTCTTGGGGTGGTGGCGATTCCAGCTATTTTAAACCCGCTCTCGATTCGCTGATACAAGCAGTTGACTACATTTCTTTACACACCTACCCTTTTCATGATTCTCATTATAACCCTGTTTATTGGCATGTTCCTGCTGCAGAACAATCGCTTTCAGCAACACAGCAAATTAATGCTGCCATGGAACGTGCAGCGATGTATGCAAAAATGCAATACCAATCTGTACAAGCATACCTACAACGTATTGGTGTAAGCAAGCCCATACATATTGGTGAAACCGGTTGGGCCTCTGTAGATACACATTTGTATGGCACCGCAGGCTCTAAAGCAGCTGATGAATACAAGCAAAAGTTATTCTATGACCACATGCGCAGCTGGACAGACAGTGCCGGTATTGCCTGCTTCTTTTTTGAAGCATTTGATGAACCATGGAAAGATGCCGGCAATGTAAATGGTGCCGAAAATCATTTCGGCCTCATCAACATTTACAGTGAAGCAAAATATGCAGTGTGGTCGTTGGTTGATAAAGGAACCTTCAAAGGGCTTACAAGAAACGGTCGGCCCATTAGTAAAACTTTTGGTGGCGATACTGCGGCACTCATGGCCACAGTTTTACCTCCGGCATTTGCTAAGTAGTTTGTACAAAATGATTTGATGTTATTTACTTACAAAAGAAAAAATCCCGCTACCGAAATGGTGGCGGGATTTTTATTTGTGAAGCAAGGCTTACGTGTATGAGTTATTGTTTTTCTATCCGCACCCCGTTTATAGTCATTGATTTTAGTACACGCACATCTCCTTTGATGATGACAGGGTTTGCATTGGCATTTGGTGAGGCGGCTCCTCCCGTCGGAAAACCTCCCACCATACGGGCATTCGTAACTGAAATATTCAGCGGCAAATTGGCAGGCAAAGTGTAAGTACCAGCGGCTACGTAAACGTATGTATTGACGGGAGAACAAAGATTCAAATCATTCATGGCTTCAGCCAGGTTAGTATAAGCATCTTTCCAGCTATATCCGGTTTTATTTCCGGTAGCATTTGCGTCAATATAAATAACAACATCGCCATTGCCTGGATATTCATACGCACCAAGATCGATGGCCGTTCTGTTGAAACGGGCTCCCCTATCCAAATCAAATATTGAGGTAAGTGTAAATGCATTATTTAATCCTGCATTTACTGCCGGGGAGCACACTGTACGCAATCTTAGATTGCCCAAATTGCCCAAGCCAGGCAATGGTTGTTGCACAAATAATGGATCGACATTCAAATTAGAAGTACCCGTATAGCCACCTTGCACTATACTATAACTCACAATAGGTGTAGCACCACCTGCATTCTGTATGCCCGAGCCATTGCCCCAAATAATGCTGTTGGTTACCTTGGGGCTAACTGCGCCGTATGTATACATAGCAGCACCTGTATACGTAACCAAGTTGCCAGAGAAAGTACAATTAGTTAATTCTGTTGCCGCACTTTCATTATATAAGCCGCCGCCAAACCACGCAGTATTGCCCGCTATAACACAGTTTACCATTTTTGGTGCAGCACTCTGGTTAAACACCCCGCCGCCGTACTCAGCAGCGTTATTACCCGTAATGATACAATTGTAAATAGCAGGGGCGCTATTCAAATTATGAATACCACCTCCCCTGTTGCCAATGTATTCTCCCTTATAAGCGTTGCCATCTCTGATAATAAAACCATCAAGCACTGCTGTAGAATCCAATCCGTTTTGATTATTGAGTACCACATGATAACTGTTGTCATTTATATTGTTGAGTACACCAATATCACCACTCAATATTGTTGGGTTTGCTCCCCAGTTTCGTTGTACGAGTTGTGTTTCTGTGCCTGCAAAACCGCCATAAATGGCCACTTTGTTTTTCATTACAAAAGCGGAATCACGATTGACACCAGCTGTTGGCTTGTAGGTTCCTTTGGCCACCCAAATTTCATTTCCATAAAAACAAGTAGCTGCATTTATAGCCGTTTGTATATTGGTGTACGCATTCGCCCAACTTGAGCCATCATTATTGCCCGTGGCATTGGCGTTTACATACAAAATACACGGAGGCGGTTTTTTAAAAGAAACTGCAAAGTCAAAGACGTTGGCGTTACCCGATAGCGCACAACCATCTGAATTGGCCACATTGCAAGGGGCCGCAACTACCCTAAGGCGTAGCCAGGTATCTGTAAGATTTATATTGGCAGGTGCTGTATAAACAACCGTATCGATTCCAGATTTACATTCACTACCCGTGTACAGCATTTCATTGGCATCCAAAAAATCACCATCATTATTGTAATCGAGAAATAGTTGTAGCCTGCTGGTGATGGGCGTGGTAAGTGGAAAACCAAGACCTGCAGAGATGGTATACGTTGAGCCTGGGGTTAAGATAGTGTTCAAAGAACAAGCAAGGTTTTTGTACTCTCCATTAATAATAACATTGGAAGCTTTATAACCAATAGACCCAAAAGAAAAGGACAACAAACCACTTTGGTCAGCATTTTTCGGAGTCAATGTGCGGCAAGCTTGAGTAGGCGCATTACCAACAAAAATCTCCTTGGTAACTGATTGGTTACCTACTTCCAACGTAACCGTTTTGCGACCTGGTGTAGCATAACTTACTGTTGGAGAAATTGCTGTTGATGTTGATGGATTGCCGCCGGGAAGCCGCCATACAAAAGACGCTAAAGAATGAGGCACATCCGACACAGTGGCATTGGTAAACGTTACACTGTTGCCTGTACAAATAGCTGTGGAAGAAGCATTAAATTCGGGGATAGTAACACCGGAACAACTGGACAAACAGGAAATAGCATTGGTATAATTTGTCATGACCTGCAAACTGGTATTGCTGAAACTGTTAGCACCAGGATTCAAAGATGAAGCCATGATATATGCACTAGGATTTTCCGCATTTCCATCACCATCGTGTCCTGCACCAAAATTATGTCCGATTTCATGTGCTACTAAAATACCCAACGACATACCATTAAGACCAGTGTAGGCTTCTAATATCTGAAACTTGTAGTTAGGATTGCACACTGCGTCTAAATAAGCTAATCCAATAACACCCCTGTTAAAGTTGGTTTGGCCTGGACCTGCAAATCTTCCGAAGTCTCTGGCAGTCCACATTTGCAAAAGGTCTGGGACTGTGGAAAAACCAGAAGTCTTTGCCCATTGCGAAAAGCGGATGAGCAAAGAATCTGCATCTATCCCATTGTATGCAGGGCTTAATGGATCGGCCGCTGTATTCATTGAAACATATTGTGCCCGTATTCTAAAAGCGAGATAGCCTGAGCCAATTTGTGCATTTCTATACAAGCCAACTACCATATTCATTACACTAATATTGTGCTCTTCTACCAGGGCCGCACTACCGTATTTATTGACCATGCTTCTGTCCGATGCAATGCCTACATCTGTGACTTTACAAATGCCGGTGGCTTCTCCTAATGGTTGAATACCATTGCCTGAAAATTGTGCCATCTTCTGTTCCAGTTCTGTAACCCCACAGGTTTGATTGCTATTTTGAATGACGTCGCCAGCTTCATACAAAATAAAATTGCTGGTAGCCGCATCTTTATCAAAGTAGCGAAGTGGTTCTATGTGGTATTGTTTATTACCACGCTTAATAAATCCATTGATAGTTTTATCGGACATGGTTAGAAAAACTGTGCTACCAGAATCATTGAGTACGATACCCGAATATGTTTTACAATTGGGCAGTGCAGTCGTTTGCCGATTGTTTCCATCTGCTACAATAAGTTGATAGTCGTCGGCCAGCAAATTGGTTTCGAATAGCTGCAGTGCAAATGGCTGATTGCCACCGAGTGTAAGCGTCAGTTCGAAAGGTGCTTTGCCATTTCCCCGTGCAAATTGGGCGATGTCAGCAGCATTTATATCATATACTTCTACCTTTTTGAAACCCTTAGAAAGAACGGCAGAACGCTGCTTGTTGATCAAGACTCCTGTTACTTTTTTCTGCGCCATTAATGCTAGCGGAAAAAAGAAAATAGCCAGCAACATCAGTTGCCTGACTTGTAGAAAAAAGTGATGCTTTTTTGACATATGATTTGTTATACAGAATTTATAGATATTCCTATTCTAAGATGTTCATTTGGCTTTTGGTAAATGGATAGGAACACCATTTCATTTTTATTGCTTATCCACCCGTACCCCATTCATGCTCACATTTTTCAACACCCTTACTTCTCCTTTTATAATCACATTATTTGCAGACGGATTTCGGGTACCACCACCCGTTGGATAGCCGCCCAGAATAGTGGCATTCAAATTATCAATACGAACATTTTTACCTACAGGAAAGGTGTATGTTCCAGCAGCAATTTGCAGGGTAAGCGCAGTGCCCAAGTTGCATAAATTCATATCGTTGAGAGCTGCCTCCAAACTTGTAAATGCATTGGTCCAACTGGTACCGTCATTATTACCATTAGCATTGGCATCCACATAAATAATCAAGCCGCCCGAGTTTTGCGCTTCGTATGCACCCATATCAACGGTTGTAGAAACAATGCGATTAAACCCTGCCAAATCAAGGCTTGTGCCAATAGGAAGTGCTGCGTTATTACCGGCATTTCGGGCGGGAGAACAAAACAACAATCGAAGATCGCCCAACTGCCCAAGGCCAATGGCAGGCTGTTGCATAAAAGCAGGATCGGCATTTACATTGCCAGTACCGGCATAGCCACCTTGTACAATACTATTGGTAACTATGGGCGTAGCTCCGCCTGCATTTTGAATGCCGGAACCATTTCCCCAAATAATGCTGTTGGTTACTTTGGGGCTAACCGTACCAAAGGTGTACATGGCCGCTCCGGTTACAGCCACAGCATTGCCAC
>JADLHL010000218.1 GCA_020848815.1 Chitinophagaceae bacterium | reverse complement strand
TCGCCATCGCTTTTGAAAAATTCGTGACCCAACACCATTTCCAAACCCAAAATGAAAATGACGATGGAGCCGCCTACGGCAAATGACTTTACATCTACGCCCAGTAGTTTCAAAAATGGTTCGCCTACAAACAAAAACAAGATCATGAGCCCACCGGAAATCAACGTGGCTTTGAGCTCGTTGATGCCCCCCATTTTTTGCTTGAGCGAAGCCAGCAGCGGCACAGAACCGATGATATCTATGACCGCAAACAGGGTAAACGTAATGGTGAGTACGGCACTTATATCCATATGAAACGCTGGTTATGGCAGTTTGAAAAAATAAAAAAACCTGTGAGGCCTTGAAACCTCACAGGTTGCAAACTTCTATCATTTACCCTTAGAGGCGGTGTAAGATTTCTTCACCAATGGCATCGGTGCCGAGCAGCTTGTCGGCAGGCGTATCGGCGTTGGCAATGTCGCGGGTACGGAAACCGGCTTTCAGCACAGCGTCTACTGCGTTAATCACATCCAGCGATTCCTGCTTCATACCAAAGGAAATATCGAGCAGCAATGCGGCAGATAACACAGAAGCCATTGGGTTGGCCAGGCCTTTGCCAGTGATGTCGTGGGCAGAACCGTGAATGGGTTCGTACACACCCGTACCATCGCCTACAGAAGCAGAAGCCAGCATGCCCATAGAGCCTGCAATTTGCGAAGCTTCGTCGGTGAGGATATCGCCAAACAAGTTGCCCGTTACTACCACATCAAACTTCCGCGGATCTTTGATGAGCAACATAGCCGCCGCATCTACAAACTGATGTTCCAGTTCCACTTCGGGATAATCTTTGGCTACTTCCAAAATAGTTTCCCGCCACAGCCTGCTGCTTTCCAACACATTGGCTTTGTCTACACTCATCAGTTTTTTACCACGGGTCATGGCCGCTTCAAAAGCTTTGCGGGCAATGCGTTCTACTTCGTACTTATAGTATATCATGGTATCGTAAGCGGCGTTGCCGTCTTCAATACGTTCCCGTTTACCAAAGTATACATCACCTGTGAGCTCTCTGAAAAACAAGATATCGGCACCGCGTAAAATTTCGGGTTTGATGCTGCTGGAATCGAGCAGTTCATCAAATAATTTGATGGGGCGCAGGTTGGCATACAAGCCCAACTCCTTGCGCATTTTCAGCAGGCCCTGCTCGGGGCGTACCTTGGCAGAAGGATCGTTGTCGTACTTGGGATGACCCACTGCACCAAACAATACCGCATCCGATTTGCGCATAATTTCCAGCGACTCAGCAGGCAATGGATCGCCGGTGGCTTCAATGGCTACGTGGCCAATCAACGCTTCTTCGTAGGTAAATGTGTGGCCATATTTTGCCGCAATTTTTTCCAATACTTTTTTGCCGACTGCGGTTACTTCTTTACCTATCCCATCGCCGGGTACTACTGCTATGTGTTTTGTTGCCATTTGTGTTGATGATGTTTGTTGTTTGAAAGTTCCAGAGTTCACAAGTTGGTGAACAGCCTTAGGAACTGCATCCTTACTTCCTTATTTCTTATTGTTTATTCCTTATTTCCTTCTTCTACTCCCAAATCAAATTCAGCATTTTCTTCGTGGCTTTGATGGCAGAAACCGTTTGGTCACTGTCGAGGCCACGGGTCTTAAATTCCTTTCCGTTATGCTCCCACGAAATGATGGTTTCGCAAAGGGCATCGGTTTTACCTCCGGGCGGTATACGCACTGCATAATCGGTGAGCACTGCCAGTGGTAGTTTCTTTTTGAGGTACACTTTTTTAATAGCGTTCATGAAGGCATCGTACTGACCATCGCCCTGTGCGTTTTCTTCAAATGCTTCATCATTGAAAATGATTTTTACTGTAGCCGATGGCTTGAGGCCCTTGCTATGGGTGAGCACATAGTTCTCTACTTTCACTTTTTCAATCACACTGGCACTGTCCAGCACATCGCTGATGATGTAAGGCAGATCTGCCTGGGTAACGGTTTCCTTTCGGTCGCCCAGTTCGATAATACGTTGTGTTACCCGCTTCAACTCTTCGTCGGCCAATTGAATGCCCAGCTGTGCCAGGTTGTTTTCAATATTGGCCTTGCCCGAAGTTTTACCGAGTGCATATTTCCGTTTGCGGCCAAATCGCTCCGGCAGCAAATCGTTGAAGTACAAATTGTTTTTCTTATCGCCATCGGCATGTATGCCCGCTGTTTGTGTAAACACGTTTTCGCCCACAATGGGTTTGTTGGGCCCTACCCTGAAACCCGAGAAGGTTTCAACGAGTTTGCTCACCGAGTACAATGATTTTTCAACCACAGCTGTTTCTACGGTGGGCACATAATCGTTCAACACAGCAATCACACTGGCCAGTGGGGCATTTCCTGCTCTTTCGCCCATGCCATTTACCGTGAGGTGCAAGCCATGCACACCGGCTTTGATGGCCTCAAGTGCATTGGCTACGCCGAGGTCGTAATCGTTGTGCCCATGAAAATCGAAATGAATGCCGGGATAGCGCTGCACAATGGCGCTGAGGTAGTCGTAGGTTATCGAAGGAATGAGTACGCCCAGTGTATCGGGCAGCAAAATGCGTTTGACTGGTTGGGTGGCCAGGAAGTCGAGGTAGCTGTACACATAGTCCGGACTATTGCGCATGCCGTTGCTCCAGTCTTCGAGGTACACATTGGCCGTGATGCCCCGCTTGGCGGCCAGTGCCAGCACTTCGCCTACTTCCTGAAAATGCTGTGCCGGTGTTTTTTTCAGTTGGTGCTGCAAATGGTTGAGCGACCCCTTGGTCAACAAGTTCATCACTTTGGCGCCGGCTTCTTCCATCCATTTGATGGATACATCGCCATCCACAAATGTGAGTACTTCAATGCGGTCGAGCAGGCCATTGGTAGCTGCCCAGCCCGTTATTTTTTTCACGGCTTCCAGTTCGCCTTCCGATACCCGTGCAGAAGCAATTTCCACACGGTCCACTTTTACTTCGCCCAGCAAGAGCTGCGCAATGGTCAGCTTTTCGGATGGTGAGAAAGAGACGCCGTTGGTTTGTTCACCATCGCGGAGCGTGGTGTCCATGATTTCGATATGCTTCTTCATGCCGTGGGTTGTAAGTGCTGTTAATACAGCGATTGGGCAGCAAATGCCTTGATGTCTTCTTTTGCTGATTGCAGGTAATCGATGTCATCGAAACCGTTCATCATGTTGTGTTTTTTGTAGCCGTTGATGTCGAACGATTCTTGTTCGCCCGTAGCTACAATCGTTACTTTTTGCTCGGGCAGGTCTACTTTGATTTCCGTTTTCGGATCGGCTTCAATGGCTTTGAAAATCTTGTCGAGAAATTCTGCACTCACGGTTACGGGCAAAATGCCAATGTTCAACGAGTTGCCTTTGAAAATGTCGGCAAAGAAGCTGCTGATAACGCAACGGAAACCATAGTCGTAAATGGCCCAGGCGGCGTGTTCGCGGCTGCTGCCACTACCAAAGTTTTTGCCCGCTACCAGTATTTTACCACTGTAGATGGGATTGTTGAGCACAAAGTCTTGCTTGGGCGAATCGTCGTTGTTGTATCGCCAGTCGCGAAACAAGTTGTCGCCAAAACCTTTGCGTTCGGTGGCTTTCAAAAAGCGGGCAGGAATGATTTGATCGGTGTCTACGTTTTCAATGGGCAGCGGTACTGCTGATGATTGAAGCACGGTGAATTTATCGTAAGCCATAAAGAATTTCGGATGTCTGATTTGTGATGTCTGATTTTTTTTACCACAGAGGTGAAGGAGGTCAGCGCAGAGGAACACGGAGATTTTGAATGGCTGATTGCTGATTTTTCTGCGTTCGCTTTCAGCTTTTCTCCGGTCTCCGGACTATAGACGACCAACTAAACAAGCAATTCCCTCGGGTCGGTTACTACGCCGGTTACGGCGGCGGCAGCAGCTACCAGCGGACTGGCGAGCAGCGTACGGGCACCGGGGCCCTGGCGACCTTCGAAGTTGCGGTTGCTGGTACTTACGGCATATTTACCGGCAGGTATCTTATCGTCGTTCATGGCCAGGCAGGCAGAGCAGCCGGGCTGACGCAGCTGGAAGCCTGCTTCGGTCAAAATATCGTAGATGCCTTCTTCCCGAATCTGCGCTTCTACAATGTGCGAACCGGGCACAATCCATGCGGTTACATGATCGGCTTTTTTACGGCCCTTAACCACCGAAGCGAAGGCCCGGAAATCTTCAATGCGGCCGTTGGTACAGCTGCCTACAAACACATAATCTACTTTTTTGCCCATCATGGCTTCGCCTTGCTGAAAGCCCATGTACGCCATCGACTTATCGAAGCTGGCCTGACCGCTGCCAATGGATTCGGCGGTAGGAATGCTTTGGCTGATACCAATGCCCATGCCGGGGTTGGTACCGTATGTAATCATGGGTTCGATGTCGGCGGCGTTAAACTGATACTCTTTATCGAAGCTGGCGTCGGCATCGGTTTTCAGCGTTTTCCAGTAGGCCAAGGCCTTGTCCCAGGCTTCGTCTTTGGGGGCTTTTTCGCGGCCCTGTATGTAGTTGAAGGTTGTTTCGTCGGGGGCAACCATACCGCCACGGGCACCCATTTCGATGCTCATGTTGCACACGGTCATGCGGCCTTCCATGGTCATGTTTTCAAACACATCGCCGGCAAATTCAACAAAGTATCCGGTGGCACCGGCAGCGGTGAGCTGGCTGATGATGTAGAGCACCACATCTTTAGGCACCACGCCTTTTTGCAGCTGCCCGTTTACGCTGATGCGCATTTTCTTCGGCTTCGGCTGCATGATGCACTGCGAAGAGAGTACCATTTCTACCTCAGAAGTACCAATGCCAAACGCAATGGCACCAAAAGCGCCGTGGGTAGAAGTATGCGAGTCGCCACACACAATGCTCATACCCGGCAGGGTGATGCCGTTTTCGGGGCCTACCACGTGTACAATACCATTTTTGGGGTTGTTGAGGCCCCAGTGCGAAATACCGTATTTGGCCGAGTTGGTTTCCAGGGCCTTGAGCTGGATGGCACTGAGCGGATCCTGCACAGGCAGGTGCTGGTTGATGGTGGGCGTATTGT
The DNA here is from genome assembly GCA_020848815.1 of Chitinophagaceae bacterium. GTDB lineage: Bacteria > Bacteroidota > Bacteroidia > Chitinophagales > Chitinophagaceae > Phnomibacter. The sequence goes on along the minus strand of JADLHL010000218.1, from coordinate 1,292 downwards.
GGTCGGCGGTAGCAAAAGTGCGTTCGGGGTAGAGAACGCCAATGCCGCGTTGTTCCAGTCCCAAAAAGGCAACGGGGCTGGTTACTTCATGAATAAAATGGCGGTCGATGAACAATACATCGGGGCCATCTGCAATTTTACGCACCACGTGGGCATCCCATACTTTGTCGAACAGCGTTGTAGCTTGATTACTCATTATGCGAACAATTTGATTGATTCTTGATGTTTTTCCATTGTTCGGGATATATTATTGAAAAAATATCACCCAATAAATCTCAATACTGGAAAACATCGAACGGTCGCAAATGTAGCCGTTTAGGGTCCTTTGGTACAAATCGTTTTTAGTGGCAGATTACGGTGGCTAACGGGGGAAAATGGCTGGCGGACGACAGACTACCGACGATGGACTACGGTCTTCTAACTTTCCGACTTCCGGACTTTCCGTCTTCCCGTCTCTGATGCATGAGTTGCTTCGTTCCTCAGCATGACCCCCTTCTCCGGACTACCAACTACCGTATCCCGACTTCCCGTCTTTCCGACTGTATTAACCTCACCCGTCCTCTCCACAGGAGAGGTGACGTAGAGTGGCGTGGTTGACTTTGGTTGCTCTTCTTCGGACTTCCAGTCTTCCCGACTTTCCGACTTTTTAGCTTTTTTTGACAACTATTATTTACTATTTGTAAAATATACTTTACATTTGGTAAATAAATCTTTACTCATGAAACAGCAATTGACTTTGCCCCACCGGTTCTTTTTCATTGGTTTGGGCCTTTTGGTTCCTTTTGCCATCCTCGGCTTTATGAACCTGTACAACGATTTTGAATTTGGCTGGCTCTCGTACAAAGGCACCGAGCAGAATTTATTTACCGGCAACCAGAATTTCACCGATGAAATTGCACTTAGCGGTACAATTTTGGCCCTGCTCTTTATGAGCTTTGCCCGTACCAAAAAAGAAGATGAATTCATTCAGCAGCTGCGGCTACGCTCCTGGCATTGGGCTATCCTGGCCAATTTCATTTTTACCATCATCGGTATCTGGGCAGTATACGGCAGCGACTTCATCTCCTTCATGATTCACAACATGCTGACGATTCTGATTTTCTTTTTGCTGCGCTTTTTGTACCTGTTGTACAGCAACCGTTCTGCCAAAGACTAAAACCCACCACCATGCAAAACACAATTAAAGTGCAACGAGCCATTCACAATATGACGCAGGCTGATCTGGCAGAAAAGATTGGTGTAAGCCGGCAAACCATCAATGCCATGGAGCTGAACAAATACGTGCCCAGCAC
>JADLHL010000217.1 GCA_020848815.1 Chitinophagaceae bacterium | reverse complement strand
GGCATCCGCATCATGTCGCCTAAAATGGGTATTACAAAACCGGCACCACTGGCCAGCTCAAATTCACGTACCGTTATAGCAAAATTTTCGGGGCGGCCGAGTTTGCGTTCATCATCGCTCAGGCTTTTGGGCGTTTTAGCCATGCATACCGGCAATGCCTGCAAGCCCAGTGTTTGTATGGTTTTCAGATTGGCTTTGGCCTTTACCGAATAGTCTACACTGCTGGCACCGTACACTTCTTTGGCAATGCGTTCAATCTTTGTTTCAATGGGTTCATCCCAACTGTACAAAGGTTTGAATTTGTTTTGTTTACTCTCAATCATTTGCACCACGGCGTTAGCCAAATCGGCTGCACCTTTTCCGCCTTCGGCAAATGCCTTGCTCACAATGGCCTGCACACCCAATGCAGCACAATAGTCTTGCACAGCAGCTATTTCAGCCGCATCATCCGCAGGAAAATAATTGATGCACACAATGGGCCGGATGCCAAACTTCAATACGTTCTCGATATGTTTTCCCAGGTTAGGCAAACCCGCTACCACCTTGGGCACATCGGCCGTTTGCAGCTCCGCTTTTTTAGCACCACCATGGTGCCGCAATGCCTTGATAGTAGCCACCAGTACCACCGCTTCGGGTTGCAACCCACCTGCCACACATTTAATATCGAAGAATTTTTCGGCACCGAGGTCTGCCGCAAATCCAGCTTCCGTTACTACATAATCTGCAAGGCTCAATCCCATTTTAGTAGCCACAATGCTGTTAGTGCCTTGGGCAATACTTGCAAATGGTCCGCCATGTAAAATAGCAGGATTGCCTTCCAGTGTTTGCACCAGATTAGGTTTAATGGCTTCTTTCAGCAAAGCCGCCATGGCACCTACCGCATGCAGGTCACTGGCATACACAGGCTGCCCGTCAAAAGTGAAGCCGATAAAAATATTGCCCAGCCTTTCTTTCAGGTCGGCAATGCTTTGGCTCATGCACAAAATAGCCATGATTTCAGAGGCAGGCGTAATGTTGAAACCATCCTCCCGTGGAATACCATTGTTGGTACCGCCCAGGCCAACCATAATGTGGCGCAGTGCACGGTCATTCATGTCCATCACCCGTTTCCACACAATGGTGCGGGGATCTATGTGCAGGCTATGTTTTTTGTTTTGCAAATTGTTGTCGATGAGTGCCGACAGCAGGTTGTTGGCTTTTTCAATGGCACTAAAATCGCCGGTGAAATGCAGGTTGATGTCTTCCATTGGTATGACCTGCGCATAGCCGCCGCCAGCGGCACCACCTTTGATGCCAAACACCGGCCCGAGAGATGGTTCCCGCAACACGGCCATGGCCTTTTTGCCAATGGCATTCAAGCCATCTGTAAGCCCCACACTCATGGTGGTTTTGCCTTCGCCATAAGGCGTCGGAGTCATGGCCGTTACCAATATGAGATGGTGCTGTGGCCACAGGGCATCGTTGATGAGTTTGTGCGGCAACTTGGCTTTGTATTTACCGTAATATTCAAGGTCGTCTTTGCTAATACCAAGTTGGGCAGCAATTTCTTTGATATGTCGAATGGGTGCAGCTTGAGCTATCTGCAAATCGTTGGGGAAGGCAGGCATGCAATCTTTTTTTAGTAACAGCAATTTCGGAGGAAGCAACAGCTTGGCCTATGACGACCGTCATTAACCGGCCAAAGGTTTGCGGGCAAAGGCGATAAAATCGGTAGCAGGAATATTGGTTTCTCCCAACTGCCGCATCATGGTCACCAATTGGCCACGGTGAAACGTGGAGTGATTGAACACATGCAGCAACACTTCCCGCACCGGCTGAGCAAATTCTTCGCCCCTCGAATTTTTATACATGAGCGAACTGTTGATGGCGTCTTCATTGAGCGACTGCTGAATGAAGGGCTCCCACTGAAGGCTCTGCTGCATCAGGCCATTGCAGGCATCTTTTAATGATGGATCGAAACTGGCAGAAGGAATAACCAGGTGCTCATGCAACCGCATCCGTTGCCACCAGCCACTTTCGGCATCCCACATGTGCAAAATGGTTTTGTACAAACTATCGAAACTGGATGGCACCTGCTGGTACCATTTGTGCTCTTCCATTTGCTGAATGTGAAACAACAATTTGTGATTGGCCCATACATTGTGAGCAGCATACTGACAAAGAAGCTCTTTCATAGAAATGTCGGGGAAATGATTGCTTTTTAAATGATAGTTTTGAACACTTTGAGTGCTAATAAATGTATTTAAGAAATCATCATGGCAGATAAAAATTTTCCGTTGAGTGGCTGGAGCAGTACCGCCATTCATGGTGGTCACGAACAAGACCCCAACAGTTCGCACATTACACCCATCTACGCTACGTCCACCTTTGTGTTTGACACAGCGGAGGAAGGCATGGAACGCTTTGCCAGCCTCGATAAAGAAAAAGTGTACAGCCGCTGGGGCAACCCTACTTTTAAAGAATGCGAACAAAAAATTGCCGCACTGGAAGCCTTTGGTTTGAGTGATGAAAACGGACAACCACTCGAACTGAAAGCACTGCTGCATGCCAGCGGACAAGCCGCTATGGCCACCTTATTTTTTAGTACGCTGAAAGCTGGCGACAAAGTGTTGAGCCATCACTCACTATACGGCGGCACATTTGAGCTATTGCACAAAGTGCTGGCCAATAGCGGCATTGATCCCATCATTGAAGACCTGCATGATTTGGAGAAAGCCGAAGAATGGTTGGAAAAAGATGACAGCATCAAGCTCATTCATATTGAAACACCCGCCAACCCAACCATCCGTTGTGTAGATATTGAAGCATTAACACAACTTGCCAAGCGTTATGGAAAAATGGTATCCGTAGACAACACATTTGCTACGCCATACTTGCAACAACCATTTGCGTATGGAGTTGATTTTGTGTTTCATTCTACCACCAAGTTTTTGAACGGACATGGCACTTCCATTGGCGGTGTGCTCATTGGCAAAGACATTCATTTCATGAAAACCACTGCGTGGAAATGGCATGCATTATTGGGTGGCAATGCCAACCCTTTTGATGCTTACCTGCTTACACAAGGTATCAAAACTTTAGAGCTGCGTATGGAACGCCATTGCCACAACGCCATGGAAGTAGCGCAGTTTTTGGATGGCCATCCCAACATTGAACATGTGAATTATACCGGCTTGCATCAGCACCCGGATTTCTACATCAGTGCCAAGCAAATGCGGCACCCCGGCCCCATGATGAGCTTTGAATTGAAAGGCGGACTGGAAGCTGGCAAGCAATTTATCAACCGCTTGAAAATGTGTACCAGAGCAGTTTCATTGGGCACGGTAGACACATTGCTCAGCCATCCGGCAAGCATGAGCCACGCAGGCCTCAGCCGCGAAAACCGATTGTTGTTCGGCATTTCAGATGGCCTCATTCGCATGAGTGTGGGCATCGAAAATGTACAGGATATTATTGCCGATCTCGATCAAGCATTGCAGGGTTAAGTCTTTGTGTTTATCATTCAGAAAATAGTTAACTCATGAGAAACTACTTTGTATTTGTGCTGCTTTGCTTAACAGTAGCTACATCGGCACAAAAGAAAAAGCCAGCCGCCAGCGCCGATAAATATGCCGGCGTGGAAGCCGAACTGCAACAGGTACTGAAGGACTGGCATGCTGCAGGTTTTGCCGTAGCAGTGGTAGAAAAAAACAAAGTCGTTTTTGCCCAAGGCTTTGGTGTACGTGACCTCGACACGAAACAACCCGTTACACCCAATACCTTGTTTGCTATCGGTTCTTGCACCAAGGCTTTCACATCTACCCTTGTGGGCCAACTGGTAGCCGATGGAAAATTTACCTACGATGAACCGGTACGCAACTACCTGCCAGAGTTGAAGTTTTTCAACAACGATATGAACAACAGCATTACCATGCGGGACATGATGAGCCATCGCACAGGATTACCCCGTCATGATTTGTCGTGGTACCTCAACCCCAGCGACAACCGCGATAGTTTGCTGCAGCGCATTCAATTCATGGAACCCACTTTCCGGCCAAAAGAAAAGTATCAGTACAACAACTTCATGTTTTTTGCGCAGGGATATGTGGTAGAAAAATTTAGTCGCCAGAGTTGGGAAAAAAACATGCTCGATAAAATTTTTAAACCACTCGGCATGACACGCAGCAACATGCCTTACAGTGCAGTAAAAGCCGACAGCAATCTGGCTTCGCCCTATAGTTACTCAACCGATAGTACTATAAAAAAAGTACCGCACTATAATATTGGCGGCATGGGCCCTGCTGGTGCAGTGTACAGTTCTGTACTCGACATGAGCAAGTGGGTACAAGCCTGGATATATGGCGGCAAATACAACGGACAGACAGTTGTGCCCGCTGTACATTTCAAAGAAGCCACCAGCGGACAAATGACCACCGGCGCTGGTATTCCAGAGCAAGATGTTGCTTTTATGAGCGGTGGCGATTATGGTTTTGGCTGGACACTCAGTAGTTATCGGGGGCATTATCAGGTGGAGCATGGCGGTGCCATTGATGGCTTTATTACCAGCACCTGTTTTTTTCCCAACGACAGCATTGGTATTGTGGTATTATCGAATCAAGACAGCCGCACAGTGCCTGCCATTGTTCGTCGAATATTGACCGACCGTGCATTGGGGTTATCTCCCATCGACTGGAACAAACGCAATCTCGATGCAGTGGCAAAAGCCAAAGCAACAAACGCAGCTGCTGGTGCCAACACCAAGCCGGTAACGGTGCGGAGTGCACAACGCATGAGCCATCAGCTGGCAGCTTACGAGGGTTTGTATACACATCCCGCCTATGGTACGTATGACGTATTTGTGCAACACGACAGCCTTTGGTTGCGTACCAGCCGCAATACTTACTGGCTCAACAACTGGCATTACGATTTCTTTTATCCAGTACAAATAATTGCAGGCGAGAAAATTGATACATCGGCTCAGGGCGGACAATCATTTCGCTTTAATACCAACATCAGCGGCGATATAGAATCGCTGCAGGCATTTGGTTTTGAAGCGCCCAATATTCAATTGGTATTTGCAAAAACTGCCAAAGCCAAGGCATTGAGCAAAGCTGATTTGGAACAATACACCGGCAGCTATCAGCTCGGCAATATGCAGGCCAAAGTGTACATCAAAAACGAGAACACATTGTATGTAGAAGTGCCTGGCCAGCCGCCATATGAACTGGCTTTTACCGGAGAGCACAAATTTGTATTTAAAGCTGTAGCAGGATTTGCCCTGCAGTTTGAAGCACCTGTTGCAGGCAAAGCACCTGCCGTTACTTTTTTACAACCACAAGGCAACTACAAAGCCAATCGTCAATAACTATTACAGATTTATGTTTATCACCGTTAGAAGAGCTACCAAAGAAGATTGTCCCCGCCTGATGGAGTTGGTGCGGGAATTGGCCCTGTATGAAAAAGCCCCGCAGGAAGTAACTGTATCACTTCAGCATTTTGAAGAAAGTGGCTTCGGGCCCAACCCTGTGTGGTGGGCTTTTTGCGCCGAAGTAGATGGCATGGTGCAAGGCTTTGCATTGTATTATATCCGCTACAGCACTTGGAAAGGGCAAGCCATGTATCTCGAAGATATATTAGTAACAGAAAGCATGCGTGGCAAAAGTTTGGGTAAATTGTTGTTTGATGCACTCATTGCAGAAGCCAAGGAGAAACAGTTCAAACGCATCGTATGGCAGGTGCTGGAATGGAACGAGCCCGCCATCAACTTTTATAAAAAATACAATGCCAGTTTCGATGGAGAATGGGTGAATTGTAGTTTGGATTTATAATGTATCAGCAATATCAAGACAGCAGCATGGATTGCCCCAAAAAGTAAAAAGCCCCGTTAGGGGCTTTTTACTTTTTGCAGAGAGGAAGGGATTCGAACCCTGC
>JADLHL010000216.1 GCA_020848815.1 Chitinophagaceae bacterium | reverse complement strand
GCAGGAATGGTATAATGATAGCTGGTTTGGCCACTCCAGTTTTTGGTAAATAAATGCAGCTGCTGATTGTGCACCAGCATGGCTTCGCAATCGAATTGTGCAGTATTGTCTTTTTCTGCTGCAAAACTTACCTGATTGGCATAGCTAAACCTGATGCGGCCAATAGCATTAGCGGGAATGCGTATCACAGAGGTCTTTGCATTCAGCAACGATTTTGGCACTTGATAAATCACCAGATCTTTCCGGTTGCCACTTTTATTATTGCCCACATCGGCTATGTAAAAAAAACGGTCGTCTTGTGCCAGTGCTTCCCAGTCTTTGTTTTCAATGCCTGCAAGTACCACTGTTTGCAACAGCATGGTACCACTCGTATCAGTAATGTATAAGGCCGCAGCATTGTTGCCATCGTTCAGCATTACCAATTTATTTTGCCAATAGAGCATGCCACTTACCTCTTCCAATTCTTGAGGCAAGGCTGCTTTTTTTACCGGCTGATAAAAGGGAATGGCTGGCTGCGCAAATACCTGTTGCGTTGTAGCCATCAGCATAGCCGATACTATCAAATGCAGTAGTAGATAAAGACGCTTGTACATGCAATCAGGCATTGAAATTAGCAGCAATGGTATGGCCCATTTTGTCACGTTTTGTTTCCAGGTAATTATGGTTGTGAGCATTGGGCTCAACTTCCAGTCCCACGGTTTCTACTATCTCCAATCCGTAGCCCATCAGCCCTACTCTTTTCTTGGGGTTATTGGTCATCAGGCGAAGTTTGGTAACACCCAGGTGGCGCAATATTTGAGCACCTACGCCATAATCACGGGCATCGGCGGGCAGCCCGAGCATCAGGTTGGCTTCCAAAGTATCGGCACCTTCTTCCTGCAGTTTGTAGGCTTTCAGTTTGTTTACCAATCCTATACCGCGGCCTTCCTGGTTCATGTATAATATAATGCCTTTACCCTCCTGCTCTACTTTTTGCAGGGCACAGGCCAGCTGGTCGCCGCAATCGCAGCGAAAACTGCCCAAAATATCGCCGGTAAAACAGCTGCTGTGTACCCTGGTAAGCACAGGTTCGTCTTTTTCCCATGTACCTTTTACAATTGCCAGGTGTTCCATGCCATTGCTTTTGTCTGTAAAAGCTATGAGCTTGAAATGACCATATTTGGTAGGCATATCCACCCGCACAATTTCATCAATCAGGCTGTCTTGTTTGAGGCGGTATTCTATGAGGTCTTTAATAGAAATGAGTTTGAGTCCCCATTTTTTAGCAATCACTTCCAACTGTGGCAGACGGGCCATAGTGCCATCTTCATTCATAATTTCTACCAGTACCCCGGCGGGTTCGTACCCCGCCAGTCGGGCCAAATCCACAGTGGCTTCGGTGTGGCCGGTGCGGCGTAGTACGCCACCTTCTTTGGCTATCAGTGGAAAAATATGTCCGGGACGCCCCAGATCGGATGGCCTGGTAGCCGGATTTATTAAGGCTTGTACCGTTTTTGCCCGGTCTTGTGCAGAAATACCGGTGCCCGAACCGGGGCCAATAAGGTCAACTGAAACGGTAAAAGCGGTTTCGTGCATGGATGTATTGCTGGACACCATGGGTTGCAAATCGAGCTGGGCACAGCGGTCGGCAGTAAGAGCGGCACACACCAACCCGCGGCCATGGGTAGCCATAAAATTGATGACTTCGGGGGTAATCGTTCGGGCAGCACATACAAAGTCGCCTTCGTTTTCACGGTCCTCATCATCTACTACAATTACCAGTTTCCCCTGTTTAATGTCTTCAATGGCACTTTCTATGGTATCAAGCATATTCAAATTTGAAGGCCAAAATTAAGCAAGGCCGTCTAACTGCTGCGTAATATTCCTGATGGCAAGGCCTTGGCAAAGGGCAATGAATTGTTAACAATATTCCGAACAAATTAAGCCTTGTTGCCGTTTCTTTGCACCGTAAAAAACTCCAAAACTTATGTTGAGAAATTTTCTCCGGCATTTTGCCGTATTGATGCTAAGCATGTTAGCCATCAATGCATTCAGTCAAGTAACGACATCGGCTATCAGTGGTTCTGTAAAAGGGGCCAAAAATGCCATTTTAGAAGGTGCCACAGTTAGGGCTCTTCATACGCCAACAGGTACAATTTACAGTACCCAAACTAGAAAAGGTGGTCGTTTTGACATTGTGAACATGGAAACCGGTGGCCCATACACCATTACCATTTCTTATGTAGGCTATGAGCCTTTAGAGGTTAAAGACATCATCTTAACCTTAGGCAATACTGAGAACTTAAATATTGTGCTTACTGAAGTGGGAAGCGAATTGCAACAAGTAGTTGTAGCTGCTTCTGCAAACCGTGGACAGCGATCTTTGAAAAGCGGCGCTTCCAGCAACTATGGAGAAAGAGTGATTTTGGGGCTTCCTAACATTAGCAGAAGCATTACCAACATTACAACACTTACTCCTCAAGCCGGTGGTGGCAACAGCATTGGCGGTCGCGATGGCAGGTACAACAACATCCAAATTGATGGTGCAAACTTTAATAACAACTTTGGCTTAAGCTCAAACCCACTGCCTGGCGGTGCATCTGCCCCCATTTCTATTGATGCCCTTGAAGAAATTAGTGTAAATATTTCTCCATACGATGTAAAGCAAAGCAACTTTACAGGTGCTGGCATTAATGCAACCACCAGAAGAGGTACAAATAAATTTTCAGGAAGTGCTTATACTTTTTACAGAAACGAAGGCTTTTTGGGAAGAAAAGCTGTAGGAAAGGACGTAGGCGCTGTAACACCAAGTACTGCTCAAACTTTTGGCGGCAGAATTGGCGGACCAATTATTAAGAACAAACTCTTCTTCTTTGTAAACGGTGAATATGACAAACGGGATGCACCTGGTCTAGTTTGGGAAGCAACAAGAAGTGGAGTACCTGCAGGTCCTAATACCAGCAGAACTACATCTACTGATTTAGATTTGGTTAGCTCTACCCTTCAAAGCCGTTATGGTTACAACACTGGTCCCTATGAGAAACTCGGCAATTTCAATACAGAAAGCAAAAGAATTCTTGCTCGTCTTGATTGGAATATCTCAAAAGAACACACGTTCTCTTTACGTTATAATTGGATGGAAGGCACCGATGACCAGCTTACAAATGGTACAAGTGCACCCAATCCGAGAGCTTCAAGTAACAGATGGAGTAGAAACAGTATGAGCTATGAAAGTAGCCTCTATAATTTCACCAACAAAGTGTCTAGTTTATCAGCGGAGTTGAAAAGCCGTTTTAGCAATAACCTCAGCAATCAATTGCTGGCCACCTTTACTAAAATTTCAGACTTACGTGGCAGCACCTCGTCTCCATTCCCATTTGTAGATATTTGGAAAGATGGCGATTCTTACATAAGCTTTGGTTATGAATTGTTTAGTTATAAAAACCAAGTAGAAAACAAGGTTTTTATCATTACGGATAACCTTAGCTACAACGTTGGTAATCACTCATTCACTGCTGGTATCAGTTACGAAAATCAAGAAGTATTAAATGGCTTCTTGCGCTACGGCACCAGCTATTATAGATTTGCTTCTGTAGATGATTTTATTAACAATGCCGCTCCAACAGCCTTTGGCCTAACATACCCCTATGCAGGTCAAAATCCCTATGCTGATCTTCGTTTTGGTCAGGTAGCTGCGTATTTACAAGATGAATTTAAAGTGAACGATCGGTTTAAGCTCACCTATGGTGTTCGTTTTGATAAGCCGCTTTTCCTAAATGAACTCACAAACAATCCTGGAATCCAGGCACTCAACTTTAGAGATTTGGAAGGCCAGCAACTGAATATTGATGTAAGTAAGTGGCCAAAAAGTCGCATCATCGTTAGCCCTCGTATTGGCTTCAACTGGGATGTTGACGGAGATAAAAACTTAATCATCAGAGGTGGTGCAGGCATCTTTACCGGACGTTTCCCCTTCGTATGGTTTACCAACCAGCCAACAAACGCTGGTATCATTCAAAACACTGTGGAATTGTCGAATACCAATTCAGCTCAAGCAACAATCTTGTCTGGTATGAGATTCGATCCTGACCCCAACAAATGGCTCAGCCTGTTTCCTCAGCAACCTGGTGGCACACCACCAAACTCAATCGCGGCTGTGGACCAAGATTTTAAAATGCCAATGGTATTCAGAACAAGTATTGGCGTAGATAAAAAATTGTCTAACGATTGGACCCTTACACTCGAAGG
>JADLHL010000215.1 GCA_020848815.1 Chitinophagaceae bacterium | reverse complement strand
GCCGATGAATGGATGCTGCATGCCGGTGACAATTTGGGGAAACATTTTTTCGACCAAAACCGATTGATTGGCGGGCTGGCATACATGCCCAACAAGCATGTAGAAATGCATTTGCTCTATCAATACATTACTCAATACAGGGCAGACAATGAAGCTTGGCAACATATCAACAGCATTCGCCTGACACTGCTGCAACAGTTGTAAATGCAGTTATTTTTTCTTTCGCTTTTTAGCTTGCTGACGCTGTTCATTTTCAGCAATCAGTTTTTTAACGGCATCCAAATCGGTTGTAGCAGATGCTGATAAATCAATCATATCGTTGTAGTCACCTTTCGGAATATCAATGACATCTATTTTTTGCCCGATGAATTTTTCAACGGCGGCCAACAGTGGTTTTTCTTCTTCGCTGCAAAAAGAAAGTGCATAGCCTTTTTCCATACCACGACCTGTACGGCCTACGCGGTGTACATAGTTTTCTGCTACATCAGGTATATCGTAATTGATAACGTACTCCACTTTTTTGATATCAATACCTCTGGCACTTACATCAGTGGTGATAAGTACTTTGATGCTGCCATCCGCAAATTGCTTCAACGCTTCAAAGCGTTCATCCTGTTCTTTATCACCATGTATCACGGCTGTTTGCAACCCTACTCTTTCCATGGCTTTCTGCACCCGTTCGGCACGTACCCGTGTACGTACAAACACCAGTATTTTACTATCGGGATTTTGCTGTATGGTACGCTCCAGAAAAAAACGTTTGTCATCCATAGCAATGTTGGCCACTGTGTGTGTTACGTTGCGGCTCACCGTATTCTGCGGACTCACCTGTATGCGAATAGGATTACGCACCAATGAGTAAGCCAGGTCTTTTATTTCTTCGTTGATGGTGGCAGAAAAAAACAAGGTTTGATGCTCCCGTGGTAGTCGGCGCTTTACATCTTTAATGTCACGCATAAAACCCAAAGCCATCATTCTGTCTGCTTCATCCAGCACCAGTATTTCTGCAGCCTCAATGTTGATGTGCTGCTGTGCAATCAAATCAAACAATCGGCCGGGTGTGGCAATCAGTACATCAATACCCGCTTGCAGACGGGCTATTTGTTTGTCTTGCTCCACACCGCCTACCACCGCCATTACCTGTGCCGTAGTGCCTTTGGCAATGCTGCAAAACACTTCATGAATTTGCATGGCCAGCTCACGGGTAGGCACCATTACCAATGCCCGCACACCAGCTGCCCGACGTCTGCTGGTGAGGATGTGTTGCACTAGCGGAATGGCAAAGGCAGCGGTTTTACCCGTGCCGGTTTGCGCAATGGCCAGCACATCTTCGCCCTTCATAATACTGGGCATGGCTTTGTACTGAATATCGGTTAAACGGGTAAAACCCAACGCAGCAAGGTTGGTTTTTATAGCGGGCAAAATGGGATACTTCTCAAATTTCATGTGGGGCAAAGGTAACGGTTCGGGCTGACGACGGACTACCGACTACCGACTACCGACCACGGACTACGGACTGTCCTGCCTAAAACAACCTTCCCTGCTCTCCCGGCCGGCGAAAGCGGCTGCTGTCGAGGTTCCAGCGTTCGGCATTGAGGCCATAACGTTTGTTGTATTGCAGAAACTGCTGCCGCACCAATTCAGCCACCGGTCCTTCGCCCCTCATGCGGATACCAAAGCGGCTATCATTGACCTTACCACCATGTGCATGCTCTATCTGGTGCCACACTTTATCGGCCCTGTCGGGAAAGTTTTTATACAACCAATCATGAAACATGAGCTTCACCGATCCGTTGAGCCGGATGAATGTGTAAGCACTAAACACGGCACCATTGTCGGCAGCAGCCTTTATGATATTGGGCATTTCATGATCGTTGAGGCCCGGTATCATGGGGCCAAGCATCACGCCCATGCGTACACCTGCATGGCTCAGTTCATTAATGAGCCGCAAACGCTGTGTGGCCGTGGTAGTGCGGGGTTCCATCACCCTCCGCAAATCTTCGTTGAGGCTGGTGATGCTCACCAAAATGCTGATGAGATTTTTAGCCGCCATCTCCTGCAGCAAATCTTTATCCCGCAGCATGCCGGCATTTTTGGTAATCATACCCACGGGCTGATTGAACTCGTTGCACACTTCCAGCAGCTGGCGGGTAAGCCGAAAGCGCTGCTCTGCCGGCTGGTAGCAATCGGTATTGCCACTCAGGCTAATGGGCGTTGCATCCCACTTGGGATGCAGCAAAAATTTGCGCAGCAGCTGCGGTGCATTTTTCTTCACAATAATCTTGCGTTCAAAATCGAGACCAGCGCTGTAGCCCCAGTATTCATGGGCATTGCGGGCATAGCAGTAAATGCAGCCGTGCTCACAACCCTGGTACGGATTCATGCTGTAAAACATGCCCACATCAGGACTGTCAACTTTATTCACCAGCGTTTTGGCATTGTCTTCCAAATACACCGTGGCTTCGTTGGCTACCGTCCATTCATCAATAGCTTCAATGTGCTCCTGCACCCGGTGGTTTTTCAAAAAACGGTTGGGTGTATTGATTTGTGCGCCACGCCCTTTTACATACGGTGCAGCAGCCGCATCGGTAGCCGCAGGTTTGGGGCGGGCATTGGGGTGTTGTTGCTTGGGCATGTGGTTAAAACAAGAGGGTTTGTACCGGCGGTGCCGCTACCGGTTGGGCAGCAAAAGCAAAGCGGGC
>JADLHL010000214.1 GCA_020848815.1 Chitinophagaceae bacterium | reverse complement strand
GGCCAGAGAATCAATCGCCGGTACGTGTGGCACGGCCGGCACTAAGGTTCTTCCGGGTAAGTCTACCAAGCACTCCTCTGATAAGTTTTTGAAGCGGCCCTCACCCGGCTTTCTCCCACAGGTAACTTTTTACCTGTGGGGGAATGGGTGGCAATTTCATTTATCAAAAAAAAAACACAAACACCATGAGCCAGTTAAGATTTGAAACACTGCAATTACACGCCGGTCAGCAAGTAGACCCTACTACCAAGAGCCGTGCCGTGCCCATTTACCAAACAACTTCATATGTATTTGATAATGCTGAGCATGCTGCCAACTTGTTTGGCCTGAAAGCTTTCGGCAATATTTACACCCGTATTATGAACCCCACCACCGATGTGTTTGAGCAACGCATTGCTGCATTGGAAGGTGGCGTTGCTGCACTGGCCGTGGCCAGCGGTCAGGCGGCACAATTCATTGCCCTCAACAATATTTTGCAAGCCGGCGACAACTTTGTAACGACCTCGTATTTATACGGCGGTACCTACAATCAATTCAAGGTTGGTTTCAAACGACTCGGCATTGAAGCCCGTTTTGCAGATGGCGACAATGTAGAGAGCTTTGCTGCACTCATCGACGACAACACAAAAGCCATTTACCTCGAAACCATTGGTAACCCTCGTCTCAATATTCCTGATTTTGAAAAATTTGCTGCGCTGGCAAAAGCACACAATCTCCCACTGATTGTAGACAACACTTTTGCAGCAGGTGGTTTCTTGTTTCGCCCTCTCGAACATGGCGCCAACATTGTGGTTGAAAGTGCTACCAAGTGGATTGGCGGACACGGCACCAGCATTGGTGGTGTAATTGTAGATGGTGGCAATTATGACTGGGGCAATGGTAAGTTTCCACAGTTTAGCGAACCATCAGAAGGCTACCACGGCCTGGTGTTTAAAGATGTGTTTGGCGTCAACAATCCGTTGGGGTTGCCAAACATTCAATTTGCCATTCGTGCAAGGGTAGAAGGCCTTCGTGATTTCGGACCGGCTATCAGTCCGTTCAATTCTTTTCAATTGATTCAAGGTTTGGAAACGCTTAGCCTTCGTGTAGAACGCCACGTACAAAATGCACTGGCACTGGCACAGTGGCTGGAAAGTCATCCGCAGGTGGAGTATGTGTTGTATCCCGGTTTGGAAAGCAACCCCTACCATGCCATTGCGAAAAAGTATTTGAAAAATGGTTTTGGCGGTGTGTTGCAAGTGGGCCTGAAAGGCGGTAAAGAAAAAGCCACCCAGTTTATTGATGCCTTGCAACTGGCCAGCAATCTGGCAAATGTGGGCGATGCCAAAACACTGGTGATTCATCCTGCTTCTACCACGCATGAGCAGCTGAGCGAAGCAGCACAAATTGCCAGCGGTGTATTGCCGGCACAGGTGCGGGTAAGTGTGGGCATCGAGCACATCGAAGACATCAAAGCTGATTTTCAACAAGCATTCGATAAAGTATTTGCATAATCAAAAAGTCACCTGCATCAATTGGTGCAGGTGACTTTGTACCATATCTATTGCAGTAGCAACCATGAGTGAAGCACATAAACAAACCGGCACAGCATACAATCCCTGCGAAGTGAAAACTTTTCGGGTACCGCAGGATTTGTGTTCGCCGGCAGAAAAGCTGAAGTGGAAAGGATTTGAACTGGAAAGTGGCGAAAAGCTACCGCAATATCATTTGGCATACACCACCTGCGGCCAACTCAATACAGAACGCAACAATGTGGTGTGGATTTTTCATGCACTCACTGCCAACAGTAATCCGCAAGAGTGGTGGGAAGGATTGGTGGGGGCCGGCAAATACCTTGATCCTGCCAAGTATTTTATTGTGTGTGTAAACACGCCCGGCAGTTGCTACGGCAGCATTGGTCCGCTTGACACGAACGTGGCTACGGGCAAACCTTACTATCACGATTTTCCTTTTTTCAGCACCCGTGATTTGATTCGTAGCTATCAACCACTGCGCAGGTTTTTGGGTATCGAAAAAATACACATTGGTATTGGCGGCAGCATGGGCGGTCAGCAGTTGCTGGAGTGGAGTATTGAAGAACCCGAATTGTTCGATCACATTATTCCCATTGCTACCAATGCCATTCATAGTGCATGGGGTATTGCGTTCAATACTACACAACGCATGATTATTGAAGCAGATGGCACTTGGTTGCAACAGCATCCGCAGGCTGGCATTGCCGGTATGAAAGCCGCCCGTGCCATGGCGTTGATTTCATACAGAAGTTACGAAGGCTATGCATTGAAACAATCCACGAATAACAGCCAGTGGCAAATTGATAACAGTGGCGAATCGGTGGGTGGTGCTGCATCTTACCAACGCTATCAGGGAGAAAAACTGGCCAACCGCTACAATGCTTTTAGCTATTACACCCTCAGCAAAACTATGGACAGTCACAACCTTGGCAGAGGGCGTGGTTCTGTAGAAGAAGCCTTGCAGCTTATACGTGCCAAGGCTTTGGTGATTGGCATCGATAGCGATGTGTTGTTTCCTTTGAGTGAGCAACAATACTTGGCCGATCAAATTCCGGGTGCACAGTTTTTAAGTATCAGCAGTCATTTTGGGCACGATGGTTTTTTGCTGGAGTTTGATACCATCGAAAAGGCCATTGATTCATTCTTGAATGATTACAAATAGTTTCATCAACACCGTAAACAATAAATCATATAGATATGTCACAACACATTGAGCATCCCGATTATCATCATAAACAGTTGACCATTGGCCTGTTTGGATTTGGTGTAGTAGGCGAAGGTTTGTATCAGGTTTTGAAGCAAACGCCATCCTTAAAAGCTTCTATCAAAAGAGTGTGTATCAAGAATCCGGAGAAGAAGCGCAATGCACCGGCGGAGCTGTTTACTACAGAGAGAGATGAGTTGCTGAATGATGAAGCAATCAATGTGATTGTAGAAGTAATTGATGATGCAGACGCTGCTTTTTACATTGTAAAAACTGCATTGCTCGGTGGCAAGCATGTGGTGAGTGCCAGCAAAAAAATGATTGCTGAGCATTTGACAGAACTGCTGCAACTGCAACAGCAAACGGGGCAGTCGTTTTTGTACGAAGCTTCGGCCTGTGCGTCTATTCCGGTGATTCGTAATTTGGAAGAATACTACGACAATGATTTGCTGCACAGCATTCAGGCCATTGTGAATGGTAGTACCAACTACATACTCACCAAAATGTTTGAAGAGAAACTGAGCTACCGCGATGCTCTGTTGCAGGCACAGCAGTTGGG
>JADLHL010000213.1 GCA_020848815.1 Chitinophagaceae bacterium | reverse complement strand
GCATTAGCGCCTGGCTGCCCGAAATGAAAACACAGGATTTTAAACTGGCTGCCGGCAATATCAACAGCAGCAATACAGCTACGTTACCTACTGGTCCGCAGCCCAAAAAATATACTGACTTACTCGAATCGGAGATACCCGGCGTCAACAGCTTTTTTGATTACGACGAAGCATTGGCAGCAGCCAAAGCACTCAACAAACCGTTGATGATTGACTTCACCGGACACAGCTGTGCCAACTGCCGCAAAATGGAGCGGGAAGTGCTCAACAATCCGGAAGTGATGCAGCGTTTGCAAAATGAATTTGTAGTAGTGTCTTTGTATGTAGATGATAAGTTTCAATTGCCGGAAAATGAATGGACCACTTCCAAACTGGATGGCAAAGTATTGAAACGCATGGGCGAAAAAAACCTCGACTTTGAAGTAGCGCTTACCAACAATAATGCGCAGCCTTATTATGTGTTTGTAGATACCAATGGTAAGCTGCTCACCACCGAAGGCTACGGCTACAACCCAAGCATACCGGGCTTTCTGGCCCATTTAGATAAAGTGAAAAAACTTTTCACCGACAAAAAATAACGATATAGAAAAACCCCGGACATTCCGGGGTTTTTTAGTGCTATACAAAATCTGTACGCCAATTTGGTTGTCACTCTGCAATAGCCGTCCGCTTTACTATGACAGGCGAATCGTTAAGCCTAAATGCTGCAGTTGGAACTGCAGAGCGACAAGTATGTCTGTCGATTACTAACTGCGATTTTTTGTGGTACAAATTTACATGTAATAGCTGTGTAGGAAATGTAAAAAAGACACACAAATTATACCCGTTGTTTATAAAGAAATTTGTTTCTCCGTCATCAGTTTGCGCAGGTTGATAAGACCGTAGCGCATTCTGCCCAAAGCAGTGTTGATGCTGCAATTCGTAATCTCCGCAATTTCCTTAAAACTAAGGTTGCCGTAGTGGCGCAGCACAATCACTTCTTTCTGTTCTTCAGGCAATTGCTCCAGCATCCGTTGTACCCGGTCGTGACTCTGGCGGCGCATCATGTTACTCTCAGCAGTTTCATCCGAAAAATGCAGCCAGTCAAACACATCTTTACCATCGCCATTAATCATGGTGGGGCTACGCTTTACCCTGCGGAAATGATCGACACACAAGTTGTGGGCAATACGCATGGCCCAACTAATGAATTTACCTTCATCGTTGTAGCGGTTTTGGCGGATGGTGTCAATGATTTTGATGAACACATCCTGAAACAAATCCTCGGCGAGGTATTTGTCTTTTACCAGAAATAAAATAGTGGTGTACACCCTGTCTTTGTGCCGGCTGACAAGTTCTTCCAAGGCAAAACCATCGCCATTGTGATAAGCGTGTATCAGCTGCGAATCGGAACGATTAGCGTAAGAAAGCATCATTTCTCCCTTTAAGTGGTGAATAGAAAGTAGAGTAGAAATGATTGCGATAGGCAAATGCTTTTTGTAAAGAATGAAAATAGTGTGTAACCCAGCCAGATATTTTATTGGTGCTGCAAAAAATATGCTAAAACAAAAAAAACAGCCCGCCTGTTAGAATTATCTTCGAAGTTGCTAACCGGCCGGGGCGTTATTGTTTCGACACCGATTTGAGAGCAAGCTAAAGAATTTATACGCAAATACCGCATGAAAGTGTCACAAAAGGGAAAAAAGCCCGCTGAAACCGCCATCGAACCTGCCGATCATATTTTCATAAAAGGTGCCCGTACCCACAACCTGAAAAATGTGGATGTGGCCATCCCCCGCAACAAACTGGTGGTGGTAACCGGCGTTTCCGGGTCAGGCAAATCTTCCCTCACCATCGACACTCTTTTTGCCGAAGGCCAGCGCCGTTATGCCGAAAGCCTGAGTGCCTATGCCCGGCAATTCATGCAGCGGATGAACAAGCCCGATGTAGATTACATCAAGGGCCTGTGCCCTGCCATTGCTATCGAGCAAAAAGTAATTACACGTACGCCCCGCAGTACCGTGGGCAGCATGACGGAAATGTACGATTACCTCCGCCTGTTGTATGCCCGCATTGGACACACCATTTCGCCGGTAAGCGGCCGCGAAGTGAAAAAAGACGATGTAACCGATGTCATCAACAGCATCAAAGCCTTACCCGAAGGCGATAAAGTATTGCTGCTGGTGGCGTTTAAAAAACATGCCAACCGCAACACCAAAGAGGAACTGAATATTTTACTGCAAAAAGGTTTTACCCGGGTATATATAAAAGGCGAAACCCTGCGCATAGAAGACCTGCTTGAAGACGACACAGCAATTGCCGCTTTTGATAAAAAGATGACGGCCAAAACGCCCGGCTATGTGTTGGTGGACCGACTGGTGATTCGGGATTTTGATGAAGACGATTTGCACCGCATTTCCGATTCAGTAGATACGGCATTTTACGAAGGGGAAGGCAGCTGCCAGCTGGAAATCAACAGCAGCAAGATGCTCTCGTTCAGCAACCGTTTTGAGCTGGATGACATGCAGTTTGAAGAGCCGGTGCCGAACCTGTTTTCGTTCAACAATCCTTTTGGTGCCTGCCCTACCTGCGAGGGTTTTGGACAAGTGCTGGGCATTGACCCCGACCTGGTGATACCCGACAAAAGATTGAGTGTATATGAAGGTGCCATTGCTCCCTGGCGGGGCGAAAAGCTGGGCGAATGGAACAAGGCACTCATACGGGCGGCCAAGGCATCCAATTTTCCCATTCACAAACCGGTGCATGATTTAACGCCTGCCGAATACAAACTGCTGTGGACAGGTAACGCCTATTTTGATGGCCTCAACGACTTTTTCCGAGAAGTAGAACAGAACCTGTACAAAGTGCAATACCGGGTGCTGCTGAGCCGCTACCGTGGCCGCACCCAATGTCACGATTGTGATGGCTACCGGCTGCGCAAAGAAGCCTTGTATGTGAAAATTGGCGGCAAACACATTGGCGAACTTTGTGAAATGCCTATCCGTGATTTGCAGCAGTGGTTTGTACAACTCTGCCTGAGCGACTATGATGCCGAAGTGGGCAATCGCCTGCTGATGGAACTGGAAGTGCGCCTGCAAACCATGATGGACGTAGGCCTAGGTTATCTTACCCTCAACCGGTTGGCCAACACGCTGAGTGGTGGCGAAAGTCAACGCATTCAACTCACCCGTTCGTTGGGCAGCAACCTTACCAACTCGTTGTACATACTCGATGAACCTTCCATTGGCCTGCACAGCCGCGATACCAAACGCCTGATTCAGGTGCTGAAAAACCTGCGGGATTTGGGCAACACGGTGGTGGTGGTAGAACACGATGAAATGATGATGCGGGAAGCCGATTATATCATTGATATGGGACCGCTGGCCAGCCACATGGGCGGCGAAGTGGTAGCTGCCGGCAACTATGCAGAACTTACTGCCAACCCCAAAAGCCTGACCGGCCAGTACCTGAATGGCGCTATGCAAATAACCGGCCCGGCCAAGCTGCACAAGTGGAAGAAAAGCATCACAGTAGAAGGTGCCAGGCAAAACAACCTGCAAAATATTGATGTCACTTTTCCACTGGGCGTACTTACCGTAGTAAGTGGTGTGAGTGGCAGTGGCAAAACCACTCTTGTAAAACAAATTTTGTATCCCGCCCTGCAAAAAATAAAAGGTGAGTACGGCGATAAAGTGGGGGCTCATAAAAAAATAAGTGGCGATATCGATAGCATCACGGCTATTGAAATGGTGGATCAAAACCCCATTGGCAAAAGCAGCCGCAGCAACCCCGTTACTTATGTAAAAGCATGGGATGCCATCCGTGATTTGTATGCCGCACAACCGCTCAGTAAAATCCGCGGCTTTCAACCCAAGCATTTCAGCTTCAACGTAGATGGTGGCCGTTGCGACACCTGCAAGGGCGAAGGCGAACAAATTGTAGAAATGCAGTTTTTGGCCGATGTGCATTTGCAATGCGAAAGCTGCAAAGGCCAACGATTTAAAGACGAAGTGCTGGAAGTAACCTATCTCGAAAAAAACATTTTTGATGTACTTGAATTGAGTGTAGATGAAGCCATTGCTTTTTTTGCTGATCAAAAAGCCATCCTGGCTGCCATTCAGCCATTGAGTGATGTAGGCCTTGGCTATGTAAAGCTTGGGCAAAGCAGCGACACCCTGAGTGGAGGTGAAGCACAACGGGTAAAACTGGCCAGCTTTTTGGGCAAAGGAAAAAGCGCCGGTCATGTGCTCTTCATTTTTGATGAACCTACTACGGGCCTGCATTTTCACGACATTCAAAAATTGCTCAACTCCTTTCATGCCCTCATAGCCCAAGGCCACAGCATTTTGGTGATTGAACACAATACGGATGTGATCAAACATGCTGATTGGGTGATAGACCTCGGCCCGGAAGCCGGTGATGGCGGTGGTACTTTGGTATTTGCCGGCCTGCCGCAAGACCTGAAGAAATGCAAGGAGAGCCACACCGGTCGTTTTTTGTAAACAACAGGGTGCACAAGCATTTCCTGTAAGTTTGCCGCCATTTATGAGCAGCATGCGCTACATCAAACAGTTCGACGGTATTCGTTTCATCGCCATTGCATTGGTATTGCTGCAGCATTTTGCCTACTCCATTGGCAACCGTTTGTCTGCGGGCTACTTTGGTGTAGAATTGTTTTTTGCGTTAAGCGGCTTTCTCATCACCCGTATTATTTACGACAGCCGTGGCAGTATTGGTAGCATTTACAAAAAGTTCATCGGCCGCAGAGCCCTGCGCATTTTTCCGATTTACTATCTGGTGATTGGCATCTTGTATTTCACCGGTGACCCCACCGCCAACAAATACATTGTACCACTTACCACATACACATTCAACTATACAATTGCAGCGTATAATCTTCATGGAATCCCTTTTATACATGTGTGGTCGTTGTGTGTGGAAGAACAGTTTTACATTATTTGGCCCTTCATTATTTTACTGCTGCGCAACCGTTTCAAATGGTTACTCGCTGCATTAGTGAGCATCATTTTGTTGGGTTGGTTGCAAATGGTATTCCTAGTTTTTCCCATGAGTGAGGGCTACACTTATTTAGGTTTGTTTCCAAGGGCGTATGCATTGGCACTCGGCGGATTAGCAGCCTTACTCTGCGAAAAAAATCCGGCACCAAATCGCTGGTTGCAACTCAAATGGTTGGAGCCTGTCAGCGTCATTGTGTTGATACTTTCGCTGACCATTCCGCACAGGTCGATGTATGTGATAGCACCTTGCATCGCTACTTTTTGGTTGGTAAAAATTTACTACCAAAGCATTCAGTTTACATTCATCGACCGCTTTTTACAACTGCGCTGGGTCATGT
>JADLHL010000212.1 GCA_020848815.1 Chitinophagaceae bacterium | reverse complement strand
TTCCTTTATACTCGGGATAGCCACCTACTTGTGCAGGATCAGTAATGATGCCTTGCTTGTAAGAATCGATTGGCAAACGACGATGCTTGAATTGCGTTTCTGGCAATTTCACATCAGCATTATATTCAATTTTTCCGGTAGCTACTTGTTTTACAATACGGGCATCCACTGCATCGCGGCGGGGCAAGGTGGCACCTGCATTGGCCAGCACATAGGTTTTAGCCTGCTCTGCACTTAAAATAGTGATGGGTGCCATAGGCAAAGGTTTGTGCCATTTCATAAATGCAGTGTATTCGCCGGCATCGGCTTGCTCTTCTACCTGCACACCACCATTCCAGTTGTCTTTGGTAATGGCAGGAAAACCTTCCATCACGTTGCCATTTACATAAGCACGGCCGTACACTTTGTATTTGAGTTTGCTACGGCCACTTTCGGGTTTTAGAATGCGGTGGCCCACATTGTTGTTGGGTGTAGCCGGACCGGGCTTGAAGTAATTGTTGATGATGTTGAACTGAGCTCTGTAATCACCGCCATCAATACTGCGGTGTACCCAGTTGAAAATAACGTTGTTGGCAAAATTGAAAACACCGTTCCAGCCTACTGATGGATTGCGGCCGGCATTGTTGGCCCAAAGGTTGCGCATAAACGTACAGTTTTCGCCACCCAGTGTGCTGCCAAATGCATGGTTCCAAGTATCGAGTGCTTCACCAAAAATGGAGTTTTGAATGGTGATGTTCACCGTGCCGAATTTGTCTTCAATTTTTCCGGTGCTGTCGTTGTACATATGGCGATACATGCTCATGTTTTCATCAAGGCCCCATGTGGCACTCACATGATCAATGATGATGTTACCAATCGGGTTGCCGCCAATGGCATCATCTCTGCGGCCCACCCAAGTTTCGCCACGGCGAAAACGCATGTACCGAATAATAACATCGTGTGTGTTGATCCAGACACTTTCTCCGGCGATACATACGCCATCACCAGGTGCAGTTTGACCAGCAATGGTGATGTAAGGAGCACGAATGATTAATGGTGTTTTTAAGCGAATGATGCCTGCTACATTGAAGACAATAATACGGGCACCACCTTGCTCACAAGCCCAACGCAAACTACCGGCGCCATCATCATTCAAATTGGTAACCACATATACTTTGCCGCCACGGCCACCAAAGCTGTATTTACCACCACCTTCTGCACCGGGAAAAGCAGGAATATCTGCCTGCGGCAATTCATCTACTCTCGATGCCCAGGGAATATAAGGTTTACCTTGTTTGGCTTCTTGTTGTATAACGGGCCATGCCAATTGCCACATGCTGTCAGAATGAGCATTGGCTGCTTTCATCAACGAGTCTGAAGTACGCTGAACGTCGGGTGGAATTTGCGGATACTGAGCACTGGCACACACAGTCATTAGCAACAACACAGCCAGTGATAGTAATGATGTACGATACATTTTCATAGTCGGAATATATTAAGGTTAGACGTTTTTCAGCAGCAAAACAGACCGTTATAAAAAAGAGAAAGCGATAACACTTTCTCTTTAGATTGCTTGTGTTATAACGATGACTATTTCTGCACTTTTACATCTATTTCAATCTGGGTAGTTTTTGAAGGTGAATTGCCCTGAATGAAACGAACCAGTATTGCACCCAGCTTACCATCGGCCCGCTTAAATCCAATCACGTTGTTGCCAGCCGCAGTTGAAATTTTATTAACAAAAGCAGCTGTTCCACTGGTAAGGTTTCCACCTACCAAAGTTTGAATAGCACCGGCTGATGTAAGTTGTGAAACGAAGTTGACCGAAGAAGGGAGCTTCTTAAATACGGTGGCATTTTTTGTCCAACTGCTGATGTCATAATAATTGAGCTGACCTTGTGTAGCAGTTAATGCATAAATAGTATGGCCCAAATCATCCGTAGTGGAAGTGGTACTCATGAAAGATGTATCGAAATAGTAACCGAAATCAATACCTGCAGCATTGGCAGCACCATCCGTAAAGCTGAAGATTTTACCGTCTTTGGTAGAATAGTAACACTTGTTGGTTTTAGCAGTTGAATCGGGCACCTGCAGAATGCGATACGACCAAAAATCAAAGTCTGGTTTCACGGTTATCTTGAAGGTTTTACCACCATCGCCGAGGAAAGTGGCATTTCTGTTGCGGGCCAAAATGCGATAGCTGTAATCGCCGGGAATGCTATCAATCCGATAGCCTTTTGAACCAGAAAAAGTTGTTTTGTTGCCTGTTACGTTGAAGGTATCAATACGCACACCGTTCTTTTGTATTTCAACATAAGTCATTTCCTCTTTGCTGGATGAAATGTTGAAATCAAAATAAATGGAGTCTTTCGGATTCACTGTTTTATCGGCAGTGATGGCAAACTCATTGCTGTTTTTGTACTCCACTGTTACCCCATAAGCGGTAATTGGTTCTACACCCTTGTCGCAGCCGGCAATAGCGGCTATCAGCAATACAGATGGCGTTATATATGTGAGCAAACGATATTTCATAGCTGTAATATTTTGTAGTCAGAAAATAGGCATTACTTAAGCGGGTCGAAAGTGCCGCCTGACCAACCAAGCGTTTGCTCCATGGTATATGTAGCCTGATTGAAGAAGTTTGGCAAAGCGTAGTGATAGTAAGTATTGGGAATACTGATCACATTTGAACCTTCCAATGATGCGATAGCTACATTGAACATAGCTGTATACACCGCTTTGTTGTTCAGGTTAGCAGTATCTCTTGGGCGAACTCCCAGTGCATTTGCCATATCCAAATAAATTCGACCGGCAACAGTACCTGTGCCTGCATAGTAGGGAGGCCTTGGCGTTACTTTCAGCGACTGACGGGCAGAAATTAAATGCAGGTTACGTGTTCTGCGTAAATCCCAGTACCGTTTTCCTTCCATGGCAAACTCCACCTGACGTTCGTTCAGTATCAGTGTTCTCATAGACGCAGCATCGGTAGCTACATCCAAACCAAAATCAAAACTTCCTTGCTTTATACCAGCACGTACTCGTATCTGACGAATCAGGTCTTTTGCTTCAGCCAAACGGTTGGTTTCGTTTGCACATTCTGCCAGGTTAATTATCACTTCTGCAAAACGCATTTCAATCCAGTCCATACCACTACCGCCACCTGTGTTGCTATTGTATTGAGCTTGTGTAGCAGTAATAGAAGGATTGGTTATTTTCTTACAATAAAACCCAGTTACAATTTTTGCAGCTTGCTCTTCCAGTACGCCCGTATAACTCCATTGCTTGCGACCCGCCTTTCCACTCAGTGGCCATACAGAACCGTTGTACGCAATAGAAGCTTCTAACCGAGGGTCACGGTTTTGCCAAAACATCACCTGATCGTAATTGGCAGAAGGATGCGTAATAGGTAAGCCTTCACTGTTAGTGTACGCTTGTACCAAATTCCAAGTGGGCTGGTTAGAACCGCCACCGTTATTTGATTCTGAAGCAGGACGAGTAACGTACTCGTTATTTGTGCCACGACCGGGGCTTACAGAAATGGCATCTAACTTACGCACCAACATCACTTCGCGGTGATCTTCGGTTACCCAAATATTGGCGTACGCAGGAAATAAAATATAGCCATGTGCTACACCTGTATCGTAGGCTGCTTTGTTGGCCTGATAAGCAGCAGCCCAACGATCGGCATCATTATTAGGATTGAACTGTGGACTAGCCCAGTACAACAATGCTTTTCCTTTAAATGCCATAGCGGTTGCTTTGGTGATACGACCAACATTGTTGCCCGACCACAATGCAGGCAGTTTTGCTGCAGCCGAGTCAAGGTCTTTAGCAATAGCTGCAAATACTTCGCTTGATTTTGAACGGGGTACATTCAAATCTTCACCCGTTAAATCTTGTGCTTTTAAAATGAGCGGTACACCACCATACAGCGAAACCAATCGGAAATACACAAATGCACGGAGGAAGTAAAACTGGCCCAGCAAAGGATCTTTAACTGATGCAGGCAACAAACTTGTAGCCAACCCATCAATTGCCACGTTGCAACGACGGATATCGAAATAGCGGTTGTTAGTAATAGAGTTGCTACCACCAATATCAGTTACCGAATTTTCTACCAACTGGCCATATAAAAATGCAGTACTTACGCTATTGGTTTCATCCGATGTAGTATGGATGCCACCAACTGTAGGCCAGTTTGGGATAATGAGATCGTAGCTCCTGTTGAGGAAGAGATCAACAGCACCTGCATCGTTCCAGATTTGCGAATCGATTCCGTTTGGATCTTCTACTTCGAAGAAGTCTTTTTTGCAGGCAGTAGCCAACAACACCACACTCAGTGATACGGCTGCAAGCTTCAGGAATTTATTTTTCGTGTACATATTTTTTCTTTTAAGCAATCATTAAAGAGTAGCATTTACACCCAGTG
>JADLHL010000211.1 GCA_020848815.1 Chitinophagaceae bacterium | reverse complement strand
TAGCGGATATCCGCTCCCATACGGGTAGCCTGCTTTTCAAAAATCTGCATCATTTCCGGCCCCTGCACACCATCGGCATAGCCGGGATAGTTTTCTACCTCAGTGGTAATGGTGAGCTGTCCACCGGGCTGAATGCCCTGATACAAAACGGGATTGAGGCCGGCACGGGCGGCATAAATGGCGGCAGTGTAGCCAGCCGGTCCACTACCAATAATCAGGCAGTGGGCATGTTCTTTTATTTCCATAATCATCCTTGTTTACATTACTTGAAAAAGGGACAGCAAAGTTGCGTAATGACGCACAAATTAATGTAACAGAAGGCACGTTGGGGACAACTTGCCACGAGCCTTCTTACTGTGGAATAATGATGCTGGTAATTTGCGACGCATAGCCGGCAAAAATGCCCGTAGCTCCTGCAGAAAGATTGCTCAATACTTTTACCGGCACACCAAAAGGATTGCCCACATTGCTCTGGTTTTGCTCCCAGGTTCTCCAGAAGTCGTAGGTGGCTTTGTCAATGTTGCTCATTTTCACCCTAACCCGCTCTCCTCTTTTGAAAAAGCCGAATGTTTCAGGGTCAAACTCCACATTCCTGTTGAAGCCTCTGAACACCTGAATATCGTAGGTAGTACCATCAACAAACTTATCGTCGAACACCGAGTTGGAGCCGGGCAAAAAGGCAGAGTCATTGACACTGGTAAAATAACGGATGTAGTTGCCAAAACCCTTTGGATCGGTTACACGTGAAAAAACGACTGCAAAAGAAGAGTCGCCATTTCCCGGAGCTTTTTGCCACCAGAGTGAGTCTACTTTTCGGCTGATATCGGGAATGCTGGTGTTGGCAGAGTACACATTTCCTTCTGCTTCAATTTCCAGCTTGTAGCTGGTATTTAACCGGCCAATCATGAGCTGTGCAGGATTGGTACTATCTATACTGTAAAAGTAAAAATTGGCATTGCCTACCTGGCGGCGGTATTCAGTCAGCCGTACACGCCGGGTGCCATCGCTTACAAACACATTGGCATTTCGAACGAAGGAGTTGGCAAAGTCCTGAGCAGAAAGCTGCTCAAAAAAAGCCAGAGAACGGGTGAGCACTACCACAGGCGGCTGATTGTTTTCTATGCTGCCCTCCACTACTACTACCTGATCGAGGGTAGAAGGAATAATATCAACGGCCTTTTCGCAAGCCATCAACAACATGAGGACGATGAGTATGATGCAGGTGCGTGTAGTGTAAAAAAATCGCATAGATGATTATAACAAATGTGATGACTTAAGGTTGAAACTATTTACCATTTCCAGACGAGGCTGCATGCGCTGCAGAAACCTCAATGTTTAAGCATCGATATTTGAGTGTTTGCATAAACGCCAGCGCTGCTGAAAGCCTTGCCAGATCAGTGTTTCAACACTTGTAAACATAACGAACAGATTGTCAATTGCTTCAAAAAAGTCTTAGGACATATCATGAAATTTGTTTAACTTTTCATTGGAAAGTGAATCGATTTTGTGTGCATTTCTACTTGCGAAAACCCCTGATTGTTTAACATAATAACCCCCGCGTATGGAAAATCATGTACACTACTCCGACCAGAATGACACTATGGAAGCCAACGATTGGCGCCCTTATGTCATCATTGGATTACTGGCTGCAGTTATCGCATTAGGACTGCTCTCCATTTAAATCCAACCCCGGCCAACAGGTTTTGGCCAATAATGATGTTCAACCTTTTCAGGACTTCGTTGAGATTTACCGGACAGTAACGAACAATAAGTCTTCTCATTTTCTCTGTCCACCTTCTACTCGCATTCAACAGGTTGTACACCATTTGTCGCAACAAAAAAGCAGGATTAACTCCTGCTTTTTTGTTTGTATCTATTACTACCGGATGGCTTACTCTTCGTCATCGAAGCTCATAACCTGGCGGGTAGTGGCGAGTACTTCATACTCATCCTTGCTGCCCACAATCAGGTTGTCGAACTCACGAAGACCAGAACCAGCAGGTATTGGGTGACCTGTAATTACGTTTTCTTTCAAACCTAACATATCGTCACGCTTGCCGTGAATGGCGGCTGTGCTCAGTACCTTGGTTGTTTCCTGGAATGAGGCAGCTGAGATCCAGCTTTGTACACCCAGTGAAGCCTTGGTAATACCCAACAATACCGGCTTGGCGGTAGCTGGTTTTGCATCACGCACTTCCATCAGCTTTTGGTCTGCACGACGCAAGATGCTGTTTTCTTCGCGGAGGTCACGCAGGCTGATGATTTGGCCCGGACGGAACTTGGTGCTGTCACCGGGTTCAACCACCACTTTCTTGTCGTAAATGCGGTCGTTCTCTTCAATAAAGTCGAAGCGGTCTTCAAGGTCCTCCTCAAGGAAGCGGGTATCACCAGCGTCCATGATTTCTACCTTCTTCATCATCTGACGAACGATTACTTCGATGTGTTTATCGTTGATTTTTACACCCTGTAAGCGGTAAACTTCCTGAATTTCATTTACCACGTATTCCTGAACGGCGAAAGGACCTTTAATAGACAGGATATCGGCAGGAGAAACAGCGCCTTCAGAAAGCTGTGCACCAGCTTTAATAAAGTCGCCATCCTGAGCCAAAATCTGGCGGGTAAGCGGTACGAGGTACTTCTTCACGGTACCATCTTTTGCTTCCACAATGATTTCGCGGTTGCCACGCTTAATGCTACCGAAGGTTACTACACCATCAATTTCACTTACAATGGCAGGGCTGCTTGGGTTACGGGCTTCAAACAGTTCCGTTACACGTGGCAGACCACCGGTGATATCACGCAGTTTGCTAAGGATACGAGGAATCTTAGCCAATACCTGGCCGCTACGTACTTCTTTACCTTCTTCTACCGACAGGTGTGAGCCTACTGGCAGGTTATACATTTTTACATCCTTGCCTTCAATTTTGATGGCCGGGATTTTGGTGCGGTCTTTTGATTCGATAACCACTTTTTCGCGGTGACCGGTTTGGTCATCGGCTTCTTCACGGAAAGTAACACCTTCCAAAATGCTATCGAAAACAACAGTACCGTTGATTTCTGAAATGATAACGTTGTTGAACGGATCCCAGCTGCAAATCACATCACCCTTCTTAATCTTCTGGCCGTTTTTCACGTTCAGAATAGAACCGTAAGGAATGTTGTGGGTATTCAACAGGCGTTCACCCGTTTCGTCCATTACACGGATTTCGCCGGTACGGCCAATAACGTATGTGGCGTCCTCGCCCTGGTTGTTTTCACCTTTTACAGTACGGATACCGTCAAACTGGATAATACCGTCAAACTTGGCGTTCAGGGTACTTTCTACTGAAGCAGAACCAGCCACACCACCTACGTGGAAAGTACGGAGGGTAAGCTGTGTACCAGGTTCACCAATTGACTGTGCGGCAATGATACCTACTGCATCACCACGCTGAGCGGTGTAGCCGGTAGCCAGGTTTTTGCCATAGCAGTTTACGCATACACCACGCTTGCTTTCGCAGGTAAGTACACTTCTGATTTCAACTGTATCAATACCTGCATCTTCAATTTGCTTGGCCAGTTCAGCGGTAATCTGACTGCCCGCAGCAATGATCAATTCATCGGTCAGCGGATTGTACACATTGTGCAAACTTGTACGACCAGCAATACGGTCGGCCAGTGGTTCAATGATGTCTTCGTTGTCTTTTAACGCAGAAGTTGCAATGCCACGCAGGGTGCCGCAATCTTCTTCGGTTATCACCACATCCTGAGCCACGTCTACCAGACGACGGGTAAGGTAACCGGCATCGGCCGTTTTCAGGGCCGTATCCGCCAGACCCTTACGGGCACCGTGGGTAGAAATGAAGTAATCGAGTACGTTCAGGCCACCTTTGAAGTTTGACAAGATGGGGTTTTCGATGATTTCTGAACCTGTAGAACCGCTCTTACGAGGCTTGGCCATCAGACCACGAATACCAGCCAGCTGCTTGATCTGCTGCTTGCTACCACGTGCACCTGAATCCAGCATCATGTATACAGAGTTGAAGCCCTGCTTATCGGTTGCCAGCTCACGAATAAGCGTTTCGGTGATGCGTGTATCCACACGGCTCCAGATATCGATAATTTGGTTGTAACGTTCGTTGTTGGTGATGAGACCCATATTGTAGTTCTCCCACACTTCCTCTACCTCTGCCTTGGCGTTTTCGAGCATTTCATGCTTCACGTCAGGAATAATGAGGTCGTTGATGCTGAACGACAAACCGCCTTTGAAGGCCATACGGAAACCAAGCTGCTTGATGTCGTCAAGAAACTTAGCTGTTTTTGGCACGTTGGTAATTTCAACGATATCACCAATGATTTCCCGAAGGCTTTTCTTGGTCAATACGGCGTTTACAAAACCAACTTCTTCTGGTACAAACTGGTTGAAAATAACCCGTCCTACGGTTGTTTCAATCAGCTTTTTAGAGAGGGTACCGTCTTTGCTACGCACATTCACCTTCACCTTGATATTGGCATGCAGGTCAATGCGTTTTTCGTTGTAAGCAATAATTACTTCTTCGGGGCTGTAGAAAGACATGCCCTGGCCACGAACAGTTTCGGTATCGGTTGTTTTTTTACCCTTAGAAATGTAGTACAAACCGAGTACCATGTCCTGAGAAGGCAGGGTAATAGGCGTGCCATTTTGAGGGTTCAAAATGTTGTGAGAGCTCAGCATCAGCAACTGGGCTTCCAAAATGGCGGCATTGCTCAAAGGCACGTGCACGGCCATCTGGTCACCGTCGAAGTCGGCGTTGAAGGCTGAGGTTACCAGCGGGTGCAGTTGAATGGCCTTACCTTCAATCAGCTTGGGCTGGAAAGCCTGGATAGACAAGCGGTGCAATGTTGGGGCACGGTTCAGCATTACAGGGTGGCCTTTCAAAATATTCTCGAGAATATCCCAAACCACGGCTTCCTTGCGGTCTACCAGTTTACGGGCACTCTTCACCGTTTTTACAATGCCACGCTCAATGAGCTTGCGGATAATAAATGGCTTGAAGAGCTCGGCTGCCATGTCTTTTGGCAAACCACACTCATGGAGTTTCAGTTCGGGGCCTACTACGATTACAGAACGACCAGAGTAGTCAACACGCTTACCGAGCAAGTTTTGACGGAAACGACCCTGCTTACCTTTCAGCACATCGCTCAAAGATTTGAGGGCACGACCACCTTCAGCTTTTACGGCATTGCTCTTACGGCTGTTGTCGAACAGGCTGTCGATGGCTTCCTGCAGCATCCGCTTTTCGTTGCGCAGGATTACTTCAGGGGCTTTGATTTCCAACAGACGCTTCAAGCGGTTGTTACGGATGATAACCCGACGGTAAAGGTCGTTGAGGTCGGATGATGCAAAACGGCCACCATCTAATGGCACCAACGGACGCAGTTCTGGTGGAATCACCGGAATGTACTGCATGATCATCCACTCAGGACGGTTGGTGATACGGGTGCTGGCATCGCGGAAAGCTTCTACCACGCTCAAACGCTTGAGGGCGTCGGCACGGCGCTGCTGGCTGGTTTCGTTGGCGGCAGAGTTGCGCAGGTCGAAGCTCAGCTGGTCGAGGTCGAGACGGCTCAGCAAATCGCTAACCGCATCGGCACCCATTTTGGCGATGAATTTATTGGGATCGTCGTCAGACAAGTATTGGTTGTCTTTTGGCAATGCATCCAGGATATCGAGGTATTCCTCTTCTGTCAGCAGGTCGCCATAGTTCTGGCCTTTATCGGCACGGATGCCGGGCTGAATCACCACGAAACGTTCGTAATACACGATGGTTTCGAGCTTTTTAGAGCTCATACCCAGCAGGTAACCAATTTTGTTGGGCAGGCTTTTGAAGTACCAAATGTGCACTACAGGCACCACCAGCTTGATGTGGCCCATGCGTTCACGACGTACTTTCTTTTCGGTTACTTCTACACCACAACGGTCGCACACAATGCCTTTGTAGCGAATACGCTTGTACTTACCGCAAGCACATTCGTAGTCCTTTACAGGGCCGAAAATGCGTTCGCAGAACAGGCCATCTCTTTCGGGCTTGTAGGTGCGGTAGTTAATGGTTTCGGGCTTCAGCACTTCGCCGTGGCTGCGCTCCAGTATGGAGTCGGGACTGGCCAGGCTAATGGTAATGCTGGTGAAGTTTGACTTGGGTCGATTGTCTTTTTTGATGGCCATATTACAACTGACGTTTTTTTTACAACTGTACTGACAATAGAATATCGCCCCCGAATCGGCCTATTGTTAAGGCAGTCGGAAGACGACGCAAGTGCTTATAAATCAACGGATTCGTTCTGCAACTTAGATACTCCTGCACAATTGAGCTGGCAAAAGTAAGCGAAGCAGCCCAAAAAACAAGCAGCCGCTGTATTATTATATGCAGAAAGCTCCTGGTTGGGTAAAAAAGGGTGGAAAAATGGCGGGATTTGCTAGAAATGGGTGCGATGATTTCCAATTTGGCACCATTCGAAAGGGTTGCTTTGTTGGTCAGGCGACCAACAAAGGCGGTGAATCTTTGTGGCGTTTATACCCCCCAAAAAAACAGCCCACTGTGCAGCGGGCTGTGTACAAAAGCAGGCAGTCGTTGTTAATGGGGCAGCTTGGGCCGCAGTACGCCATAGAGGTAAGTGCCTGTCATGGCGGCTATCAAATACACAATAAACACGGTTTTGCCACTACCCAGCAATATGAACATGGGCGCCGGGCAGGCACCTGCCAAGGCCCAACCCACACCAAAAATGAATCCACCAATGAGGTAGCGGTAAATGGTTTTGTTTTTATCGTTGAAAGTGATTTCGTTGCCTTCCACGTTTTTTACATGGCGGCGCTTTACGATTTGTACAATGATGATGCCGGAAACAATGGCTGAGCCAATGATGCCAAACATGTGAAAGCTCTGAAAGCGAAACATTTCATAAATGCGGAACCAGGATACAGCTTCGCTTTTGTACAAAATGAAACCCAACAGCATGCCTACGAATATGTAGCGAGACATTCTCATAACGGTTCGGTTTTAGAGGGGAAACAAAAGGGGTAACACGAAATAGGTAACCAACAAGCCGCCGGCAAAAAAGCCCACCACCGCAATCAGCGATGGTAGTTGCAATGCACTCAAACCACTAATAGCGTGGCCCGAAGTACAGCCACCAGCATAGCGGGCACCAAAGCCCACAAACAAACCACCACCCGCCAGCATGAGCCAACCCTGCCAGCTCAGCAGCGCATCCCAACCAATAAATTCCGGCACCATGGGCACTTTGCCCTGTTCAACTTTCACTCCTATTTCTTGCAGGCTGGCCACCGTAGCATCGCTGATATGGGCAATGTTGCCCTGATCGCCAAGGAAATAATGCGACACCATGTAGCCGCCAAATACGGCACCCAATGCCACCAGCAGGTTCCACTCACCCGACTGCCAGTTGATCTTGAAAAAGTCATTCATCTTGTCGGCTCCATCGGCGGCACACATAAGGCGGAAGTTGTCGGAGATGCCGAATTCGTGACCGAAATACAGCAGGATGAACATCACCAATGCCATCAGTGGGCCTGCTACATACCAGGGCCAGGGTTGAGCTATGAAGTCTCTTACCTGAATGAGAAAATCGAGCATAAAAAGAAGATTTGGTTGGAGAATACATTGCTGAAAATAGCAACAGCCCATGGTCGGCCATTTTCATTTTCAGCTATGTAAAATTACCAAACACCTGTGGCGGCTCAATGACCAGCATCACGGCCAGCAATGAGTCTCCTCACCTGCCCCGGTGACAAAACACACGGTAGCTTAACTTCACTCCTCCGCCTTGGTTCGTGGCAATCGAACCATTTCCCACTCCACTTCTTTCGCCTTTGCGGGTGTTATCACCGTAACTAATTTACACTACTGCAGCTACCCGTTATCGGTATCGAAGTTAGTTTTCGCTGAAGTAGAATGCGCCAGCAACATTACCGATGTTGCAAAGCTATGTTGGTCCGGCGACCAGCATAGACAGAACGTAGATATTATTTAAAGTTTGAATTAAACTCTTCAATATTAGGAAACTTGTAAAAGGGATTCAATTCTTGAAGCTTATCCAAAAAGAACTGTAATTCCTTCCCATCTTCTTTAAAAGTATTCACAAACACCTTATGCTCACAACTTTTTCCATCACCATCTAACATGGAAAATGTGAGATAAGGAAAAGTAAAACCAGGCGCAATAATACTTGAAGTATAAAAGCCATACTTCTGCCAAGTTTTAAGATCTGCCAAATGAATACCCCTAATAGCTGAAGGGGGGAAGTAATATTTTTTAAATCTTCTTCTAAAACAAAGCATCCCATTAATTTCAAAATATAATCCTGAAAAATTGAAGGTGAAAAGTGAAATAAAATGAATACTTGCCCAATAGAAGCAAACTACCTTCAAAAACAAATTAAGGGGTAAAATCAAATTAATAGACATAATAAGCAACCCTACCAATATTCTATAAATTGATTTTCGTATCATATACTTTGTCTTGACAAACTTCATATGCATCTAGTATATAGATATTGTTTTCCGCCTTTACGGGTGTGTCTCTTTCAGTGCCATTGCGGGTGTCCTCCCTAGCAACTAATTTACACTCCTGCTGCTAGCCGTTATCTGTATCAGATATAGTTTTTTGCTGAAGTAGAATACACCAGCAACATCAACGATGTTCCAGCTCTCTGTTGGTCAGGCGACCAACAGAGGCAGAAAACGTGTTTACTTTTCTGCTGAGAGCTCCATAAATTTTCGCCGAATCACCGTTTCCACCGGCACTTCTTCTATTTTGCTTTCGAGCCAGCTCACCACATCGAGGTAGGCAAATGCCCTGGCTTCTGAGGCACGGTTTTCGTAGCGTTTCAACTGGCCGAGCAATTTGCTGAGCTTGGGTTTGATTTGTGCCACATTCAATTGCAAGGATTCCCGCAAAAACTTGAGCATGGCTTCTTCTACATGGCTCAGGTTGTCCATTTTGGCCATGAAGCGATACACTGATTTGATGAGGTACGGCAACAATTCATGATTGCCCAACTCGAAGTGTGCAATCAGGTGCAGCAATCTTGCATAACACTGCAGATCGATACGCAGGTCTACTTTTAGGTGAATGATTTTATTGAGGTAGTCTACCGTTTCATCATACCGGCCGCTGCCAAAATACAGGCAGGCTATTTTGTAGTAAAACACTAATATGCGGTGTCGGTCGATGTACAAGCTGTACTCATCCAGTTGCAGCATGATTTCCGGCACCACTTCCAACCCTTCAGTAAAAGTGCCTTCGAGGTAATGCCGGTGAATGCGGGAGATGTACAGGTACACAAATGATTGAATCTTGTAATTCTCGTTCGACTGTACCCAATCGCTGTTGTAAAACTGTTGAAACTGCTCAATCGCCTGATAAAAGCGGTCTATATTTTTTAAATCGTAATGAGCACTCAGCAGGTTATGCATGCCTTTGATGTACTGGATGGTTTCCACTTTAATCATGGCAGGCTCGGCATGGTACAAATCCACCCAGCGCTGACTGTATTTATAATACTTCAGGTAGTCTTGTAAAATAAACGACAACCACGACTGGCTCTGGTAATAATACAGTTTTTCATAAAACCCCTGCAGGCTTTCGGGCTCGGCCGGTGCATGGCTTTTGAAATAATACATCACCGCTTCCTGATCCGACTTGTTACGGGCATGCCCGTGCTTAATGTACCAGCTGTACAATTGCAGACTCAGGTTGCTCAACCGGTTCACCGATTGTAACCGCTGCTGCACCATATCGCTTTCATCGGCCAGCAAATCGGCCCGCATGTCCATGCTGCGGGTGATGTACATGGCTTCAATTTTTTTCTCAAAAAAAATGGCCTGCTCCAGGTAGGTAAACTGATAGTATTCACGGGCAGTACTCTTCAGGCGGTCGAGCACATGCAGGCTTTGCAGGTACAAACCTTTGTTGTACAAAATGCGGGCATGGTCGAGCATTTCATGCAGCTGCATGTCGATGTTTTCGGCATCCTTAATGAGGCGCAGGCTGGTGAGTATGTGGCGGTATAAACTGGCTTTGAGGTTGGAGAGCTGGCTTTTGGCGATGGCCTTGTTTTTCTTCAGCATGCTCACTTCGTCGTACTCCTCCATTTTGTCTAGGGCATCGAAGAGTTGCACCACTTTGAGCTCTGCTGAGGCCGAATTGCGCTGCATGTAGAGCTTAAAATTGCGCTTCTCCCCTTTTCCCAGGCTCTTGACCAACTGAAATAAATCGTCTCGCTGAAGGTTAGGCATTGTAAACAAATTGTAATCAAAACCCTTGCTACACTAAGGATTGCACCCGGTGTCCGGGCATTGGCCAGTGTAATCAGGACCTTATTTTGGTTTGAATGGTCGGCTTATGACCTGATAATTTAGCAGCGCAGGCTGTTTCTGTTTAAATATCAGGCAAGCAACAACAAACTTAAACAGCCTGCAATTTTTTTACCCGGAAAATTGTGCAACGCATGGCAGATAAGGTTTTTATTTTCGACACGACGCTCCGCGACGGCGAGCAAGTGCCCGGATGTAAACTCAATACAGCAGAGAAAGTAGAACTGGCATTATTACTGGAATCATTAGGTGTAGACATTATTGAAGCAGGTTTTCCCATTTCCTCTCCCGGCGATTTTGAATCAGTAAAGCAAATTGCCGCCATCATTAAAAACGCCACCGTGTGTGCCCTCAGCCGCTCGGTAGAAAAAGACATAGAATCGGCAGCCGCAGCGCTGAAAGGTGCGCATCGGCCACGCATTCATACTGGTATCGGCACTTCCGATATGCACATCAAGCACAAGTTCAACAGCACCCGTGAAGCCATTTTGGAAAGAGCTGTAGCCGCCACCAAATTTGCCCGCCGCTTTACTGATGATGTAGAATTTTATTGTGAAGACGCCGGCCGCAGCGACAATGCGTATCTGGCGCAAGTGGTAGAAGCAGTGATTGCTGCCGGTGCCACCACCGTGAATATTCCTGATACAACCGGTTATTGTTTGCCGCATCAATACGGCGAAAAAATTCAATACCTCATCGACCATGTGTCGAACGTGGACAAAGCAGTGTTGAGCTGCCATTGTCACAACGACTTGGGACTGGCTACTGCCAACTCTATTGCAGGTGCCATTGCCGGTGCCCGGCAGATTGAATGTACCATTAATGGCTTGGGCGAAAGAGCCGGTAATACGTCACTGGAAGAAGTTGTGATGGTGCTGCGCCAGCATGCCGACCTCGGATTGTACACCAACGTGAATCCGAAATTGCTCAACAGCATCAGCCAAAAAGTGAGCGATACCATGCGGATGCCCGTGCAGCCCAATAAGGCCATTGTGGGTAGCAACGCTTTCTCCCATTCATCGGGCATTCACCAGGATGGCTTCCTGAAAAATGCACAGACCTACGAAATCATTGCTCCCGAAGAAGTAGGTGCTGAAGGCTCTAAAATTATTCTCACTGCCCGCAGCGGCCGAAGTGCATTGGCGCATCGTTTTCACAAGCTGGGGTACCAGTTCGACCGCGACGATGTGGATGCTTTATATGAAGAGTTTTTGCTGGTAGCCGACCGCAAAAAAGAAGTGCTGGAGGAAGACCTGCACGAACTGGCCAAAGCCAGAGAAGTTGTTTCCTAAAAAAGAAGATTACACAACCAACATAATCAGGGGTTCGCTTCAGAAACGATGACCTCCACACCCACTTCTCTCACCTGCCTTTCAGGCAATCAATGGCCAATGATGACCATGAGCAATGGCAACAGACAAGAAAAGTGAAGTAAGACAAGCAAGCAAAAATCATCATCAACCACAGGTATTTATGTTTAAAAAAATTACCAGCATATACGGCGACGGCATTGGCCCGGAAGTAGTGAAGCAAGCCATGAAGGTGCTCGACACTATTGCCGAAGTATACCAGCATGAGTTTGTATACGAACGTGCTTTGCTGGGTGCAGAAGCCATTGATGCCACGGGTGCTGCATTGCCTACGGAAACAGTAGCCAGTGCCCTCAACTCAGATGCTGTATTGTTGGGTGCCGTGGGGCATCCCCGCTTTGATAATGACCCTAACGCAACGGTGCGACCCGAGCAAGGATTGCTGGGCATTCGCAAGGCATTGCAGTTGTATGCCAATGTGCGGCCTGTGCAAACGGTTCCTTCCTTACATCATTTATCGCCTATTAAAATCAAAGCCAAAAGCGGCGTTGATTTTATCATTTTCAGAGAGCTTACCGGCGGCATCTACTTTGGTGACAAGTTCACCAGCGAAGATGGTACTGCCGCAACTGATACTTGCCATTACCAACAACACGAAATTGAACGCATTGCCAGGCTGGCTTTTGAAGCGGCTATGCAACGGCGTAAAAAACTGACTTTGGTAGATAAAGCCAACGTGCTGGAAACATCCCGCCTGTGGCGCAAAACCATACAGCAAATAGCCGTCCGTTATCCTGAAGTAACGGTGGAATATTTGTTTGTAGACAATGCAGCCATGCAGTTGATTTTGAACCCCGGTCAGTTTGATGTCATCCTTACAGAAAACATGTTTGGCGACATCATCAGCGACGAAGCGAGTGTACTCACGGGATCACTTGGTTTGTTGCCTTCAGCGTCTATCGGCAATAGCACTGCTCTGTTTGAACCCGTTCATGGTTCTTACCCGCAAGCTGCCGGCAAAGACATTGCCAACCCCATCGGTGCTATTTTATCGGCTGCCATGATGCTCGATTATTTCGGGTTGCAACACGAAGCAACCGTGGTACGCAATGCTGTGCAATGGACACTGGAAAACGGCTTTGTAACAAAAGACATTGACCCCGTTAATTTTTACTTTACCTCTACTGTAGGCGACTTAATATGCGACTACATACACGGTAAAGCCATAGAGGTGGTAAACAAAGGCAACATTGAGTTGCGTAAGTCTACCATTATCTAACACACCGCAGTTCTTTTCTATAGCAGAAGGGTATAAATTAGCCAGCCAACTCCTCAGCAAAACATGTTGAACAGGCTCGCAAATACAACCATTATTATCAGCACCATTATCGTGGTGATGGTCATTATTGTACCTATACTGCACAGAGGAGCCAGTTGAATGTAAACCTGATTGTATCACTTTTATAACAGCCCGCTTCTCTGCAAAAGAAGCGGGCTTTTTTTATTGGTTATGGCAACTTATTATAAAGACAACACATTCATTTACCACAATGGTAATTTGGTAAAAGCCAAAGATGCCCGTATTGATTTGTACAGTCAGACCATGCACTATGGCTATGGCGTTTTCGAAGGCATTCGTTCGTACAAAACCATCCATGGCACCACTGCTATTTTCAAGCCGGAAGAACACTATGACCGGCTCCGCAAATCGGCACAGGCATTGAATCTTCCTTATGAGTGGAGCAATGAAGAACTGATTGAAGCTACCTACGCTGTACTGCGCAGAAATGACTTGCAGGATGCCTACATCCGCCCACTCATTTACGGCCCTGCCAATATGAGTTTTAACCCCAACGAAGAAAGCAATATCACCATCCAGGCATGGGCCATGCAACCCTTCTTAGGCGATAAATTATTGCGGGTACACATTTCCGAATTTCAGCGGCCCAATCCCAAGGCTTTTCACATGCAGGCTAAGGCTTGCGGTCATTATGTCAACAGCATTTTGGCAAGTCAGGATGCCAAAGCAAAAGGCTACGATGAAGCGTTGCTGAAAGACCTGAACGGCAACATAGCTGAAGGACCCGGCGCCAATTTTTTTATAGAAAAAAATGGCCAACTGATTACACCTGCTGCCGGACATATTCTTACCGGCATTACACGGGCTACCGTACTACAGCTTTGTGCAATGCTGAACATTGACGTAGAAGAACGCCACATTCATCCCGATGAATTACTTACTGCTGACAGCGCCTTTTTTTGTGGTACTGCTGCTGAAGTCATCGGCATACAACAAATAGACAACACTACCCTGCCCATGCCTTGGGCTGAAAGCCTTGGTGCACAAGTACAGCA
The DNA here is from genome assembly GCA_020848815.1 of Chitinophagaceae bacterium. GTDB lineage: Bacteria > Bacteroidota > Bacteroidia > Chitinophagales > Chitinophagaceae > Phnomibacter. Next base: position 9,014 of record JADLHL010000211.1, on the reverse strand, counting down.
AGCGTACAAGGCATTGGTAGTAGCACAACCCATTCATACAAAAGCAACGGTGGTTGCTTAGCAAAAAATAATGCAGACATGCCAAACGAATTGAACAAATACAGTAAGACCCTTACACAAGATGAGACACAACCGGCGGCGCAGGCCATGTACTATGCCATTGGTTTTAAAGAGCAGGATTTTAGCAAAGCACAAGTGGGCATTGCCGCTATGGGCTGGGATGGCAACCCCTGCAATATGCACTTGAATGATCTCGCTACTTCGGTAAGAGATAACATCAACAAAACAGATGATTTGCTGGGTTTGCGTTTTTACACTATTGGGGTAAGTGATGGCATCAGCATGGGCACCGATGGCATGCGCTACAGCCTGGTAAGCCGCGATGTAATTGCCGACAGCATTGAAACAAATGCTGGTGCACAGTACTACGATGCGTTAATATGCATTCCGGGTTGTGATAAAAACATGCCCGGTTCTGTAATGGCCATGGCCCGCCTCAACCGTCCTTCTATCATGTTGTATGGCGGCACCATTGCACACGGTCATTACAAAGGCGAAGACCTCAATATTGTAAGTGCTTTTGAAGCGTTGGGTAAAAAAATTGCCGGCCAGTTAGATGAAGGTGATTTCAAAGGCATCATCAAAAATTCTTGCCCCGGTGCAGGTGCCTGCGGTGGTATGTACACCGCCAACACCATGGCCAGTGCCATTGAAGCATTGGGTATGAGTTTGCCATACTCCTCTTCAAACCCGGCACTGAGTGAAGACAAGCAACGGGAATGTGACAGCATGGCTGCAGCCATAAAAGTGCTGTTGGAAAAAGACATTAAGCCCAGCGATATCATGACACGTAAAGCATTTGAAAATGCACTTACCATCATCATGGTATTGGGTGGCAGCACCAATGCAGTGCTGCACATGATTGCGATTGCCAAAACCATTGGCGTGCCCTTAACGCAAGACGATTTTCAAATGATTAGTGACCGGGTACCTGTGCTGGCTGACTTCAAACCGAGCGGCAAGTACCTCATGGAAGACTTACATAAATACGGGGGCGTTCCTGCCGTGATGAAATACTTGTTGTCGAAAGGTTTGCTGCACGGCGATTGCCTGACTGTAACCGGTAAAACCCTTGCAGAAAACGTAGCCACTGCTCCCGATTTGAATTTCGAAGAGCAGAAAATTATTATGCCGCTGGAAACACCATTGAAAGCAACAGGCCATTTGCAAATACTGTACGGCAACCTTGCCACTGGTGGTAGTGTGGCCAAAATTTCTGGTAAAGAAGGCGAACGTTTTGAAGGTACAGCACGTGTATTTGAAGGCGAGAAAGCATTCATTGATGGCATTGCGTCGGGTAAAGTAAAAGCCGGCGATGTGGTCGTCATTCGCTACATCGGCCCCAAGGGCGCACCGGGTATGCCCGAAATGCTGAAACCTACCGGTGCCATTATTGGTGCAGGTTTGGGCAAAAGTGTAGCCCTCATAACCGATGGTCGTTTTAGTGGTGGCACACATGGTTTTGTAGTAGGCCACATCACTCCAGAAGCTTTTGAAGGCGGCAATATTGCACTGGTAAAAGATGATGACATCATTGAAATTGATGCCGTCAACAACAGCATTAACATCAAAATTTCGGATGAAGAATTAGCACAACGTCGTGCTGCATGGACTGCCCGTCCGCTCAATGTAACAAAAGGCATTTTGTATAAATACGCCAAGCAGGTAAAAAGTGCAGCCGAAGGTTGCGTTACCGACAGCGAATAAAATTTTATGTTATGGAAGTAGCTACAGCACCCGCCACAGCCAACACAACTCAGCCAATCATGAATATAACGGGCTCTGAAGTGGTGATACGTTCACTGCTGGCAGAAGGTGCCAGCACCGTGTTCGGTTATCCCGGTGGTGCCATCATGCCCATTTATGATGCCTTGTATGATTTCAATGATCAACTGCAACACATACTGGTACGCCACGAGCAAGGTGCCATTCATGCAGCACAGGGCTTTGCCCGCACCAGTGGCAAAACCGGCGTGGTGTTTGCCACCAGCGGCCCCGGCGCAACCAACCTGGTAACAGGCCTCGCCGATGCTATGATTGACAGTACGCCTGTTGTGTGCATTACCGGACAGGTATTTGCGCATTTGCTTGGCACCGATGCCTTTCAGGAAACAGACGTTATCAATATCACCGCTCCTGTTACAAAATGGAACTATCAGGTAACAGATGCCAGCGAAATTTCGGAAGTGATAGCCAAAGCATTTTACATAGCAGGCAGCGGCCGCCCCGGCCCTGTACTGGTAGACATTACCAAAAATGCACAGGTACAAAAAATAGATTTTGCAGGACACACGCCATGCAAACACATCCGCAGCTACCGGCCCAAGCCGCAGGTGCGCAGCGAGTTTGTAGAAGCAGCTGCCAAACTCATCAACGAAGCTGAACGTCCTTACATTTTGTTTGGTCAGGGTGTTATTTTGGGCAATGCCGAAGCAGAGTTTAAAGCCTTTGTAGAAAAGAGTGGCATTCCTGCAGCGTGGACATTGCTGGGTTTGTCTGCGTTGCCTACCAATCATCCGTTGAACGTAGGAATGCTCGGCATGCATGGCAACTACGGCCCCAACGTGCTCACCAACGAATGCGATGTGCTCATTGCAATCGGCATGCGTTTCGACGACCGTGTAACTGGCCGGTTGGATAAATACGCCAAACAAGCAAAAATCATTCACCTCGATATTGACCCCGCAGAAATAGACAAGAATGTAAAAGCAACCGTTCCTGTGTGGGGCGATTGTAAAGAAACCTTGCCTTTGCTTACCAACCTGGTGGCGCAAAAGCAACACACGGCATGGGTGCAGCGCTTCCGCGATATGGCAGAAGAAGAGCATAAAGTGGTAATACAAGATGAATGTAATCCTCAGTCTGGCGAAATGACCATGGGCGAAGTAATTAACCTGCTCAACAAACTCACCAATGGCAATGCAGTGATTGTAACGGATGTTGGACAACACCAAATGGTGGCTTGTCGCTACGCCACGTTCAATCAATCCCGTAGCAATGTTACTTCCGGCGGTTTGGGTACCATGGGCTTTGCATTACCTGCAGCTATTGGTGCAAAATATGGTGCGCCCAACAGACCAGTTGTAGCGGTGATTGGCGATGGTGGTTTTCAAATGACCATTCAGGAACTGGGTACCATCATGCAGTTTGGCGCCGATGTAAAAATCATCATCCTCAACAACAACTTCCTGGGCATGGTACGCCAGTGGCAGGAGCTGTTTTTGGAAAAACGTTATTCGTTTGTAGACATCACGAGTCCTGACTTTGTGCAAGTAGCCAAGGGTTACTACATCGATGGCCAGCGCATCACCGACCGCAGCAATCTGGAAACCGGTTTGCAAACCATGCTCAACCACAAAGGCAGTTATCTGCTCGAAGTAATGGTGGCCAAAGAAAACAATGTATTTCCCATGGTACCCCAGGGCTGTGGCGTTGCTGAAATCCGCTTAAAATAACTACACATGAAACAGTCATTTGCACAGGCGTTTATGTACTCCCCCAATAGTGGCAGCGCCAGTATCAAAGAAGAATATACCATCACCGTATATACCGAAAACCATATTGGTTTACTCACCCGCATTTCCATCATTTTTTCGCGGCGCAAAATCAATATCGAAAGTCTCAACACTTCACCTTCGGAAATTCCCGGCATTCACCGTTTCAATATTGTGATTCATGAAACGGAAGACGTGGTGAAAAAACTGGTACGTCAGATAGAGAAGCAGGTAGAGGTATTGAAGGCTTACTACAACACCAATGATGAGATCATTTGGCAGGAAATGGCTTTGTACAAAGTGCCTACCAGTGAGATAGCGGCCAAGGCAAAAGTAGAACGCCTGCTGCGCCAGTACGGTGCCCGTGCCGTGGTGATCCGCAACGATTACACGGTGTTTGAAACCACTGGCCACCGCGAAGAAACAGACCAGCTGATTGAAGTGCTGGCCCCCTTTGGCCTCATCGAATTTGTTCGCAGTGCCAGAGTGGCCATCATTAAAGCCAGTGCCGGCTTCCACGAAAAACTGCGGGAGTTTGAACAGGCCGAACCCGGTGAAGAAGTCATCGAAAACGAATACCTCGACAAACAGCAAGAAGTATTCTCCATGTAAAAAAACAATTGCATAAATACGATAACGGTATACTCCACTACTGCTATCTGTTTTATACCAAACCAAGTATCAACACAAACCAAAAAACAACAAACAGAATATCATGGCAAAGCTCAATTTCGGCGGCGTTGAAGAAAACGTAGTAACCCGCGAAGAATTTCCACTGGCAAAAGCACAGGAAGTGCTGAAAAATGAAACCATCGCCGTTATCGGTTATGGTGTGCAGGGTCCTGGCCAGGCACTCAACCAACGCGATAATGGCATCAACGTAATTGTGGGCCAGCGCAAAAATTCAAAAACCTGGGATAAGGCAGTGAAAGACGGCTTTGTACCCGGCGAAACGCTTTTTGAAATTGAAGAAGCACTGGAGCGTGGCACCATCATTTGCTACCTGCTCAGCGATGCTGCACAAATAGAACTGTGGCCTACCGTGAAGAAGCATCTTACTGCTGGTAAAGCGTTGTATTTCTCTCATGGTTTTGGCATTACGTTCAACGAGCAAACCGGTATCATTCCTCCTGCCGATGTTGATGTATTCCTCGTGGCACCAAAAGGTTCGGGCACTTCACTGCGCCGCATGTTCCTGCAAGGCCGTGGCCTCAACAGTAGCTTCGCAATTTACCAAGATGCAACCGGTAAAGCCAAAGACCGTGTGGTGGCATTGGGTATTGCCGTAGGTAGCGGCTACCTGTTCGAAACAGATTTCAGAAAAGAAGTTTTCAGCGATTTGACCGGCGAACGTGGTACGCTGATGGGTGCTATCCAAGGCATTTTTGCGGCACAGTACCAGGTACTCCGCGACAATGGCCACAGCCCTTCTGAAGCCTTCAACGAAACCGTAGAAGAACTGACACAGAGCCTGATGCCACTGGTAGCAGAAAACGGCATGGACTGGATGTATGCCAACTGCTCTACCACTGCACAGCGTGGTGCCCTCGACTGGTGGAAGAAATTCCGCGATGCTTCTTACCCTGTGTTTAGCGAACTGTACCAAAGCGTAGCTACCGGTAAAGAAAGCCAGCGCAGCATCGACAGCAACAGCCAACCCGACTACCGCGAAAAGCTGGAAGCCGAACTGGCCGAACTGCGTGAAAGCGAAATGTGGCAGGCAGGTAAAACTGTTCGCAGCCTGCGTCCGGAAAACCAGGCCGGCGCCTAATAGCGATTACTATTGCTTTTCATAAGATGAGTGTCTGTCGGCAAACTTTTATTCACCTCCGCCGACAGCACTCATTGTTTTGTCCATCCATTTGTACAGGTTTAGCATTGATTGTCAAACGCCCACACATCCATCAGATAAGTGACTACAACTTTTGTTGGAAAAACCATCCTGAAATGGAAAAATTGTGAATATTCTTTCTTCAACACTTTTAGGGTTTTAATAGATAATTTCCCTAATTTTATCCGATTGCTTGCCTGTTATTCATCAAAAAAGACCGTTCATTAACCAATCTTAACAGGCGAAAATGATTGAGAAACAAGTTGGGTTATACGATCCTTCCTTTGAACACGATGCGTGTGGCATCGGCTTTGTAGCCCACATTCGTGGTAAAAAATCGCACCAACATGTTAGCGATGCGCTGACTGTATTGGAAAACATGGAGCACCGTGGTGCCTGTGGTTGTGAAGTCAACACCGGCGATGGTGCGGGTATCATGATTCAGATTCCCCATGAGTTTTTCTATGCAGAAGCACTGAAATCTGGCGTGATGCTGCCTGCTGTAGGTAAGTATGGCGTTGGCGTTATTTTCTTTCCGAAAAATGTAACGCTCCGCGAAGCATGCCGCGATACGTTCAACCGCACTGCCGAGCAGTTGGGGATGGAAATATTGTGGTATCGCCGGGTACCTGTCAATACCGAAGGCATTGGCGAAACAGCACTGAGTGTGGAGCCTGAAATGGAACAGGTGTTTATTAAATGCCCCGACCACATCAACGACCAAACCGATTTCGATCGCAAATTGTTTGTGCTGCGCAATTACGCTTCTCATCTCATCAACAATACGGTGAAGCAAGATGCGGTTGGTTTTTATGTAGCCTCTATGTCATCACGTGTGTTGGTGTACAAAGGACAGCTCACCAGCCATCAGGTGCGGGAGTATTTCCCCGACTTGTCGCAGAAAACACTCACCAGTGCTTTTGGCCTGGTGCATAGCCGTTTTGCCACCAATACCTTCCCCAGTTGGAAGCTGGCTCAACCCTTCCGTTTCATTGCCCACAATGGAGAAATCAATACACTGCAAGGCAACCTCAACTGGTTGCGTAGTAGCGAAAAGGGCTTTACTTCTCCTTACTTCACCCACGAAGAAATGGAGATGCTGCTGCCCATTGTCACCAGCGGACAAAGTGATAGTGCCTGCCTCGACAACATGATTGAATTGCTGACCTACACTGGTCGCAGTTTGCCCCATGTAATGATGATGCTGATACCCGAAGCATGGGATGAAAACAACGAGATGGATGCTGCGAAAAAAGCATTCTACGAATACCACGCTTGTTTGATGGAACCCTGGGATGGTCCGGCTTCTATTTCCTTTACCGATGGTAAAATGATTGGTGCCACTCTTGATAGAAACGGTCTTCGCCCCTCACGGTACACCGTTACTACCGACGACCGTGTCATCATGTCCAGCGAATCGGGTGCATTGCCCGTTGATCCTGCCATCATTAAAGAACGTGGCCGCCTGCAACCCGGCAAAATGTTTGTGGTAGACATGGAGCAGGAACGCATCATCAGCGATGAAGAACTCAAAAATGAAATTTGTAACCTGAAGCCTTACGGCGACTGGTTGAATAAATACAAAATCCGTTTGGAAGAACTGCCCGAACCACGGGTGATGTTTACCCATCTGGAACAAGACCAGATTTTCAAATACCAAAAAGTATTTGGCTACAGTTCTGAAGATTTGGACAGCATCATTTCGGCCATGGCCGTGGGTGGAAAAGAGCCTATCGGTTCGATGGGCACCGATACGCCGCTGGCGGTGTTGAGTGACCAACCGCAACATTTGTCTTACTACTTCAAGCAGCTGTTTGCACAGGTAACCAACCCACCCATCGATCCTATTCGTGAACGATTGGTGATGAGCCTGGCCACTTTTGTGGGCAACAACGGCAATCTGCTGTCGGAGGATCCTTTGAGTGCACACACCGTAGCACTCAAGCATCCCATTTTGTCGAACCATGAGTTGGAAAAAATACGCTCCATTGATACCGGTATTTTCCAAGCCAAAACATTGCAGTGTTATTTCATGGCCGATGGAAAGCCCGGCTCTTTGAAACGGGCACTCGAACGCATTTGCCGTTATGCAGTAGATGCCGTGGAAGATGGTTTCGAAGTACTCATCCTCAGCGACCGTGCCATTGATAGTGATCATGCACCGATTCCATCTTTGTTGGCCACTGCTGCGGTACACCACCACCTCATCCGCAAAGGCTATCGGGGTAAGGTTGGTATTGTGGTAGAAGCCGGCGATGTTTGGGAAGTGCATCACTTCGCATGCCTGTTGGGTTTTGGTGCTACTGCCATCAACCCCTACCTCGCATTGAGCACCATCCGCGACATGAAATTGTCGGGCAAACTCGAAACGGAACTCGACGCAGATGTACTCAAGAAAAACTACATCAAAGCCGTAAAAGAAGGCTTGCTGAAAGTGTTCAGTAAAATGGGTATCAGTACCCTGCAATCTTATCAGGGTGCACAAATCTTCGAAATCATTGGTATCAACCGCAGTGTGGTCGATCAGTTCTTTACCGGAGCTGTAAGCCGTATTGAAGGCATGGGTCTCGATGAAATAGCCCGTGAAACGTTGGCCAAGCACTACTTCGCTTTCAGCAAAAAAGAAGTACCACATGACCGGCTGCCTGTGGGTGGGGTATATCAGTGGAAACGCAAAGGCGAATTCCATTTGTTCAATCCGCAAACCATTCACCTGCTGCAGTACAGCACCCGCATGAACGATTATGCGACGTACAAGAAATACAGCAAGATGGTCAACGATCAAACACAAAAAGCTGCCACGCTGCGTGGATTACTGGAGTTTAAAAAACTCCGTCCTTCACTCAAGATTGAAGAAGTAGAACCAGCTGAAGTGATCCTCAAGCGTTTTGCTACAGGAGCCATGAGTTTTGGTTCTATCAGCTGGGAAGCACATACCACATTGGCCATTGCCATGAACCGCATTGGTGCCAAAAGCAACACCGGTGAAGGTGGTGAAGACGAACGACGCTACATTCCGTTGGAAAATGGCGACAGCATGCGGAGTGCCATCAAGCAGGTGGCTTCTGCCCGCTTTGGCGTCACCAGCCAATACCTTACCGAAGCCGACGAATTGCAGATTAAAATGGCCCAAGGCGCCAAGCCCGGCGAAGGGGGCCAACTGCCCGGCGATAAAGTAGACGAATGGATTGGTAAAGTGCGTCACTCAACGCCCGGGGTTGGTTTGATATCACCGCCACCCCACCACGATATTTACAGCATTGAAGATTTGGCGCAGCTGATTTTCGATTTGAAAAATGCCAACCGCCGTGCCCGCATCAGTGTGAAGCTGGTGAGCAAGGCTGGCGTTGGCACCATTGCTGCCGGCGTTACCAAAGCCAAAGCCGATGTGGTGTTGATTGCCGGCCACGATGGTGGTACTGGCGCATCACCGCTTAGCTCCATCCGCCATGCCGGTTTGCCCTGGGAACTGGGCCTGGCCGAAACGCACCAGACATTGGTAAAGAACCGCCTCCGCAGCCGCGTAGTGGTACAAGCCGATGGCCAAATGAAAACCGGCCGCGACATTGCTATTGCTGCTTTGCTGGGTGCCGAAGAATGGGGCGTTGCCACCGCTGCACTGGTGGTAG
>JADLHL010000210.1 GCA_020848815.1 Chitinophagaceae bacterium | reverse complement strand
CGCCACAGCAAGACCGGGTGTTTTATTGGCTGGCTGGTTTGCTGTTGCTCTTGGGCATCATTCGTATGGGTTTTGCCAAATACTTTACTGATCTCATCCGCATTTTTACCCATACGGCCATTCAGCAAAAGTCGTTGCGGGAGCAGCTGGTACAAAACCGCCTGGCATCGCTGCTCATGAACCTGTTTTTCTGTTTATCGGCCGGTACTTTTTTGTATCACCTGGCTTTTTACAAAGGCTGGTTGCCTGCCAATATGCTGTGGTGGAAAATGCTGTTGCTTTGCATTGGTTTTATAGCTGCTGTCTATATCGTTAAGTACATCAGCACTGCATTGAGTGGTTGGCTCTTTGGCTATCGTGAGCTGGCAGAAACCTACAACTTCATGGTGTTTCTGGTAAATAAAGTGGTGGGCATTTTATTGCTCCCAGCCAGTGTAGCACTGGCTTTGGGTGTGCCTGCCTTGCAATCGGTGCTGTTGGTGGTAAGCCTTTTTGGCGTGGCATTTTTGTTTTTGTACCGCTATGTTTTGGCTATGCCATTGCTGCGCCAACATGTACGTATTATCCCCATGCATTTTTTCCTTTACCTTTGCGCCTTCGAAATCATCCCTGTCCTGATAATTTATAAGGTGATGTTATCGATGATAAAAGGATAGGAAAGATTTAAAAGTTTAGAACAAGCAACCGTGTGAACACATGAGCACAAAAGGAGCGAAAAGCGGCACCAAGGCCACCAAACAACCCCTGCAAATTCTCATTACCCAACCTCGCCCAACCTCGGAAAAGTCGCCCTATTTTGAGTTGGAAAGGAAACATGGTGTATTGCTCGAATTTCAGCCATTCATTGTATTGGAAGCCATTCCTGCAAAGGAGTTTCGGCGTCAAAAGATTGACATCTCTTCATTTACGGCGGTCATTTTTACCAGCCGAAATGCCATTGATCATTTCTTTAGGATGTGCGAAGAAATGCGCCTGACCGTGAGTCAGGATACCAAGTATTTCTGCATTACTGAAGCAGTGGCCTTGTACTTGCAAAAATTTATTTTGTACCGCAAGCGAAAAGTTTTTTATGGTGCCGATGGTACCAACAAAACTTTGTTTGATGTCATCAACAAGCACAAAGAGAACGAACGCTTTTTGTATCCCTGCAGCGAAAACCAGCAGGACAATGACATTGTAAACTGGCTCAAGAATAATAAGGTAGGATTTGAAACCCCTTACATGTACCGCTCTGTAAGTGCCGATGTAAAAGGCCTGTTGACAGAAAAGCATTTCGATGTGATGTGCTTTTTTACCCCCAGTGGTGTACGCAGCCTGTTCGACAACCTGCCTGAATTTACGCAAAACGGCACTTTCATTGGTGGCTTTGGGGGCAATACCCTCAAAGCTATTGAAGAAGCCGGTTTGGAGTTGCAAATAAAAGCACCCACGCCAGAGTCGCCCAGCATGATTACTGCTCTCGATCGTTTTTTAGCGGAGCACCTAAAAACTAAAAAATAACGCACCTGTATGGGGGCAGTTCTTTTTCACTATTAAAAGAGAAATGCACTCTGCCATCATCTTCTTATAAAAAGCCGGCCGCTGTGGCCGGCTTTTTTCTTTTTTCACAATAGTGGGCAGCTGCGCAGGTACATCTTTGTAGTAAATACAATGTATGGCCAACCGCTTAGCACAAGAATCGAGTCCGTATTTGCAACAACATGCCCACAACCCGGTAGATTGGTATCCGTGGGGGCAAGAAGCATTGGACCGGGCCTTGGCAGAAAATAAACCCATCCTTATCAGCATTGGCTACTCGGCCTGCCATTGGTGCCATGTAATGGAGCGGGAAAGTTTTGAAGACGCGGCTACCGCCGATATCATGAACCGTCATTTCATCAACATTAAAGTAGACCGCGAAGAACGCCCCGATCTCGACGGAGTGTATATGGATGCCGTGCAGGCCATCAGCGGCAGTGGTGGCTGGCCGCTCAATGTTTTTCTTACGCCCAAAGCATTGCCTTTTTACGGGGGCACTTATTTTCCTCCGGTACGGGCTTACAACCGTAGCAGCTGGCGGGAAGTATTGCATGCCATCTCCTCCGCATGGAAAGAAAAGCCCCACGAAATTCTATCGCAGGCAGAAAACCTGACAGCGCATTTACAAAATGCCAACCTTTTTGGCAATAGCCAAACAAGCGACGCCGGCATATCGGAAGAAAACCTGCTGACCATGGCGCAGCAGCTGCTCAAAAGTGCCGATACAACGTGGGGGGGATTTGGCCAGGCGCCCAAATTTCCGCAAACCATGACCATTGGTTTTTTACTTCGGCAATTTCATTTTCTGCAACAAAAGAAGGACACGGCCAGCCTGCCTTTTGCGCCAGCAGACCTGCTGAAACAAGCAGAACTGAGTTTGCAAAAAATGATGACAGGTGGTATTTACGACCATTTGGCTGGCGGCTTTGCCCGCTACAGCACCGATGCCCGCTGGCTGGCACCACATTTCGAAAAAATGCTCTACGATAATGCCCTCCTGGTTGGGGCACTCAGCGAGGCCTATCAACTGACCCGCCATCCAATGTATGCCGAAGTCATACATCAAACCATGCGGTTTGTGCAGCAGGAGTGGCAATCGGCCGAAGGTGGTTTTTACAGTGCTTACGATGCCGATAGCGAAGGCGTGGAAGGAAAATATTATACCTGGTCGAAAACTGAACTGGAAGCTGTGATTGATGATGCAGAAGCGGCCCGTTTGTTTTGTGCCGTGTACGATGTATCGGAACATGGCAACTGGGAAGAGACCAATATTTTGTGGACACCCGTTGCCGTGGAAGAAGTTATTGCTGCTTCTGGCTGGGAAGCCGATGCTGCCCATGCTTCGCTGTCCGAAAGCCGTGAAAAGCTGTTGGCCCATCGCCAGCAGCGCATCAAGCCACTGCTCGATGATAAAAAGCTCCTCAGTTGGAACGCCATGATGATTGAAGCCAGTTGCAAGGCTTGGGCCGCCACAGGGGAAAGCAATTATTTGGCCATGGCCGAAAAAGCCGGCGCCTTTATTGAACAATACATGCGTCATGAAGACGGTGGATATTTTCACAACGAGAAAAACGGATTAGCCCAAAACCCGGCCTTCCTCGATGATTTGGCCTGTTATGTATCCGCACTGTTGTGGTTGCAGGCCTGCACGGGTAATACCGACTATCTGCTGAATGCGGGCCGCATTACCGAACTCATTTTCCGCGACTTCAGCGATAATGAATCCCCGTTTTTCTTTTTTACCCCGGCATGGCAGCAAGATATTATTGTACGCAAAAAAGAAACCTACGATGGCGCTACCCCTGCGGGAAACAGCATAATGGCCAGCAATCTGCTGCAGTTGGGCATTTTGTTCAACCGTACAGACTGGACGGAAAGAGCCATCAGCATGCTGGCGGCGGTGCAGCAAGCAGTAAACCGCTACCCCAATAGCTTTGGCAACTGGGCCATGTGCCTGCAAACGCAAGTGTACGGTATGCATGAACTGGCAATTGTAGGGCCCCATGCCAGGCAAATGGCTGCGGAAGTATTGGGCAGTTTTATCCCCAACAAATTGGTACAGCAATCGGTTATGCCTTTGGATAACTGGCCATTACTGGCCGGCAAACCTGCTACCGGCAATACCCTTTTGTATGCATGTAAGCAGTACGCCTGTCAGCAACCGGTAAGCAGTGTGGCGGCATTTTTGGCTACACTTCAGTAAAAACGCTGACATTCGTATGAGCAAAGGGGCAAAATGTTTTGTTTTTACTAAAAAAAAATGGTGCAACATATACTTTGGTGCAATTTTTGACGTTTGACTGCGTTACAGTATCCACAGGTGTGAGCAAATGCATGCACCCGTGGCATATCGGAAACAATATTTTGCGAGGGTTGGGATGCTAAATACCATCAATGAATCCCTACTTTTGGCGCTTAATAACCCTGGTTATTAGATAAAATGAAACGACACCTCATCCAACTTACAGCCCTGTTTGTGCTCATCCTTAGTGTAATGAGCTGCGGCAAACTCGGAAAATCGAAAGGCCTGCCAAATGACGGGCAGGTTCATGGCGTAGCTCCAGCCGCCAAGCCAGGTCTTACACGTCCTATTGGTATGGTATTTGTACCACCGGGTACCTTTCACATGGGCCCTAGCGACGAAGATGTTTCTTATGCGCTGACAGCCCGCAACAAGCAGGTATCTATTCAGGGTTTCTGGATGGATGCCACCGAAATTACCAACAACCAGTACCGCCAGTACGTGTTTTGGGTGCGTGATTCTATCGCAGCCAAAATTCTTGGCTACGTGAAAAACGTAGATGGTATTGACTATATCGATTGGGCAAAAGCCAAAACCATTAAGTGGGGCGATAAAGCCACTATTGAAAAATTGGATCCCATGATTATTCCTCCGCCAGACCGTATTTATGGCAAGAAGGAAATCGATCCGGAGAAGATTGAATATCAGGTGGAGTATTTCGACCTGAAAGAAGCTGCTAAAAGAGAAAACAAAGGCAAGCCCCGCAGTACTTTCCTCGTAAAGTACAAGGAGAAAGCTTACCCCGATACATTGGTTTGGATGCGTGACTTTAGCTATAGCTACAACGAGCCCATGACCAAAAAATATTTCAGTCACTTTGCTTTTGGCAACTACCCTGTGGTTGGTGTAACCTGGAAGCAGGCCACTGCTTTTGCCAACTGGCGCAGCACCTACCTCAACACTTGGTTGGATAGTAAAAAGAAAGGCACTGAATCAGATTTCCGCCTGCCTACCGAAGCACAGTGGGAATATGCAGCCCGTGGCGGCCGTTCGCAAGCTCCATTCCCATGGGGTGGTATGTACCTGCGCAACCGCAAAGGTTGTATCCTCGCCAACTTTAAGCCCGGCCGTGGCAACTATCCCGAAGATGGTGGTTTCTACACCGTACGTGCCGATGCATACTGGCCCAACGACTTTGGTTTGTACTGTATGTCTGGCAACGTAGCCGAATGGACATCTTCACTCTACTACGAAGGCAGTTATACTTTCCAACACGACATGAACCCTGACATTCGCTGGAATGCCAAAGACTCTGACCCTCCACGCATGAAGCGTAAAGTGGTACGTGGTGGTAGCTGGAAAGATGTAGGCGCAGCGCTGCAAACCGGTGCCAGAGCTTACGAATATCAGGATACAGCAAAATCTTATAT
>JADLHL010000209.1 GCA_020848815.1 Chitinophagaceae bacterium | reverse complement strand
GTTGGTACCGCAAGCAGTTTACCGTTAATAAAGCCGACTCAGCAAAAAGACTGGTGTTGGAGTTTGATGGCATTTTCAGAGATGCCAATATTTGGGTGAATGGTTTTTTTGTAGGCAACAATAAAAGCGGCTATGTTGGTGTGTCGTACGACATTACCGATTATATACAGTTTGACAAACCCAACACTCTGGTGGTGCGGGTAGATGCCACGCAATACGAGGGTTGGTTTTATGAAGGAGCTGGTCTTTACCGCCATGTATGGCTCCACAAAATGTCGCCCATACATGTGGCGCAGGACGGCATCTATGCATGGTCAACTTTTGCTGGCAACAAAGCTACCGTGCATGTACAAGGCACGTTGCAGCAACATTCTGCCAGCAGCAATACTGTAACCGTTACCAGTATTATTAAAGAAAGAGATGGCCGCATTGTAGCCAAAAGCAAACCGCAATTGGTAACCATTCCGGCTACTGGTGAAGTAAATGTCACACAAAGTATTGCCTTGCCTACAGTACGCCGCTGGTCGTTGGATGATCCTTATTTGTACCGCATTCAATACATCGTTGAGCACAACGGTCAATTGATTGATGACAGAACCATTCGCTTTGGTGTACGGCAAATTGAAGTGAAACCCAACGGTGTATTTTTAAATGGTCAGCATGTAAAACTCTTGGGCACCAACAACCACCAGGACCATGCTGGTGTGGGTAGTGCCTTGCCCGATTATTTGCAGTATTACCGCATTGGCTTGCTGAAGCAAATGGGCTCCAATGCTTACCGTGCCAGCCACCATGTACCCACGCCTGAATTGCTGGATGCCTGCGATAGCCTCGGCATGCTGGTAATGAGTGAGCAACGACTACTCAACAGCAGTTCTGAATATGTAGACCAGCTTACCCGTTTGGTAAAACGGGATCGCAGCAGGGCATCGGTATTTATGTGGTCAATAGGTAATGAAGAAGGATGGATCCAAACCAACAGTTTTGGCAAACGCATTGCACAATCCTTGTTGGAAAAAATGAAACTCCTCGATCCGACACGTACATGTACTTATGCAGCCGATTTGCCCAATACATTCAAAGGTGTAAATGAAGTGATACCACTACGGGGATTCAACTACCGGCAGTTTGCAGTGGCCGATTATCACCGCGACCATCCTAATCAACCCATCATTGGTACCGAAATGGGCAGTACCGTTACCACTCGTGGCGAGTATGTAAAAGATAGCATTCGTGGGTATGTGCCCGATCAGGACATCACCGCACCTTGGTGGGCCAGCCGTGCCGAAGAATGGTGGAAACTCGCTGCCGGCAACGATTTCTGGCTGGGTGGTTTCATTTGGACGGGCTTCGACTATCGTGGTGAACCCACGCCATACGAATGGCCCAATATCAACTCGCATTTCGGGGTGATGGATGTGTGTGGCTTCCCCAAAAACATTTACTATTACTACCAAAGTTGGTGGACAGATAAAGATGTGCTGCACATTTCGCCACACTGGAACCACCACAACGAATGGGGCAAGCCCAAAAAACTGGTGGATGTGTGGGTGAACTCAAATGCCGATAGTGTGGAGTTGTTTTTGAACGACAAAAGCCTTGGCAGAAAAGTAATGGAGCGAAACTCGCATTTGCAATGGCAAGTGCCTTTTGAACCCGGCACACTCAAAGCCATTGGCTACAAAAAAGGACGCATGCTGACGGCAAAACAAGAAACCACCGGTAGCCCTGTTGATGTAGTAGTAACGCCATATAAAACAACCATGCTGGCTGATGGTCGTGATGTGGCTGTCATCAATATTTCGGTGCAGGATGCGCAGGGCCGCGATATTCCAACTGCTGATAATTTAATTCGGTTCAACATGACGGGTCCGGGCAAAATCATTGGCGTAGGTAATGGCGACCCCAGCAGTCATGAGCCCGACAAATGCGCCGATGGCCTATGGCAGCGCCGGTTGTTCAATGGTAAATGTCAGGTATTGGTGCAGTCTACCGGCGAAGCAGGCATGATAAAATTTGAGGCTACCGCTGCAGGTATTTATGCTGGCGGTACCGATATCGTAACTATAGCACCGGCATCTGTAGCAGTGGTCACCAATGCTGCAAAATATCCATTGACTGCCGAGATGAAAAAGCCCGTTGCTGTGGGTAAAATGTTGGGTGCCGATATTTCTTTTTTACCTGAGTTGGAAGCCAAGGGTATGCGTTTTAGCGACAAAGGCGTGGAGAAAGATGCCATCGCTATTTTGAAAGACCACGGGATAAACTATGTACGGCTCCGGGTTTTTAATGAGCCTGCTAATGAAGGCGGTTATTCTCCCCAACAAGGATTTTGCGATTTAAAAAACACACTGGCTATGGCCAGGCGGGTAAAAGCGGCAGGCATGCAACTCTTGCTCGATTTTCATTACAGTGATTATTGGGCCGACCCCGGCAAGCAATACAAACCTGCTGCATGGAAAGGACAGGATTTTGCAACCTTGAAAAAATCTCTGTATAACTACACCCAATTTGTGATGGAGGCATTGAAAGCCCAAAACACTTTGCCCGATATGGTGCAGGTAGGTAATGAAATCAATCACGGAATTGTGTGGCCCGAAGGTAATATTCAACATCCGGATAGCCTGGCGCAATTGCTGATTGCCGGCACAGCTGCTGTAAAAACGGTGGCACCCAATACCATCATGATGATGCATGTGGCACTCGGTGGCCAATACGATGAAGCCGCTTTTTTTGTGCAGGAAATGCAACGCCGCGGTGTTCATTTTGATGTGATTGGTTTATCGTACTATCCTCGCTGGCATGGCACGTTGGGCGATTTGGAAAATAGCCTTGCATTACTGTCGAAGCAATTTCAAAAAGATGTGATTGTGGTGGAATATTCGCACCGCAAAACGGAAGTGAACAAGCTGGCATTTACGGTACCAGGCGGCAGGGGCAAGGGCACCTGCATTTGGGAGCCGCTTAGTACCTGGGAAAAATTTTTCGACGACAAAGGCAAGAGCAACCAACTGCTGGAATTGTATGATGTGATGGCGAAGGAGTACTTGCAGTAAATGAGCTGAGCAACATGAAATCCTATGCTATCTTTTACCCGCTGATTTTTGTAGTGGTGCAGGGTTGTGCACCACGGCCTGCTAATATAGAGTTGGTGTATCCAAATGGCGCAAAGAAGGCGCTGATTATGAGCTATGATGATGGCTTGGTACAAGATGTACAATTGATAAGCTTATTCAATCAACATAATATCAAAGGAACTTTCAACCTTAACTCTGGCTTATTAGGCCAAACCAATACCTGGAAAAGGTACAATGCACCTGATATGGTTGCTACTTATGTTTCCAAAGATTCTTTAGTCAGCATGTATGCGCATCACGAAATTGCAGCACATGGATACACCCATCTCAATTTTGCAGCTGCTTCAGACAGTGCCATTTACAACGAGATAGTGACTGATATGCGTCAGTTGAATAAGCTTACCAATCGGGGCATTGTAAGTATGGCTTATCCATTTGGTAGCAGTAATGAACGCATTGCTCAACTGGCAGGTACTACCGGCATTACAAATGCCCGAACTGTTGCCAGCACTTTATCTTTTGCACTTCCCAACAATTTTTTGCTTTGGCATCCTACCTGTCATGATAGTGTGGCGAACGACTTGGCCATGGAGTTTTTGACAATGAGTAATACGAAACTGGCAGTATTTCATGTATGGGGTCACTCTTGGGAGTTTGATGACTTGAAACGTTGGGATTCAATGGTTTCATTCTGCAATACCATTGGCAATAGAAATGATATTTGGTATGCCGGTGCCGGTGAGTTTACTGCATACGTAACTGCGTTGAATAACCTGGTTGTTAGCGATGGTTTTGTATATAATTCTTCACTACACCAATCAGTGTGGTATAAAAGGGGGGGTCGAATTCGTGAGCTGTTAATTGGCAAACGAATACGGGCTAAAACGATTGCCAATTTATGATGAATCTTTGCACCATCTTATCAGCATTGACGCTTTTTTGTTGTCATGCCATGTTGCAAAAATCTATTCAAGCGTAGGCTCAATTAAATCCCACAAATTGCCGTAGCAATCGGCAAATACACATACACGGCCGTATGCTTCGGTGGAAGGTGGTCGTACAATGGCAATCTGTTGCTCCAGCAGCCGGTTATACATTGCATCAAAATTGCTGGTGTGTAAGAAAAGAAACACCCTGCCACCGGTTTGATTGCCCACCCGGCTGGCCTGTTCTTCGTTGGCCGCTTTGGCCAGCAGCAATCTGCAACCGCTACCATCGTTGGGCGACACGACGACCCATCGTTTGCTGGCACTCATCACGGTATCTTCTATCAGTGTAAAGCCCAGCTTGCCACAATAAAAAGCAATGGCTTCGTCGTAATCATTTACCACAATGGCAATTTGAGCAAGGGAGAGGTGCATGACAAATAATTTGAACTGCAATAAACTGCCTTCCATTTAATTCCAATGAAAAACTGAATATTTGTTTTCCTCAAATCTGTTTCATCACATGAATCGTCCCATCCTCGCATTGCTCGTTTTGCTGGCTTTTTGCTGCACCAGTTGTTTGGAAATAGAAGAATGGCTGCAGCTGCGCAAAGACGGCAGCGGGCAGTTTACCATCAGCATCGATATGAGTGGCATGTACAAAGACCCTACAGCCAAGGCGCTGCTGGAGCAGGGCGGTGGAGAAACCAATCCGTTAAAAGAGTTGGGCAAACTGGATACCATACTGAACATGAAAGCTGAAGCCATGAAAGCTGGTTTGGAAAAGCCAGAGTTTTGGGAGAGAGTAACCTCCAGTATAAAAGCCAATGAAGCGGATTCCGTTTTCATCTTCAACTTCTCATTGCAGTTCAATCAGCTCGATGAGATTGCTTATATGATGCAGTATTTACC
This sequence comes from Chitinophagaceae bacterium, assembly GCA_020848815.1. Classification (GTDB taxonomy): domain Bacteria; phylum Bacteroidota; class Bacteroidia; order Chitinophagales; family Chitinophagaceae; genus Phnomibacter. The sequence goes on along the minus strand of JADLHL010000209.1, from coordinate 3,311 downwards.
CAAAGTGGGCAATATGGCCGGGCAGGGTGAAACCCCGGGTTTGGGTGCATTTTTTCCGCAGGTAATGCATTATGCGCTGCAAAATGGAGCACTGCTGCGCCGTACTGAAATGATGGGTGATGATAAAGCCAGCGACCCATCCATGTCAGCCATGTTTGCAATGATGCCCAACGCCAATTATGTATTGAAAATTGACGCTCCATCCAACATTAAAGAATCGAATATCAGCAATGCCAGCACCAACGGCAAGCAATTGAAAGCCAGCCTGCCGCTGGGCGATGCCATGAGCGGTCAGTTGGAAAAACTTGATGGCCGCATAGTGTTTTAGGTCCTTTCTCGTTTTTTGTAGAAGCAAGTGCCTGCGTTTTCCCACACCTGTGCTTCGTCAGGTTTCGGTTCTGTGGTTTCCGCTTATTTTGCAGCCTCAACTTGCAGCCTGATATTTTATGGATACAACTGTACAAAAGGTGACCCTCAATTTTGAGAACACCGAAAACGCTTTCAAATACAAGTCGGACAAAGACCTGAAACAAGCCCAGTTTTTGTTTAGCAGCATGGGCTATCAATGGTTGGTAGAATTGGGTACCCGTATTACGCCGTGGGCTATCAAAAGTGGTTTGCCTATTAAAGGCATTATCCGCAACACCATTTTCAAACAATTTGTGGGTGGAGAAAGCCTCGAAGAAACCAAACCCGTGGTGGATTTGCTGGGGCAGCACCATGTGCAGGTGATACTGGATTATGGCGCCGAAGGCGGACAGGAAGAAGCCAGCTTCGACCATACCATGCAGCAGTTTATCAACGTGATTGACTATGCTGGTACACAGCCCAATATTCCATTTATGAGTGTAAAAGTGACGGGTATTGCCCGCTTTGCTTTACTCGAAAAACTGGATGACCTCATGCATCGTTCTACCAATACCTTGGTAAAGCGATATGAAGCTGCCCTCAGCCAGCTGAAACCTCAGGAAACCGAAGAATGGAACCGGGTAGTGGCCCGTACCGAAAGCATTTGTCAGCATGCGATGGCCCAAAACATGGGCGTACTCATTGATGCAGAAGAAACGTGGATACAAGATCCCGTAGATGCACTGGTGATGCTGATGATGGACAAATACAACAAGGGCGTTTGTTTGGTGTACAATACGCTGCAGCTGTACCGCCACGACCGGCTGGCATTTTTGCGCAGCATGATGGAAGCAGGCAAGGAGCGGGGCTTTGTCGTAGGAGCCAAGCTGGTGCGGGGAGCCTACATGGAAAAAGAACGCAAACGTGCCGAAGACATGGGCTATCCTTCGCCCATTCAGCCCGATAAAGAAAGCACCGACCGCGACTACGATGAAGCAGTGCAACTCTGCATCGATCACCTAGACCAGTGCTCGTTGATATTAGCTTCGCACAATGAAAACAGCAATAAACTGGCGGTGGATTTACTGCAGAAAAAAGGATTACCCATCAACCATGAGCGGGTACATTTCAGCCAACTGTTTGGCATGAGTGACAATATCACTTTCAACCTGGCAAAGGCTGGTTGTAATGTGAGCAAATACCTGCCGTTTGGTCCTATTGAAGAAGTGATTCCATACCTCATGCGCCGTGCTCAGGAAAACAGCAGCGTAGGTGGTCAAACTGGCCGTGAGCTCATGTTTATCAAAAAAGAAATCATTCGCCGCGGTGTGAAATAAGCATTTGCGCCTTTGTTGGTCGCCCGACCAACAGGGGCATAAAAAAATCCCGCCAGCTTTGTGTTGGCGGGATTTTTTATGCATGCTGTAGCAACAATGCGTGGGCGTTATTTTTTGAGTTTACCACCACCAAACAACCGCATGTAGAGGCTTATTTGGAGTACGCCGTTTTTGTAATCGGCGTTTTGAATAGCGGTAGAGTTGGCATCCCCAATTTTAGAAACACCTACGTTGTAGCGGGCTCCGAGTCCGAATCCTTGTTTTTTACCTACAAAACCAAGACCGCCGGCTACGCTGAAATCTCCCGATTTCAGGTCTTCACGGCTGCTGTTGATGGAAACGTCACCGGTACGGAAACCTACCTGCGGACCTGCTTCAAAGTAAAAGCCGCTGTTGGTAATGAACTTGGCCATCACTGGTACGTTGAAGTAATTCAGCTTCAGGTTTTCGGAAGAGGTGGAATTTTCCAGCTTGGCCCCTTGTGTAGAATACATGAGTTCGGGCTGGATAGCAAAGTTGCGGCCAAGGTTGAATGCGGCGTAGCCACCAATGTGAAAACCAACGGTTGCATTGGTTTCAAAATTGTTGACGGAAAGGCCGTTTAGGTTGCTTACGTTGGCACCGCCTTTGAGGCCCAGCGATACTTGTGCTTGTGTTTGTGTGGCAGCAAGGCTCAGGATAGAAGCAACTCCGGCTGCGAGAAAGGATTTTTTCATAGAGGGTGAATTTGATAATGTGTTTTAAGTTACAACAAGCAGGCGACAAACCTACAGCTGTTTGTATGGCCTGTGAGTTTTGATAAATTATTCAAGTTTTGTGCCATGCGGCGTTGAGGATTTGCTAAATGCCGTTGATTGTCATAGCATTAACAATCATTTCGGAGAACGGTTGCATTCTCCACATTCATTTCACTACTCAGAGAACCGTGGCTGCTGCCTGCCCGAAAGCAATAACTTGCGCCCATGCAACAATACCACGATTTACTCCGACATATCATTGCAACCGGCACCGATAAGCAAGACCGGACCGGTACAGGCACCCGCAGCGTATTTGGCTATCAAATGCGTTTCAATCTGGCAGAAGGATTCCCGTTAGTGACCACAAAAAAAGTACACCTCAAGTCTATCATTCATGAGCTGCTTTGGTTCATCAAAGGCGAAACCAATACCCAATATTTGAAAGAAAATGGCGTAAGTATTTGGGATGAATGGGCCGATGCCGATGGTAACCTGGGACCGGTGTATGGCAAGCAATGGCGCAGCTGGGAAGGCGCCGATGGCCAAACGGTAGATCAGTTGAGCTGGGTGGTGGAAGAAATCAAACGCAACCCCGATAGCCGCCGCCTCATCGTGAGTGCATGGAATGTAGCCGATTTGCCTAAAATGGCCTTGATGCCCTGTCACAATATGTTTCAGTTTTACGTGGCACCCCCCAACCCCCTAAAGGGGGAAGAGAAAGGTAAGCTGAGCTGCCAGTTATACCAGCGCAGTGCCGATGTGTTTTTGGGTGTGCCTTTCAACATCGCTTCTTATGCATTGCTCACCATGATGATGGCGCAGGTGTGTAACCTGGAGCCCGGCGACTTTGTACATACGTTTGGCGATGTGCACTTGTACAGCAACCATT
>JADLHL010000208.1 GCA_020848815.1 Chitinophagaceae bacterium | reverse complement strand
GAAAAAGAAATCATCCATTCGATGTTCTCTTTTTGCGGCAATAAAGAAGCTATGCCTTTTCCATTGTTTCCGGTTATACCAATGCCATGGCTATCATCAATCAACACTAACAATGGCTTTTGTATAGTAGATAAAAATTGCCAGTTGTATGCCACGGGAGCTAACGGGTTCACTGCATCTGCAATGATTGCATATGGCCCTTCGTATGTATGGTTGTTGATTTGCTCCACTACATGCTGACTCCATGTTTCAAATGAAGTAGTGGCAGATTGTATACCAGCAGTTAATACTGCGGGATGACAATTGGGTGCTGCAAAAATGGGACAGTCCAATCGCTGAACATGTTGTACTGCTGCTTGGCCTGCTGCAAATCCACCAGCAAATAATACTGTGTCTGCAGCAGCTAACCAATCACTGATTTGTACTTCGACTTCACTGTATAACTGCAATGGTGTGTTGGAAATACGGGCACTGGGTTGCATCAGTCCGTACTTGTCTAATCCTTCTTTTACCCATTGCATAAATGCAGAATGCGATGCCATACCCAGGTAACTGTAGCCGGAAAAGAAAAGTTGTTCTCCTTGTTCAGTTGTGGCAAAATTACCCGGTGTTTGTAACAGTGGTTGCATGTATAACGCTTAGCTCAAAAGTACGGGTTGTAATATTGAATAAATTGTATAACAGCAATAGAAAAGCCCCACATGTTTGCGGGGCTTTTCTTATATCAAGTAAGACTTTACTTTAGGCTACTGCTTTGTTTACAAGTTCTGCAGCTTCGCTCAGCAGGATAGCGCTTTGAACCTGCAAGCCACTTTCGTCAATCAGTTTTTTGGCTTCCTCAGCATTGGTGCCCTGCAGGCGAACAATAATAGGAATGTTGATTTCGCCAATGGTTTTGTAAGCATCAATAACACCTTGTGCTACACGGTCGCAACGAACGATACCACCAAAGATGTTGATGAGGATGGCTTTCACTTTGGGGTCTTTCAGAATAATGCGGAAACCAGCTTCAACGGTTTGTGCATTGGCGCTACCGCCTACATCCAGGAAGTTGGCAGGCTCACCACCACTCAGCTTAATCATATCCATGGTGGCCATGGCCAAACAAGCACCGTTAACCATACAGCCCACGTTGCCGTCGAGCTTTACAAAGTTCAGTTTGTATTGACCGGCTTCTACTTCAGTAGGATCTTCTTCGGTTACATCACGCAGGGCAGCGAGGTCAGGATGACGCATCAGCGCATTTTCATCCAAACTCATTTTACAGTCAACTGCAATGATTTTTTCATCGCTGGTTTTGAACAGCGGGTTGATTTCGAGCATGCCGCAATCCAGGGCCACATAGGCATTGTACAAGTTGGTAACAAACTTTACGCAGCTTTTAAAAGCATCACCGCTCAAGCCAAGGTTGAAGGCAATTTTACGTGCCTGAAAACCTTGCAGACCGCCACCGGGATGTACCCACTCTTTAAAAATTTTCTCAGGCGTATTGTGTGCTACTTCTTCAATGTCCATACCGCCTTCGGTGCTGTACATAATCACGTTCTGGCCTTTGGCACGGTCGAGCAAAATAGAGAGGTAGAATTCCTTTACAGGATTGGGGCCGGGGTAGTATACATCCTGCGCAACCAATACCTTATTTACTTTTTTACCAGCAGGGCCGGTTTGAATAGTCACCAGTGTATGACCCAAAATGTTTTTGGCAATGTTGGTTACATCATCGAGGCTTTTGGCTACGGCTACACCACGCTGCTCACTGCCCTCAATTTTACCTTTACCACGGCCACCGGCATGTATTTGCGCTTTGATCACCGCAAAGTTGTTGCCTGTTTGAGTTTTAATCTGGCGGTAGGCTTCTTCCGCATGCATCACACTCTCCACAGCGATGCCTTCCTGCACTGGCACATGGTACTTTTTCAACAGCTCTTTTGCCTGATATTCGTGTAGGTTCATATGGGGGCTTTTTTTTAGTGCGGCGAAGATAAGCCTTGCATGTTTTGACCGTGCACAAATTGCCGATTTTAGCCCGTTCATTTTCCACCAAAGCCTTTTTATAAAAAATTTGCTATTTCATTCTGCTCCCTATATTTGTTTTAACATTTTCAAAAAGAATTGTTAAACCAAAACTAACTACTGTGGCCTACGAGCAGACCGACAAGAAAATGGACAGTGTGTACAGTAAGCGCATTAAAGCCGGTAAAAGAAGGACTTATTTCTTCGATGTACGGTCAACCCGCGGAAATGATTACTTCCTGACCATCACCGAAAGCCGGAAACGATTCAATGAAGATGGCTACGACCGGCATAAGATTTTTTTGTACAAAGAAGACTTCAACAAGTTCATTAAGGGCCTCAACGAAGCGGTTGATTTTGTGAAAACAGAACTCATGCCCGATTTCGATTTTGATGCCTTCAACCACGATGAATATGATGGAGAAGGGGAAGAGCAGGCTGCACCTGTAGCAGTAGCTGCAGTAGCACCTGTAGAAGAAGAAGTGCCGGTGCCTGCACCCGTTGTGGTAAACGACCTGCCGCCAGCCAGCAGCAATGGCAATACCCATTCGCTGGAAGAGGTAGATAAATGGTAATGAAATTTTGTTCCAATAAAAGCGGCTGCTTCATGTAATTGAAGCAGCCGCTTTGTTTATCACATATTTCTCTTAGCGGAGCGAAGCCTGAAGCAATGCATTTGTCATCTCGGGCAAATTGCAGGTGTTGCTATTGCTGAGTATAATCACTGTTTCATTTTCATGTAGCACATGTATCCAATTGGCGTTGGCACCCCAAATGCTTCCTTGCCTGTTGGCCAATGTGTATGGCTTTTGATTGATTTCTTGTTGATACACCCAAAAGCCAATGGCCACGCCATACAAGCTGGGATTGGGTGTCAGCATCAGCTCAACCGTGGCCGGTTTCAACAATTGATGGGTAAATATGCCTTGGTCGAACCGGAGCAAATCTGCGGCAGTGGAGTACATAGCTCCCGCAGCAAAGTAGTTTTCGATATACATCGGATCGTCAGCATACATAGCACCTGTCGAATCATCCTTATTGTAAGTACTGGCCAGCATTGGTATCACATCTTTCGACCGCAGCATTTGTGTGTGCTGCATGTTGAGTGGTTGCAGAATGTTTTCCTGAAGATTTTCCGCAAATGATTTTCGGGTAATGTGTTCAATGATGCTGCCCAAAATGATATAGTCTGCATTGTTATAATTGAACCGGCTGCCCGGTGCAAATTCAAGTTTGCCGCTGCAATGTTGTTGTATAAATCCATCAACCGTATTGGGCGATTGATATACGGCAATGCCTGTGTTGCCTTCACAATTGGGAATGCCGGAACTATAGGTGAGCAACTGCATGATGGTCACTTTGTCTTTTGCTTCGCCGGTGTAGTTGGGTAAATATTGACCAATGGTGCCATCCAACCGAAGCAGCCCTTTCTCCATTAATTGAAGAATAAGTACCGCCGTAAATGTTTTTGTGATGGACGCAATTTTGAAACGGGTATCTTTTTGTATGGGTGTCTGAAAGCTACGGTTGGCAAGGCCTTTGGCCGATTGGTATTGTAGTTTGCCAGCTGTGGCCATCAACACGACACCGCTAAAATCTTGCTGTTTGTGGTAGGCGTTTACAATGCTGTCAAATGCATGTTGTGCGGTGCCCGACAGCTGCAACAACAGCATGCCGCAGCTGAAAAGAAATTTACTCATGCGTGGCGGATAAAAGGAGTGACTGAAAATGGTATGATATTTTGCCTAACACAACATTCCTGATCTTGTTGAAGCAGGGCACATAAAAAAAAGGCCGTACGCAGGGTACAGCCTTTTTTATCAGAAGTATGTTGTTACAAATTTTTCAATTTGGCTACTGCTGCAATAGGGTCTGCAGCGTTGAATACCGAACTACCCGCAACGAGCACCGTTGCACCAGCAGCAGCAATTTCAGCGGCATTCTTTTCACCCACGCCGCCATCAATTTCAATATCTACCTGCAGGCCACGTGCATCAATCATTTGGCGTAGCTGCTTGATTTTGTCGATGGTGCCGGGGATGAAAGACTGACCACCAAAACCGGGGTTTACACTCATCAAACACACCAGATCTATGTCGCCTAAAATATTGTCGAGGCTGGCAATAGGCGTATGCGGATTCAGCGCCACACCAGCTTTCATGCCCAGGCTTTTTATTTGCTGCACATTGCGGTGCAAGTGCGGACAAGCTTCGATGTGTACCGTCAAAATATCAGCGCCTGCTTTCTTGAATGCTTCCGCATATTTCTCCGGCTCCAAAATCATCAGGTGTACATCGAAGGGTTTGCTGGTGGCTTTGCGCAGGCTTTCAATAACGGGCAATCCAAAGCTGATGTTGGGCACAAAACGACCATCCATTACATCGAGGTGCAACCAATCTGCCTGCGAATCGTTCACCATGCGAAGGGCTGCATCCAAATGCAGAAAATCGGCTGCCAGCAGCGAAGGAGCAATCAATGCCATACAATCAGCGGTTGTTTAATTTGCGGCAAATGTCGAGTTTGATTTCGAGTTTCCAAGTTTCAATGTTCACAAGTTCCCAAGTTCACGTGTTTACAAGTTCAATTACAAAGGCTTCAACTTGCTAACTTCCCAACCATTCAACCGATAACCTTACTGCTCCACCTTTGGCGCTGATTCGTTTTTATTTTCAACAACAATTTTTGGCGCACCTGCTCTTGCTGCAATCACTTTTTCACCTACTTCTTTAATGCCTTTGCTTTCATAAATTCTCATGGCAGTAGCTACATCAATGGCTTGTCTTGTTTGCTCATCGGGGATGAAAGTGAGGGTCAGAAAATTCAGCCTTACGCCATATTTTTCCAACAGTTTGTTGGATTCAATTTCCAGTTTCTCCTCCAAATCGGCTTGCTCCATATCTACAATGTCTTCATTCAGAAAAAGGCTTTTAGCCACTTCTCTTATTCTTTTATCGATAACCCTGTTTTCTGCACTTTCAAATGCTACACTATTCAAGGCTTCATCTGCATCTGCATCCGCATTTGCTTTGCCTAATGATTTGGCTTCTTTTATAAAGGATAGCCCGTTGGTGATTGAATAGTCATAATCAATTTCCACATTCACTTTCACCCGGTCTTTTAAATTGCCAATAAACTTCGACTCTCCCTGCATAGGAAAATTCGGAATCACCACTTTCATGTAGCAAGGGTTCATTGTTCCTTTAGGAACGGCATCACCTGCGTTGATGGCCTCCCAAGTCATGCCGCAGTCCGTGCTCACCAAAACTTGCTGATTCGATTTTGCATAATTGCAACCACTTAAAATAACTGTTGCCATCAGGGCCGTCATCCATAAATATCGAACAGCTTTGTAACTCAGGTAAACTAGTAAAGCAAACCCAATAACGATAAGACCAGTTGTAATAAAGGATGCATTTTGTACGTAGTTGCCTATGCCTGCTTTCATAATGCCATAACTGGCAAAAGCAACAATGAGTACAATAAGTAGTGTGGCCAGAATTCTTGGAAACTTTTTCATTGGTTTAATAATTGAAAATGTAGTGAGGTAAAGGTTTATCGAAAGTTTATGAGGTGGCAGCTTTCAACAATATAAGCACAACTAATAAAATGCTGTGCACAAAAGAAGAACATTGACCATGTTGACTACCCGTACATATGCTTTGCTGAGATGAATTTCTAACAGTGAAAAAACGGCTGAAACGTAATAAAGTTTGTAAATCATTAAATCAACAAACCTGCCAACCCAACACCTTATTTATCCAACCGCTCCAGTGCTTCCTTCGCTTCTGGTATTTTGTTGCTTATGAGCACACAACGTTCGTAAGCCTTGATGGCAGCGGCTTTGCGGCCCGCGGTTTCTTCGCTTTTACCCAGCCAATACCAGGCCTCTGCATTCTTGGCATCAATCTCTACCAGCTTGGCAAAAGTGGCAGCAGCTTGTGCAGCATTGCCTTCATCAAACCAAGCGAAGCCTTTTTCCATGTAGGCATCTGAAAAAGCATAATCGTAACGAATCGTGCTGTCCATCCAGGCCCGTGCCTGAGCGTAATTTTTAATGGTATTGTAATAAATGCCTTTTACGTAGCACACACCTGTATACACTTCACGGGTAGGAAACTGCCGTACAATTTGCGGGCAAAATGTAAGCACTCTTTTGTCGCCGGCTTCGGCTAAAGTATTGGCGAGGCTCAAAAAAATACTGGGCTCATCAGCTTTGCGTTGCAAATAATATTCATACGCAGCAATGGCTTTCGGGTATTGCTGTGCCGCTCTGTACAAATCGGCTTTTACCAAACTATAAATCAAATTATTGACTGTGTCGCGTTGCAACAATGTATCGCACCAGGCCGCCGCGGCATCGGTTTCATTGCGTTGGCTGAGTGTATCTATCAACCGGTCTACCAGCACCACACTATCCGGATATTGGGCTATTTGTTGTTCCATGCCGGCCAGCACCGGGTCTTTGCTGGCAGCCGTTGTTGTTGCTGCTGTCTTGTCTGCTGCACCGTTGTTGTCGCAGGCTATCAGAACACTGCTCAGCACAGCCATCAACACCACTATTTTTCTACAAAACATGCTTCGTTCTATTTGCTGCAAATAACGCATAAATAGCTGTTGCGTATTGTGGGCACCCTCGTCAACGTTCGTACCATCATTTGCATACCTCCGCCAAATCGGACAAAGGCATGACAAATGAAACCCGGCGGGGGAGTTACTTTTGCCGGATAGCCAAAAATGAACCGCATGAATAAACTGATGCTGCCTGTATTGCTCCTGATAGCCGGAGCTGTTTTGTTTTCTTTTACCGGAAAAGTGTCGCCCATGGAGCTGGTGTCTACAGATTCGCTTCGTTATGCCGACGAGAAAAACCTTCGCAACATTCAACAACTCACTTTTGGTGGCGACAATGCCGAAGCTTATTTCAGCTTCGATGATCAGTGGATTATTTTCCAGAAGACCAACCCTAAAGAAGGTATCACCTGCGATCAGATGTTTATTGGCAAAGTGCCTGCACCCGGCGAAAAGTTTACCTACAAAATGGTGAGCACCGGTAAAGGCCGCACTACCTGCGGTGCATTTACCAAAGATGGCAAGCACGTGATTTACGCCAGCACTCACTTGGGTTCAAGCGATTGCCCGCCGGTGCCCGACCGCAGCAAGTATGGCAACAAATACATTTGGCCGCTCTACGACAGTTACGACATTTTCATGGCCGATTACGATGGTAAAATTGTAAAGCAATTGACCAATGCCAAGGGCTACGATGCCGAAGCTACCCTGAGCCCCGATGGTAAAAAAATGCTGTACACCAGCACCAAGAGCGGCGACCTCGAACTGTGGATTATGGACCTGAAAACCGGTAAGGAAAAGCAGGTAACCAATATGCTGGGCTACGATGGCGGTGCCTGGTTTAGCCCCGATGGTAAAAAGATTATCTGGAGAGCTTCACGCCCCACCACACCCGACGACATTAAAGCCTACAAAGATTTGCTGGCTGAAAACCTGGTAGCGCCGACCAATATGGAAGTGTGGATTGCCAATGCCGATGGCAGCAATCCAAAAAAGGTAACAGCCTATGGTCAGGCCAACTGGGCCCCAACGTACATGCCCGATAGCAAACGCATTCTCTTTGCCAGCAACCATGAGTACAAGCGGGGCTTTCCTTTCAACCTGTACATGATTAATGAAGATGGAAGCAACCTCACCAAAGTAAGTCGTGATCAGGGTTTTGATGCCTTCCCCATGTTTAGCTACAGCGGCAAAAAAATCTTGTTTTGCAGCAACCGCAACAATGGTGGCACCCGTGATACCAATGTGTTTTTGGCCGATTGGGTAGAAGAATAAACCAAACGCTGTCTTTTACGGTTATGGTAAATTGATAGGCAAGCAGTTGCAAAAACGCTTTCCTTTGCTTCAATCAAAAAAATCATTTTGTATGTACGCAGGTTCAGTTCATTTGCACAATGTGCTTCGCTGGGTCATCCTTATTTTGTTGTTGTTGAATGTGTATCGTCATGCTACGGCATCGGCGCAGCCTTATGGCGAAAAAGACCGTAAGCTCGGTTTGTTCCTCATGATTGCCAGCCACATCATGTTGCTGTTAGGTTTGTTTCAGTACTTCGCCGGCGGCGTTGGCTTGGAACGCATCAAAACCCTGGGCATGGGCGAAACCATGAAGAATGCAGAATACCGCTATTGGGCTGTAGAACATGGCATCGGTATGATTCTCGCCATTGTATTGGTTACCCTCGGTTACGGCGTTCGCAAAAAGCAGTTCAACGATTTTGTAAAACACCGTCGTGCCCTCATTTTATATACCATTGCCCTCATTATTATTTTGGCCAGCATGCCTTGGCCATGGCGTGAAGGTGTAGGCCGCCCCTGGCTGCCAGGTATGTAATCCTCTATTACAATATTCCAAAAGCGATCTCTCTGAGGTCGCTTTTTTTATGCAGTACCAATAAACAAAGAGTACATTTTTTATTTGTCAGCCAAGTGCTTATAGCATCCTGGTTGTGTCACTCACTTGTACTGCAGTGCATCACTCAACATTTACCAACTCGTAATTCTGTCGCAGGCCTCCGGCCTGCGACATTCCGTTACTCAACTCAACACCTTATCTGTATACATTTATTCCACCCTTTCAGGGCTTAGGTGTTTGGGTTGCATCCTGTACCACGGGCTACACCCGTGGCTAAATGAGTTCGCCCTTTCAGGGCTGAAAAACATCTTTTGAATCTATCCAATCCGTGAATTTGTGGCCATGAAAACAATCAGCGAAAATCCGTTTCATCAGTAAAATCCGCGTCCCATTTTTCGCTGCCCATTGTCATTCCTAATTCTGTCGCAGGCCTCTGGCCTGTGACATTTCGATACTAAAAAAAAGTGCTCATCCATTTCCATTTATTCCGCCCTTTCAGGGCTTAAATTATTGGGGCGGCATGCCTTACCACGGGCTACACCCGTGGCTACATGAGTTCGCCCTTTCAGGGCTATAAAAGTTCTTTTGCATTTATCTAATCCGTGAATTTGTGGCCATCAAAACAATCAGCGAAAATCCGTTTCATCAGTAAAATCCGCGTCCCATTCGTTCCCCATCTACCTCCCAAAAACAACCTACCTTGCGGCGCATGGAGCAGGTATTTGCATACAACCTTTTGCAGCAGTTTACGCTGCACACTTTTTTAGCCATGGGCTGCCCCGAAGCCGATGCACAACTCGCCACCAACGTTTTGCTGAGTGCCGATTTGCGGGGCATCGATAGCCACGGCATTGCCCGCCTTAGCGGCTACTGGCGGCTGTACGAAGCGGGTCGCATCAACCCCAAACCTAATGTGCGGGTAGTACACGAAACACCGAGCACTGCAGTGGTTGACGGCGATAAAGGACTCGGTTTGGTGGTGGCGCCCAAAGCCATGCAAGTGGCTATTGATAAAGCCACCAACGTAGGTAGCGGTTGGGTGAGTGTCAAAAACAGCAACCACTTCGGCATTGCCGGTTATCATGCCATGATGGCCTTGCAACACGATATGATTGGTTGGGCCATGACCAACGCCAGTGCCTTGGTAACGCCCACTTTCAGCAAAGAAAAAATGCTTGGCACCAATCCCATTTGCGTAGCCATTCCTGCTGGTGAGCAGCCGGCATTTGTGGCCGATTTTGCTACCACTACCGCTGCCAATGGCAAGCTCGAAATTTTACAACGCAAAAATGCCGAAGCCCCACTGGGTTGGGTGCAGAATGCCGATGGCGAACCCACCACCGATGCCAACGCATTGAAAAAAGGCGGCGCCTTGTTGCCCCTCGGCGGCGACCGGGAGCATGGCAGTCACAAGGGCTATGCACTCGGTAGCATCGTAGATATTTTTAGTGCCGTGCTCAGTGGTGCCAGTTATGGCCCGTGGGCACCGCCCTTTCCGGCCTATGTACCCATGCCCGACAATATGCCGGGTGAGGGGCTGGGTCATTTCCTCGGCGCCATGCGCATCGACGGTTTCCGACCGGCTGATGAGTTCAAACAACACATGGACAACTGGATTACCCGTTTCAAAAATGCGACACCATCTAACCCTGAACAGCAAGTGCTGGTACCCGGCGATCCGGAGCGGGAAATGGAAGCGATCCGTGCCACCACCGGTATTCCGTTGGTTGATGCCGTGGTACAAGATTTGGCCGCCTTGAGTAGTAAAACAGGTGTCGTTTTTCCTGCATAAAACCGCAGGTCTGTAAAAGCAATGTCATAAAAAAAACAGCGGGTGAGTACAGGAAACTGCATGCAGAAAATGCTGTTATTTTGCCACACGCTGAAAACTACTTGCCTGTAGCCCATGCTATAGGCAATTTTTTGCAGCCTAATCATCGTTCACAAAAGCAATTGTAAACCAATGGAGCAAGGCCGGAACATACAAAAGGCTTTGCCCGACAGAAAAGAGAGACAGGTATGAAAATCATGAAGTTTGGTGGCACCAGTGTTGGTCGCCCAGAGAGAATGGCCCAGGTTGCGCAGCTCATTACCGCCGACAATGAACCCAAGATTGTTGTGCTGAGTGCTTTGAGTGGCACCACAAATGCCCTTGTAGAAATCAGCAATGCGCTGGCGGCATATAAACGGGACGAAGCCAAACAGTTGATTGATAAACTGGAAGCTCACTACCATGCATTTGTGCAAGAGCTGGTGAAGCAGGAAGCATCAGTTGCCAAGGCTACTGCCATTGTGCATGAGCATTTTGAATTCCTCAACATCATCCTGAAAATTTCTTTCAGCGATGCATTGAATAAGGATATTCTGGCGCAGGGCGAATTGCTCAGCACCAAATTGTTCTGTGTATTTCTGGCAGAAAATGGCATCGATCATGCCTTGCTGCCTGCATTGGAATTTATGAGCATCGACATGAATGATGAACCGCAGGTACCTGTGATCAGCGCCAAGCTGAAAGAGGCACTGGCGCAGCATGCAGGCAAATCATTGTTCATTACCCAAGGCTATATCTGCCGCAATGCCCGTGGCGAGGTTGACAACCTGAAACGTGGCGGCAGTGATTACAGTGCATCACTGATTGCAGCAGCCATACAAGCATCAGTATGTGAAATATGGACCGACATTGATGGCATGCACAACAACGACCCACGTGTATGTAAAAAGACAGTACCTGTAGAACAACTCAGCTTTGAAGAAGCAGCTGAACTGGCCTACTTCGGAGCAAAGATTTTGCATCCGGCTTCTATCTGGCCCGCACAGCACTACAATGTGCCCGTGAAACTGCTCAACACCATGGAGCCTTCAGCCAAAGGCACGTTGATTGTAGAAGAAGCTGGTAGCACCGGCGTAAAAGCAGTGGCTGCAAAAGATGGTATCTATGCCATCAATATCCGCAGCAGCCGCATGTTGCTGGCCTATGGTTTTTTGCGTAAAATTTTCGAAGTGTTCGAAAAGTACCGCACCAGTATCGACATGATTACAACTTCGGAAGTGGCAGTAAGTGTAACCATTGATAACGCTACTCACCTGGCAGAAATTTTGAAAGAATTGGAACCATTTGGAACAGTAGAAGTGGAAGACAATCAAACCATCGTATCGGTGGTGGGCAATGAAATTGCTGAAACGAAAGATGTATTGATGAAGTTGTTCGATTCGCTGAAAGACATACCAGTACGCATGGTGAGCTATGGTGGCAGCCGTCACAATGTAAGTTTGTTGCTGCCTTCTGCCCACAAAACCACTACACTGCAAGCATTGAATAGTGGATTGTTTGGATTGTAGGAAAGGCTCAAAGCAAAAGGCTACAATGCAGCATAATAGAAAACGCCGTTACAGCAATGTAACGGCGTTTGTAATTTTACAACTAACAGGTATTTAAGCAGCAACGGCCTTGCCCGGATGCAAGGACCGATAAGCCAGCCAGGCACTCACCAGCATGAACGCCGAACCCAAAAAGAACGGTGCTCCCGGCAGGTACACATGATGGGCTTTATCAGTAAAATATGCAAATGTGTTGGTCATGAGTGGCGGGCCTACAATGCTGGTAACACTCATCAGGCTGGTGAGTGCACCCTGCAATTCGCCCTGCTGGTTAGGCGGCACTTGTCCGCTGATAATGGCTTGTAAAGCCGGGCCGCAAATACCACCCAGGCAATAAGGAATCAGAAACAAAAACATCATCCAGGTTTCGGTAGCTAAGCCAAACAATACCATGCCAAGCGTATACAACAAAAGCCCGAGATAAATACTTTTTTCATTGCCAATTTTGGGGTTGATTACCCGCACCAAACCACCTTGTACCAGGCCAACCAACAAGCCAACCACACCCAATGAAATGCCAATCATTTTTTCGTTCCAGTTGAACCGCTCAATGCCATAAAAACTCCAGTTGCTTTGCACGGCATGTCCCGCAATGTATACGAGGGTTAATGAAAAAATAAGTGCCGTGATGCTTGGGTATTTACGCAAATTCAGCAGCGATTTAAATGGAATGGCACTCGACCAACTGAATGCACGACGATGTTCTTTGCCCAGCGATTCGGGCAATACAAAATAACCATAGAGCCAGTTGAGCAGGCACAGGGCAGAAGCTGTCCAAAATGGTACACGTGCCCCAAACTGACCAAGCAAACCACCGAGTACCGGGCCGAGAATAAAACCGACACCAAATGCAGCGCCAATCATACCAAAGTTTTTGGCCCGGGTTTCTGTGGTGCTGATGTCGGCAATATAAGCAGAGGCTGTAGTGATGCTACTGCCCGTGATGCCTGCAATAATGCGGCCCGCAAACAACCACGCCATGCTGGGAGCCAAAGCGAGTAAAATATAATCGACACCAAAGCCAAAGAGGCTGAACAACAATACCGGCCGGCGTCCGACCTGATCACTCAAACTACCTACGATGGGTGAAAAAATAAACTGAGTAATGGCGTACGCAAAACCTAACCATCCAGCCCATTGCGCTGCACTCGATACATCGCCACCCGTCAGGTCTTTTATTAATTGGGGTAATACAGGAATGATTAATCCCCAGCCGGTGATGTCGATCAGTAGTGTTATGAAAATGAAGCCAATGGCGGCCGACTTTTTCTCTGCCATGTGATGTAATTGATTGGAGGCCGTAAATGTAAGGCCCAAAGCTTCATGGCTGAAAGCCACTGGCAGAAAGTCGGCAACTTCTTTTGCTAATTCAGATAGCCGTGATGTGGCGGCAAATCCGGAATGAAAATCTTCCTGTTTTCAATTAGCAGTAAACCCTCTTCATGCATTTTACGAATGGCCCGGATGACTGTTTCAACCCTTAGGCCGGCAAGGTCGGCTATTTGCTGGCGGGTAAGTTTGAGTTGAAAACTATGCGGACAAATGTGTCGTTTTTCTTTCAGGAAATATTCCATGAGAATGCGGATGCGATCTTCAGGTGTATGACGGGTAATGGAGTATTGCATCAAAAATTTGAACCGGATTCTTTCTACCAAAATGCGGTTCATTTCCAGATGTATTTCATAATCATCTTTCATGAGTTTGCGAAACACATCTTTGCGTAACCGCAGTATCAGGCAGTCTTCGCCGGCAATGGCGGATGCTGCATAAGGCCGGTCATCAAACAATGGCAATTCACCAAAACACTCACCCGGTTCTATGATGGATTGTACATGCTCTTGTCCGTATTCATCAATATTCACCCAGCGTACACTACCACTCACCAATTGGTGGTAGTAGTAACAATAACCACCTTCATGAAAAATGATTTCGCCTTTTTGCACTTTGTGATAAGATGCACCCATGGCGAGCAACAGATGAATATCGAGGCTCATAGCTTCCGTTTTACGGTTACGAAATAGCAGAAGTTCTCCTTATCAAAGTATGATTAAAATCTTGTATTGAAAAGGGGAGATAATCGAAACAAAAAAAGCGGTAACCATTGGCTACCGCTTTTCACATGCAATACCTGCTTCTTTATTTCTTCTTCGTTGCCGGCGCTTTCAACGCGGCATAGTCAAACACCAGGTTGGCAAAGGCTTTTACGCCTACATCGAGCATGCTATCGTCGATGTAAAAATCGGGCGTGTGGTGCGGCGCTGCTTCTTTCGGATTTTTGCCGGCAGGCATGCCACCCAAAAAGAAAAATATACCGGGCACTTTATCGCTGAAATAAGAAAAGTCTTCTGCACCGGTGGTCCACTCTGTGAGTTTTACATTGCCTTCACCTGCCGCTTTTACCAGCGATGGTACCATCATGGCAGTAAGCTCCGGATTGTTGTACGTCACCAGCGTTTTGGTATCGATGCTAACTTCAGCAGAAGCACCATGTGCTTCAGCAATAGTGGTCACCAGTTTCTTCATGCGTTCGTGCAATTGCTTTTGCATGTTGGGGTCAAGCGTACGCAGGGTTCCTTCCATGGTTGCTTCTTCAGGAATGATATTGCTGCGAACACCGCTGTTGATTTTACCTACAGAAATCACCACGGGAGCTTTGGTGAGTTCCATTTCGCGGCTCACGATGGTTTGCAATCCATCAATGATGGCGGCACTTACCATAATGGGATCTACACCCGACCATGGCTGCGAACCATGCGTTTGTTTGCCTTTTACTTTAATGGTAAACCAATCGCTGCTGGCCATGGTGCCTTCGGGTTTGTATTTAATTTCACCGATAGGCGTTTGCGAATTGATGTGCAATCCAAAAATGGCATCCACTTTCGGATTGTCGAGGGCACCTTCTTTAATCATGAGTAGTGCACCGCCTTCTTCATTGCCGGGAGGGCCTTCTTCTGCAGGTTGAAAAATAAAGACAACTGTGCCGGGTACATCTTTTTTCATACTGGCCAGCAGCTGTGCTGTACCCATCAACATACTCACATGCGTGTCATGTCCGCAGGCATGCATCACAGGAACGGTTTGTCCTAAATACTCGGCCGTTACAGTTGATTTAAACGGCAAGTCAACCCGTTCTTTCACGGGCAGCGCATCCATATCTGCACGAAGTGCTACTACCGGGCCGGGTTTGCCACCACGCAGTATGCCCACCACGCCGGTAACCCCAACTTTTTCCCGCACTTCTATGCCCAGCGCTTTTAAATGTGCTGCGACGTATGCTGCCGTTTGCACTTCGCGGTTGCCCAACTCCGGATGCTGGTGCAAGTGTCGGCGCCATTCTACCAATTTGGGCTGCAATGCAGCTGCACCCGAATTGATAGCGGCCGCATTGGGTTGTGCCATGGCTGCGGTGCTGAGCACCAGCAGCGAAGCGGTCATTGTTTTTCTCATAGCTATTGTTGTTAGTTGTTTTATTGCTTGGTAAAAGTGTAAGCATCCATTTCTACAAACGGATTCACCGGAATTTGCAGCGATTGCACAGCATTGTTTTTGATGTCGAATTTGGTGGCAAAAATGCCATACTCAATATTGCTGTATTCCAGCAGCCACTCATTGTTGTCCATATAAGTAAGTGTTGCCGTCATAGTAGGATGCTGTTGAAAACGTATCAGCAATTGCTTGTTGTTGCTGGCCGCAACAG
The DNA here is from genome assembly GCA_020848815.1 of Chitinophagaceae bacterium. GTDB lineage: Bacteria > Bacteroidota > Bacteroidia > Chitinophagales > Chitinophagaceae > Phnomibacter. Next base: position 21,482 of record JADLHL010000208.1, on the reverse strand, counting down.
TAATGCTTCCGTACAATTCATTGGTATAGGTGCCGGCGTATTTTTCCAGAGAAAGTGTTGGCATTTGTCCCTTTGCACGGTTGCGCCATGCAGCAATTTCTGTGAGCTGATCTTTCATGTCTTGCTGAAAACCGGGCAGCATTTGTGCACTGCGATCTACCTGTGGCACTTTCAAAAAATAATCGAGCAGTTGGTAACGCAAAGCTTCAAAAAAGTTTTGGTTGTCGTTGTTGGTGAGGATGGCAATACCCAGTTTTAAATCGGGTGCAAAGCACACATTGCTCACCATGCCAGCGGCACCACCTGTGTGCCAGTAGAGTTGATGTCCGTTGTAATCAGCAGCAAATACACCCAAACCATAGCCTCTGAAATTGATGGGATACACCGATGATTTAAAACTACCGGTCATTACATTGATGCTGCGGGTTCTGGCCAATGTACTCCAAGGCATCACCCGTTGTCCGTTGTGCCGGCCACTGTCTAACTGAAACAGCAACCACTTGCTCAGGTCTTGTACATTACTCACTATGCTGGCCGCCGGACCAAGGTTATCCCATTTATCATAAGGAACAACATTGAGGTTGCCAGAGTACGAAGTTGTGTAAGGCGTAGCAATGTTTTTGCTGCGCAATTCAATGCCATTGGAAGCCGCAAAACTGTTGCGCATATCCAGCCGGTTCAATATGCTATCCTGCACATATTGCTCCCAGCTTTGGCCAATCACTTTCGGAATGATTTCGCCGGCCGTAAGGAAGCAGCTGTTGCAGTAGCCGTACTCTTGCCGAAATACAGCAGATGGTTTCAGCAATCGCATTCGCTGCATGATGTCGGAGCGAGATAGGGTGGTGTTCCAGAAAGTAAAATCGCCCTGAAAAGTTTTGGTGCCAATGCGATGGCTCAGCATGTCTCGTATGCTAACGAGCTTTGTATTGATGGTGTCGTACAGCTGATAATCGGGATAGTATTTGGTGATGGGATCGTTGAGGTTGAGCTTGCCTTGTTGTTCCAAATTGGCCAGTGCGGTACCCGTAAATAATTTGCTGTTGCTGGCAATAAAAAAATGTGTGTTTACATCTACTGGTGTTTTGTTTTGAATGTCTTTTACACCGTAGCCTTGCATTTTAATTATCTGTCCATCTTTTACAATAACCAATGCCAAACCCGGCAGTTGCCAGTCGCTCAATCCTTTGTTGATGTACGCATCTAAATCTGCACCCAATGATTGAGGCAGTTGTGATTTGGCATGAGTAGCTGCGATGAGTAAACAGAGGACGGAATAAACAATTCGTTTCATAAGCAATGAATGACAATAAAGAAAACGGAGTACGTGTCGGGGCAATGACGGTAAGCGGTTAGCAATTTAACTACTGTCGGCTATTCTATAGTAGTTTTTTCGTGGGTGGGCAAAAGAAAACCCCGGAGCTTGCCGGGGTTCGAAATATGGTTGTTAGTACTTATTTGTATTCACCAAACACTTTGCGCAACACGTCGGAAATTTCGCCCAATGTGCATTTGTTTTCAACGGCGCTGATGACATGCGGCATCAGGTTACTGCCATCTTTGGCGGCTGCTTCAATGTTGGCAAAGCTTTGTGCAGCCAACTGCGCATTACGGCCGGCTCTCAGTGCAGCAAGTTTTTCCGACTGAATGCGGCGAATGCTATCGTCAATTTTAAACACCGGCGGGTGCTGTTCTTCGGCCACCTGAAACTTGTTGACGCCCACAATAATCTTGCTGCCGTTTTCAATATTGCGTTGATACTCGTAGGCACTGCGGGCAATTTCATCCTGCATAAATCCTTCTTCAATAGCCGTAACGCTGCCGCCCATGGCATCAATTTTCCCCATCAGTTCCCATGCTTTGGCTTCTACTTCTGCAGTGAGAGCTTCTACAAAATAGCTGCCGGCCAATGGGTCTACAGTATCTGCTGCACCACTTTCAAACGCCACAATCTGTTGGGTACGCAGCGCAATTCTGGCGGCTTCTTCGGTGGGCAAACTCAGGGCTTCATCGTAGCCATTGGTATGCAAACTTTGTGTGCCGCCCATTACTGCGGCCAATGTTTGCAAGGTTACTCTTGAAATATTGTTGAGTGGTTGCTGAGCTGTGAGTGTACTGCCACCTGTTTGTGTATGAAAGCGCAGCATCATGGCTTTTTCGTCTGTTGCGCCCAACTCTTTCATAATCTTTGCCCACATTTTGCGGGCCGCTCTAAACTTGGCTACTTCTTCAAACAAGTTGTTGTGTGCATTGAAGAAGAATGACAGGCGCTTGCCAAATACGTTGATGTCGAGGCCTTTTTCCAAAGCGGCTTTTACATACGCTTTGCCATTACTGAGGGTAAAAGCAATTTCCTGCACTGCAGTGCTGCCTGCTTCACGAATGTGATAACCACTAATAGAAATGGTATTCCATTTGGGCAGGTCTTTGCTACACCACTCAAAAATATCGGTGATGATGCGCATGCTGGGTTTGGGCGGATAGATGTAAGTGCCACGTGCTGCATATTCTTTCAGAATATCGTTTTGAATGGTGCCAGTGATTTTACTCAAATCTGCACCTTGCTGCTTGGCCAGTGCCACATACAAGCTCAGCAAAATATAGCCGGTTGCATTGATGGTCATGCTGGTGCTCACGTCCTGCAGATTGATGCCCTTGAAGAGCGTTTGCATGTCTTCAATGCTATCGATAGCTACACCCACTTTACCTACTTCACCTTCTGCTAATGCATGATCGCTGTCGTAGCCAATTTGCGTGGGCAAATCAAAGGCAACACTCAAGCCCATCACACCTTGGTTGAGCAGGTAGTGATACCGCTTGTTGCTTTCTTCTGCAGTGCTAAAGCCTGCGTATTGGCGCATGGTCCACAGCCGGCCGCGGTACATGTCGGGCTGTACACCACGGGTAAAAGGAAAGGCACCAGGCTCTTCCAGTTGTGGGGTGGCTTTTTTCGATTGAGCATTGTAGCGTACATCAATGGCTATGCCACTGTCTGTGTGTACAGGTTTTATATCACTCATGGCAAATCGTTTAGTTCATCAGTTGTTGTACTTCAAATTGCAAGGCTTCCAATACTACTTTGTTCATGGTAGTATTTTCATTTTGATGAATGAGTTGAATCAGTTGTTTGTTGAACTCCATGGCTGGTGCATCACCGGGTAGCATGGCTGCCACCTGGTTTATGATAAACATGTTTTGTTCTTTGATTTTGCTAACGGCATCCCAAATTGGGGCTTTTACATAGAGCTGCTGTGTTACGTTGTGGTCAAATTCTTCTCTGATGGATTGCAGCATCAACTGGCGCATGGTTTGAGTATCCATACCGGGTTGGTAAAAACGATTGATCAGGTTGTCAATCTTGTTGCGTTCGGCAAAGAGTGTCAGCCTTTCATAGGCAGCAATTTTGAGCTTATCGGCTTCCGCATTGCGGGGCGGCGTTTGGCGCAGCTTTTTCATAATGCGCTGCGTTTGAAAAAAGTAAAAAGCGAATACAGCCAGAACGACCGCAAGAAAAATAGCAAGCGTTACTTCTAAATGTGTAAAATCCATGACGCTAAGGTAAGAGGTAACCTGCTTTGCTGTATGCATCAACAGCATGTTAAAGCGGCTTCCGATTTCAGAAATGTTTCAGCCATTGGAAAGGTCGGTGGATAAAGGAATGCAGATAGCTGTAAATTTGCGAACGGAGGAAATTCATATGGAAATGATCGCACAATTACCTGTCACTTTTACGGCTGATGCCATTGCCGAACTCAAGCGTTTGCTGGCGGAAGAGCCGCTGGCAATGGGCAAACAATTGCGGGTGGGTGTAAAAGGTGGTGGCTGCAGCGGTATGACCTATGTACTCGATTTTGACGAGCCTAATGAAGGTGATAAGCATTTTGATGTAGAAGGGTTGCCGTGTTTGATTAATCCTTCGCATGAAATTTATCTCTATGGCATGGAGATTCATTGGGAAGGAGGATTGAACAGCCGCGGCTTCACTTTCAAAAACCCCAATGCCAGCTCAACCTGTGGCTGTGGTACCAGCTTTGCAGTTTAAATTTTTCAAAACAAATAAAGAACGCCACCTGTTTACGGGTGGCGTTCTTGTTGATGGCTATTGCTCTATACTTTTTTCAAAACGCTCAATGATGGGAGCAATTTCATCGGGTGTAACCGGCCCCGGTTTGTCATCTAAATTGAGTACGATGAGATAACCTTTTGTACCTGGTGTTTCAATAAATGTGTTTACCAGATTTAATTGGTCGCTGTTGCTGATTTTACCTGTTTTCGGGTCCCAGATTTCTCTGCCACACAAGCAACCCAGCGTAGGTGAAATGGGGTAGTAGGGCTGGCCTTTGAACCACTCCGGATCAATGGTAGTGCCGTGTGCAATGATTTCGCTGCGGCCAATTTTGCCCGCCTGATACGCTTCCATTAAACCGCTCCATTGCTGCCAGTTGGAGGGGAAATAACTGCGGTATAATTTCTCGGGAGGCGCATTAAATACAATAGGAAAATAATGCGTAAAAGTGGGGGGATTTACTTCGTGCATCATCACCATTTGCAGGTTGGGCGTGGGGCCAATGAATACATTTTTGGAAATGCCAGTACCCGTAATGGCATACAAACCCTGCGGTGTACTGCCATTGGTAATGAAATAAGGCAGGTTGCTGGCAGAGCGGGCCAGTTGCACAAAAGATTTCAGTTGGCCCTGTTCGTCTTTGGCAAAGCGACCATCAGCTTGCTGCACTACTGCTAGTCCGGGTGCATTGCGATGGCTGCGCTGAAATGAATACACCACTTTGAATTTGTGCAGTTGCTGGTGGGCAAATAAGCTATCTAAAGCAGGAAGTGTAGCAGCATTGCTTTTTTGTAAATGCTGTTGCAATGCTATCAATAAATCATGGCTGCTATAATTGGGAAAACGCTTGGGCAGCAATTGCAACAACCAGTTTTGCAAGCTTGCATCGGCCCGGTATAAGTAGCTGGCAGTTTGTGCAAACAGTTTGGGATGATCCGTTTGTTGTACAATGCGTTTGGCTTCTGTAATAAACTCATTGGGATACAAGCCATACACCAGTTCCATTAATGCCCGTTGGTTGCCCGATGACAAACGGCCGAATTGTTGCATCAGCCGGGCCACGCCTGCATCGCTTTGCGGTGTACGTACCAAAAACTGGCCTACAGCCCATAGTGCCGATTCTAATTCACCATCGCTGCTGTCAATGTTGAGTGTATTCAGTGAGTTGGCCTGATCAATCAGGCGTTGTTTTCTTTTTTCAGCCTTCTCGTTTTGGATGGTGTAAGGAGAAATGATTTTTTCCTTATCGAAATACAACTGTGTTTTCGCTGCAAAAAAAGAAGCGGTAAATATTACCGTCAATAACCATTTACTGTATTGAGTTGCTGCCATAACAGGCAAACTTCTGCCATTCTTTGGAAAAGGTTTTGCGTAGCAGATGGTTATACACGGGGTGTGCCAAATTATTTCATTTAGCGGGTTGTATCCATGCACCGGAATGGTCGATTTGGAAACGCTCAAAGGGTTGCAAAAACTCGTTGATTAAGACCGCAACTGTTCTTCTGGAGAGTGGTTCGTTTGGTTTTAAATCAGGCATTAACTGATTTGCTTTCGCCGATAGTTTAGTAGGGTTTGTATTCATCAAGGCAGCCAGCAGATTGATGAGATCGGCCATTATCAGGTTTGTATTCTTTAAGCTGGGAACATTTTCGAAATAGGATTTTAATCCGCTGATTACTTCTTGAGTAGCGGCCATGCTGTCGGGATAGAACCGAGTTTCATTGGCCCAGCCTTTGGGAATGCCTTTGCCTTTTAACATACCTGTGGCACCAATTTTTTGAATGGCTATAAAATGCTTGTCAGTAGGTGGTACATCCAGATAAGGCATAATCATGGCTCCCTGCTGCAGCAGTGTTTCCTGCACATCACGCACTTGTATTGCTGCAGGTTGTTTCATTTGAGAATAACTCATAGCGGCTAATACACCTGCAGCCTGACCAGTGAGCATTACTACTGGTTGCAAACGGGTCGTTCCGTTCACCACATTGCTCACACTGATGGCTTTTTCTGCAACAATTAATCGTTGCATTTTTTCAGGTATCAAAGCGCCAAGCGGCACATTGAAAGAGGGGACAGGGTAAAAACTCAGGTGCTGTGGTGCCAATGCATTTTTGCGGTGGTGATGATCGACAGGATAATCTCCAACGGCGATACCCGTTCTGTACAAAGCAGTTTTTTGGGAAAAAGGCTGCGCAATATCCGGCAGTGTAAACCGGACCAAACCTTTGCTGCGCCTGCCTTCGCGGTGGTATGGATAAAATGGTAACTTATCAGCAGTGGGAAATTCATCATCAGCAAGCCCGAGATTTTTGTAGCCCAACTGCGTTTGTATAAAATAGATAAAACGCAAGGTTGTTTGTTTGGCCGCCACCAATGCCTGCTCTCTTTCATCAGGCGTCATGTTGATAATGTTTACATAATGATCGTTGCCTTCTTTCGGCCAGTTGATCATGTATTTACCATTGGGCAGCTTGCCGTAGTTCAGCATTTTTTGTGCATCCACCGTTGGTTTCTGGCGGCTGAAATTTTGATAATAGTTGGTACAAGCTGCATCAAATTCTGCTGGCGTATAGCCAACAGGTTTGGCAATGGTGCAATCCGCTTTGGAACCATAATCTTTCAAAATGGCCACATAGGTAAGGTCTTGAATAATCTCGTTAGATTCCTTGATGCCCACATGCTCTTGGGTAATGGCGTCTGCTTCCATGCCCACATCGTACCGGGCACCTGTGCTGGCCATTACATCGCCCAGCTCGGTGGCGTCGATGGTTATTTGAGCATCAACATACAAGCTGTCTTTTCTTTGCGTATGCACAAATACAGCACCAGTTACTTGCTGGTTTATGATCTTGCATCGCACAAATTGCCATCCGTGCATTACGGTCAGCCATTTTTCTTTTTTGGCCAATTGTTGCCAAACCATATTACTAACATGCGGTTCGAAATTGGTATGACTTACCCAGCCTGTGGCTAAAGATGTAGTGCCATAATGTTGGTACAGCTGCTGCCGAAATTCCTGCCAAATGCCGGATGGCAATTGATGATTGCCATCGGTACAGGAAACACCCGCTGCGGATATCATTCCGCCCAGCCAAGACGATGGTTCTATGAGCAATGTAGGGGCATTCAACCTTGCCGATTGAATGGCCGCCGCGGTGCCGCCGGTACCACCGCCAATAACGAGCACCGCCGTTTGTGTATGCAGTTGCGCAACAGCCCATTGGCTTGTAAGCAAAATTGAACAAGAGAGAAGACTTAAATATCTGAATGAATTATGCATGTTTGTATTGGTCAATCTTTATGAAAATTAAGTGTTTCATGCATTGATTTTTCCATGGATTATTTTTTTGATAAAGCATTTGAAAAAGAGAGCTATTTGAATGCTGTTAATATATTCAACAGCATTACTCAAAAGCAGTCAATTGTATTTACCTTCATGTTCGAAGCCCTGAACCGTATATTCCTCAATTGAAAAATGTTGTATGCGGTTTCTCAATATTTCTATAGTTGTTGTAGTGTTATTGCTTAGTAGTGCATTGCTGGTACCAGCCAACGGCAGGCAGTTTTTTGTAGCTGTCAATGGTCATCCTAATAATCCCGGTACGATTACTCAGCCATGGGCATTGGACACTGCGTTTCGAATGCCAGCATCAAGACTTACCGGAGGCGATACCGTTTGGATAAGAGGTGGAAGATACAATGGCACGTTTGTATTGGATGCTGACGGAACCTTGACGAAGCCCTTGGTTTATCAGGCATATCCGGGTGAAAGGGTAGTGCTTGATAGTTATACAGGTACAAACAGCAATGTGGTAACCCTTGAATTAAACGGCAATTATGTTTGGCTGGTTAATCTTGAAATTGAAAATACATCTCCGACAAGAGTCAGCAATGGCAGCAACAGTAACAATGCTACCGATATTCATCAATCTATCGGCATGCAGATATATGGCAACAGTATTAAGTTGATTAATTGCAAAGTGCATGATGTGCCCGGAGTTGGAATAGGCTATTGGAGCACCTCATTGAATGCAGAGATTTATGGATGTTTTTTGTACAACAACGGGTTTTCAGCGCTTGACAGAGGTCATGGTCCTGCCATTTACACACAAAATGCAGATGGTGCACAGCCCAAAGCGGTAAGGAATAGTTTTATATTCAACGGCTTTAGTATTGGCGTACAATTTTATGCTTCGGCAACTGCCAATAAATTAAAAGGGCTCATCATTGATAGCTGTACAATTTTTAATATGGGCTCATTAGCTCGTCCGGCCCAGGCAAGAAGACGAAATATTGTAGTGGGTGCTGAAACCAGTGGCAGAACCAATGCTACCCCAGGTGTAACAAGAGTAAGCGATTTGTACATTCACGACAATGTCTTATTTCGGGATACAGCCGACAATATTTTGCCTCAATATTGGAAGTACTGGGACTTTAGAGAAAATACAGAACTTGGATATCAGGATGAATTACTCAGTGATAGTTTTGTATCGTTTCAACGCAATCATTTGTATGGCGACCCATTGCCTTTAAAAATGCATCAATGGGACTCCGGAGTGTTTAAACACAACCACTTATTTAGCTACAAACCAAATAACGATGGCGTAAGGAACGTAATCGAACTATCGGCTGGTGCCAGCCCTTTCAGCAACTGGGATAGTAATACTTACCGTACTAATGAGCCAGCTTACAATACGCCATTTTCAGATCTTACTTTCACTAAATGGAAAGACAGTTTTAATATAGATCAGCACAGCAGTTTTGTAAACGGAACATTTACAGAGCAGAATGCTTTTGTAAGGCGTAATAAGTATCAACGAAACACTTATTACATCACCGTCACGAATTATGCGCAGTTAGATTCTATGCTCATTAACTACAATTTCAACGAGCACAATGGTATGCAGTTTTCATTGTACGATGTACAGCGTTCTTTGTATGTACCACTGAGTAAGGGGCTGTACAATGGGGCAAGTTTTAAACTGCCGATGAAGTTGACAGAAGTGGCGCCAACATTGGGTATTACACCCATGCCACCGAAGCATACCAGTGCCGCTTTAGGTACCTTTGTACTAAGTTTTTACCCCAGTATTACTACTGTAAAATCAGGTGCTTGGAATGATCCCACTACCTGGAATGTGGGAAGAGTGCCAACGTATGAAGATGATGTTGTGTTGCAGCATGCTGTTACCATTGCTGGTCTTGCATGGTGCAGAAGTTTGAACAGCAACCAGCAACAAGTAACTACACAAAGCGGAGCTCATTTGCTCATCAGCAATACGGGCCAGTGATGATTCACTGACCCGTATTTATGGTTGTTTGAAGTTGTACACTTTATCAATGCTCAACAGCAGGCGACATCGTTTTGGCTTCAGCTATCATGTTTTCCAGTTCATGTACCGATGGCACTTTTCCAGATAAGCCAAACTCTTCGTTTACAGCCATCAGTTTTTCGTGAAGATTTGCAGCGTTGCGACCCTTCAGTTCCATTACACTGTCTACACCGGCAGCTTCCAGTAGTTCGCTTATTTGTCCGGCAATACCTTTTATGCGCATCAAATCAGCATGGTTTACCCAGGTTAAAATCAGGCTTTCGGGCAGGTGTGTAGCGGTAGCGATTTTAGCCCGGCCTTGTTTGGTGCCACCTACTTTTAGCAAGTCTGTTGTGGTCATGATTCCTTCTTTGTTTAGCCGTGCTCCGTAGGTTTCTCCAATCCCCTCTATGTCAATGATTTTATAAGGCATACATGCAGTTTTTATAGTGCAGGCAAGTTAGGGAGTTCCCTTGATTTATCTGCTTATTTCAACTTTCGTTTCGCATTGTTCGGCAATAAAAAAACCACCCTCGAAAGGGTGGTTTAGGTACAATCACAAGCAATCGATTATACTATTTAGCCGTAGGCTTTGTTTTTACAGGAGCTTCAGCTTTTCCTAAAGGACGACCTTTTGCAAAGTCAACCAAAATGGGGGCTGCTACGAAGATAGATGAGTACGTACCGGTAATTACACCAATCAGCATTGCAAAAGCAAAACCACGGGTTACTTCGCCACCTACAATAAACAGAATGAGGATGGTAAGGAACACGGTGAGTGATGTCATGATGGTACGGCTCAGCGTATCATTGATAGATTTGTTGATGATAGTGCCATTGTCTGATGCATGCATGTTCTGGCTGTTCTCACGGATACGGTCGAATACGATAATGGTATCGTTCATCGAGAAACCAATAACCGTAAGGATGGCAGCAATAAAGTGCTGATCTATTTCTAGCGAGAATGGTACAATGTGACGCAGGAAGCTAAATACTGCCAAGGTTACCAATACGTCGTGCATCAAAGCCACAATGGTACCAAGGCTGTATCTCCAGTCGCGGAAGCGGATGAAGATGTACCCCATAATGATCAACAAAGAAAATACTGTTGCCAAAATAGCGCCACGTTTCAGGTCTTCTGAAATGGTAGGCAATACAGTTTGAGAACCTACTTTATAGGTCTGCTCGAAGCTTTCGAAGCTGGCATCTTTTGGCAGAAACTTAGCCAAACCAGTGTACAGCGTACGTTCAACTGAGCTGTCAACATTTGCTCCTACTTCTTCAATTTTATAGGCAGTGGTAATGTTCAGCTGGTTGTTGCCACCTAATGTTTTTACAATTGGATATTCGCCAAACACTTTCTGCAGCTCTTCACGTACTTCATCATTATCAACCTTTTGGTCGAAATGAATGGTATAGCTACGGCCACCTTTGAATTCTACACCATAGTCGAAACCATAAATGAGTGAACCCAGGCCCAGCAGTGCTACAACTACAGAAATACCGTACGCAATTTTTCTAAACTCAATGAATTTGTATTTAGCATGTTGGAAAACCTTTTTACCAATAGTAGTAAAGTATTCCAGGTGCTGTTGCTTATTGGTAAACCAATCGGTAATGGTACGGCTGATAAGGATACCACAGAACAAGTTGAGTACGATACCCCACATTTGTACATAAGCGAAACCACGCACCGGACCTAAACCAAAATAGTAAAGGATGGCAGCAGTCATAAATGTGGTTACGTGAGCATCGAGTACCGGAGACAGTGAACGACGATAACCATTGGTTACCGCTGTTTGATAGCTACGTCCCCAAGACAATTCATCTTTGATACGTTCGAAAATAATTACGTTGGTATCTACCGCCATACCAATGGTAAGAACCAAACCAGCAATACCAGCAGCAGTGAAGGTGGCACCCATAGCCGTAAGAATGGCAATGGTAAACAGCAGGTTCAGAATCAGTGATACGTTGGCAATCCAGCCACTGTTGTTGTAGTACAACAGCATGAAAACGAAGATGACACCAAAGCTGATGAGGAACGCAAGTGAACCGCCATTTACAGCGTCCTGACCGAGGGTAGCACCCACTACTTGCTCTGCTACAATTTTAGCAGGCGCAGGCAGTTTACCACTCTTCAGCATTTCGGCAATATCCTGTGCTTCTTTGATTTCATATCCGCCGGTAATTTCTGAGCTACCGTTAGGAATTGGAGTGTTTACTGTTGGAGCTGTTTGAACAAAATCGTCGAGGACAACGGCAATAGCCTTACCTACGTTTTGCTCAGTCATGCGGGCCCAGATGCCTGTACCCACTTTGTCCATTTCCATTTTAATGGCCACTTTGCCACGTTCGTCGTAATCCTGGCGGGCATCACTTACGTGTTCGCCTTCCAGTTTGGCACGGCTACCGTCTACAGTTTTCAGTGCATATAAAGCCAGCACTCCATTGTTCTTTTCATTTTCGCCACCTGTGTAGCCATATACAAACTTGATGGTTGTAGGAAACTGGCTGAAAAACGCCGGATTGCGCAATCTTTCACCCAACATGCCAGTGTCTTTTGTTTGCACATAGGCAATAGGGCCAGGATAAACCACTTTGCCGCTTGGGTCTTGCTGAGGTTGAATTACCTGCATAACGCTGGTAATTGGGAAACGCTTCGCCATACCTGCTGCAGTGGTGTCCTTTAGCATTGCAGAATCAGCTTGTGCACGGGTGGCACTGTCGCCGCCAGCACTGTTCAGCACACTGGCCAGCAGTTGTTCGCCTGTTTGGAAGCTCTGACCGAGTTCGCTGATATTGTATACTTCAAAAAACTGCAGGTTGGCAGAGCTTTGCAGGTAACGACGAACTCTTTCTTTATCTGTAACACCAGCCAGTTCTACAGTAATAATCTTCTTTACCTTATCGGGGTTGATGGTAGGAGAAGCAACACCAAAACGGTCGATACGTGTTTGCAGAATTTTGAAGGTGTTTTCAAAAGCCACATCCGATTCATTGCGCAGGTAAGCTACCACTGCTGCATCGCTGCTTTCGAGGTTCAGCATTTTATTGCTGTTGGCAATGAAAATGGGGGCCAACTTATTGTTGGGGGCAATGGCTTTGTATTGCTGCACAAACAGGTCAATAAGGTCAAGGCCAGTGGTGGCTTTTTGAGCTACCGCTTTGTTGAGAGCTTCATTGAAGTTTTTATCGGCAGTATAGCTGGCTTTTGAACGCAAAAAGTCGGCCATGCCTACTTCCAGCGTTACGTTCATGCCGCCCTGCAAATCAAGACCCAGCTTGGCTTCCTGGTCTTTGGCATCTTTATAATTGAAACCCCACCAGGTAATTTTTTGCTGGCTGGTGCTGTCCAGCAGTCGCTGGTAGCGGGTTTGCACGGCAGCATCAATCGAATCCTGATACAGAGCCTGCAATTCTTTATTGCCCGGATATTTGGCGGCAGCGGTTGGCATTACTGCCTTTACCTGCTTTTCGGCCTTCTCCTTCATCTTCTTTTCATGGCTGCCTACAAACCAGGTGAAAGACAACTGGTACAAGCTAAAGATGACCATGAGTGCGGCAAAAACACGCACCAAACCTTTCATTTGCATACGAACAGAATTAACCAGATTTTAAATGGGTGGCAAAAATAGGGGAATTGATGGCATGTAGTTGGCTTTTGCACACAGGTGGGAAAATAGAGTAAACAACCAAGGCGACCGCTATTTATTTATTGCCACTCTGTGCTACAACTGAGAACTGGTTCAGATTTCCACAGGCAGGCAAGGTTTGGGAGCATTCTTTGTGGGAGCTAGCCGGCTTGCCGTTGTAGTGTTGCAGTATGAAAGCAGTGTTTTCATACTTATTGATGCCAGTACTATTGGCAATAATACTTTGTAGCTGTGCCGCCCGTAAGCAACAAGCTACACCCGTTTCGCCGGTAGTAACACCGTCCAAGCCTGTTACTGCTGTGCATCCGGTGTTGGGTATTCCTGTACCAGCATCTGCCAATACCAGTTTAGTAAACACTATGGAAAAATGGAAAGGCACACCGTACCGCTTTGGTGGCAATACCAGTAGTGGCATAGACTGCAGTGGACTCATTCATCAATTGTATAAAGAAGCTTACCAATTAGTAACGCCACGTACTACGGCCGATTTATTTACCCAGTCCAGTATTATTCCTGTTGATTCTTTGCAGGAAGGCGACCTTGTCTTTTTTACCATTGGCACCAGCAAGCCCGGCCACGCAGGCATTTACCTATGGGATCAATTGTTTTTTCATGCCAGCACCAGCAAAGGCGTAATGGTGAGTAGTTTGCAAGAGGCCTACTGGAAAAAATATTTTACAGCGGCCGGTAGACTTCGTAATGCACCCGTATTGAAACCTTAAGGGGGCCGCATACGTCTTCGTTATTTTTTATTCAATAATGGGGCTTGTTTCTAAAATAAACTTGGGTTAGGCAGCGTAAATGTTTAGAAAAATGGCATTAGCCTGCTTGGTTGATTGAATTACATTTGCGCCGTTTATAACACCTCTATTTTATCAATACAATGAAATTAGCTACACGTCTTCAAAAGTTCAACGAACCGGAAACGCTGAAAATGGCCAAACTGGCCCGTGAACTCCGTGCACAGGGCCACGATGTGGTGGGTTTGAGTTTGGGCGAACCAGATTTTGATACGCCCGACCATATTAAAAAGGCTCTGGTAGATGCTGTCAACAACAACTACTCACATTATCCTCCGGTAGCCGGCTATCCCGAACTGCGCCAAGCTATTTGCACCAAACTGAAGCGGGACAACAACCTCGATTACCTGCCAGAGCATACGTTGGTGTCTACCGGTGCCAAGCAAAGTATCGCCAATTTAGTAATGGCTACTGTGGAAGAAGGGGATGATGTGATTGTACCAACACCATATTGGGTTAGCTATTCAGAAGTTGTGCGGTTGGCCGGTGCCAATCCAATTTTGGTACGCACATCTCTCGAATCGAAATTCAAAATTTCTCCGGCTCAGTTAGCAGCGGCCATTACGCCCAAAACCAAGCTCTTCATGTTTTCATCGCCAAATAATCCTACAGGCACCGTGTATTCAAAAGAGGAGCTGGCAGGTTTGGCCGAAGTATTTGAAAAGCACCCGGACATTTGGATTATGAGTGATGAAATTTATGAATACACCAACTACGTGGGTAAGCATGAATCCATTGCGCAGTTTGCTTCCATCAAAGACCGGGTGATTATTGTAAATGGTTTGAGCAAGGGCTATGCCATGACAGGCTACCGCCTGGGTTATATTGCATGCTCCAATGTAGATTTGGTAAAAGCATGCGACAAACTGCAGGGCCAGTTTACCAGCGGTGCCAATGCGGTTACCCAGCAGGGTGCCGTAGCTGCTTTGCTCGGCGATATGCAGCCTACTGCCGAAATGGTAAAAGAATTTAGTGCCCGCCGCCAAATGGTGATGGGTTTGTTGGCCGATATCCCCAACATTCGAATTGATGAACCTGCAGGAGCTTTTTACGTGTTCCCCGATGTGAGCTATTATTTTGGCAAAAAAGCAGGGGATACCGTGATTGCAAACGCCGATGAACTGTGTATGTATCTACTGGAAACCGCCCATGTAAGCACGGTTACCGGCGGTGCTTTTGGCGAACCCAACTGTATTCGCATCAGCTACGCAGCCAGCCGCGAAGACATTCAGAAAGGTTTTACACGCATTAAAAATGCCTTGCTGAGTTTGCAGTAAACAATGCACATCGAATACATAAAAAGAGAGCTTACACATAATGTAAGCTCTCTTTTTATTTGGAGTATTTTAATTATCTGAATAAGTACATTATCCAAAAGCCAACTGCAATCGTGAGCATTATGGTAATGAAATTAGCCCTGAGTTTTTGAAAAATCTTTTGGTATTTGGAGGCTGTAATGGATTTGCGGCGAACCTCTTTCATGCCTTCATGGGTTTGAGGAATAATGCTGAATGCAGCTATAAGCATAGTAATTAGCCCGGTAATGGCAATAATGCCACGGTAAGCTGCTTTTTCCACCGTAATAAAATCAAGCTGAGCTATACCCCATACATTGGCTGCCATTAAGAATAAAGTTGTGGGCAACATAAAAAAAAGCGTAAAAGCCCGAATGAACTTAAAAAGGGTATACTTCTTTTTGCCAGATAAATCTGCTTTGTTGATAACAATGGAAATGATGGCGGAAAGAACTAAAACAACAACCATTAGTATTTGGTGCAGCAAAATTTCCCAAGGAAACAGCATAAAGAAAAAAAGTTTAAAAGCGGGTTAGGTGAACGATCTCTGTCAACGAAAATATGGGAGATAGACCAAATCACAATCAATTCTCATACTCAGTAGCTTGGTTTACATACTAATAACACACTACAGCCATAATTCATGAGGTTTTGCTAAAAACCAACTCTTTGCCCGAAAGAAAATAGGCCACACCTACCTTTGCCGCCATGAAAGCAAAAAGTCTTACCCGGGATAAAGTGAATATCATTACCCTGGGGTGTAGTAAAAACCTGGTTGATAGCGAAACCCTCGGCGGTCAGCTCAAGGCGAATGACATAAAAGTGGTGCATGAATCGGGTAAGTTGGACCACAACATTGTGGTGGTAAATACCTGCGGTTTTATTGATAAGGCCAAGGAGGAAAGCGTCAATACCATTCTCGATCAGGTAGAGCTAAAGAAAAAAGGCAAGCTCGACAAGGTGTATGTAACCGGTTGCCTCAGTGAACGCTACCGCAACCAGCTCGAAGCCGAAATACCAGAAGTGGATGCCTGGTTTGGCACCATGGAATTACCCCTGATGTTGAAGCAATTCAATGCCGATTACAAAACTGAATTGTTGGGCGAACGAATGCTAAGTACGCCGAAGCATTATGCCTACATGAAAATTAGTGAAGGCTGTAACCGAACCTGCTCCTTTTGTGCCATCCCGCTGATGCGTGGCGGCCATGTGAGCAAACCCATGGACCAGTTGGTAGACGAAGCCAAATCGCTGGTGCAAAAAGGCGTAAAGGAAGTAATGCTGATTGCTCAGGAACTGACATACTATGGCCTGGACATTTATAAAAAAAGAACACTGCCCGAGCTGCTGCATAAATTGGCCGACGTGCAAGGCTTGGAATGGATTCGTTTGCACTATGCATACCCTTCAAAATTTCCACTGGAAATAATTGATGCCATTAAGGACAGGCCAAACATTTGCAACTACCTCGATATGCCTTTGCAACATGCCAGCAACAGCATGCTGAAAGCCATGAAGCGTCAGATAACACGTGAAGAAATGGAAGACCTGGTAGGTGCCATACGGCAAAAGCTGCCCAATATTTGCCTCCGTACTACACTGATAGCCGGATATCCTGGTGAAACAAGGGACGATGTGGAAGAATTGAAAACCTTCTTGGAAAAAATGCGATTCGACAGAGTGGGTATTTTTACTTACAGCCACGAAGAAGGCACCAGCGCATACGATGTAGTGGATGATGTACCTGCTGATGAAAAACAAGCCCGTGCTCAGGAAATAATGGAAGTGCAGCAAGAAATCAGCTACGAAAAAAATCAGGAGAAAGTAGGCCAAACACTGAAAGTGCTGATTGACAAAAAAGAAGCTGGCCGCTACCTGGGCAGAACAGAGTTTGATAGCGTAGAAGTTGACAATGAAGTGGTGATTCAATCAGCTAAAAAGCTGGAGATTGGTCAGTTCTATCCCGTCACCATTACCAAAGCATACGACTACGATTTGGAAGGAGTAATTGCTGAATAACTGTGCTGCACAACGAACTCATCTGTATGAAGAATTTTTCAACGGTTGCTTATTCCGATACACTGGCTTTTTCTAAGTTGGTAAATGACTACATAGATGGTGCCGAAACACTCCGGCCATTTTATGAGCATGCTCCAACTTTGGATGGCATCAAAAACGCTATTGCCCAAAAAGCAAAACATGCTGTAGACAGGCAATTGCTGGTAGCAACATTGCGGCAGCAATACGAATGCTTTACACTAACAAAAAAGCAAGAAGCGAACCTTGAAAACCTTTTAGCAGACAATTGCTTCACTATCACCACGGCGCATCAGCCCAACTTATTTACAGGTCCACTTTATTTTTTGTACAAAATTATTCATGCCATTAAACTGGCCGATTCATTGCAATCAGATTTTCCTGATCAATTGTTTGTGCCCGTATTTTATATGGGCAGCGAAGATGCCGACCTGGATGAGTTAGGCCATTTCTATATTGATGGTGAAAAACGAACCTGGCCAACCACCCAAACAGGTGCAGTAGGCAGAATGAAAACAAAAGATATTGACCCACTGATACATCGGTTGGCTGGCCAGTTTTTGCATTTGCCACATGGCCAGTACATGGTCAATTTATTGAAGGATGCTTACAGCAAGCCTACTATTCAGGAAGCTACGTTACACTTGGTCAATTCACTTTTTGCTGACTATGGATTACTGGTGGTAGTGCCAGATAATGCGGCATTCAAACGTCAATTTGTGCCCGTTATACAGCAAGAATTGAAAGGTGGTTTTTCGCAGCCTGCTGTGGAAGCTACCTGTAGCTTGTTGGAGCAGCACTATAAATTGCAAGTGAAGGGCCGCCCCATCAATATGTTTTACCTCGATGCATCGGGTGCACGTGAACGTATTGAAAAAGTAGGCGATGATTTTATTGTTGAATCACTTGGCTTACGTTGGACGGAAGCCGAAATAATAACAATCACAGAAAGTCATCCTGAATACTTTAGTCCCAATGTGATTTTACGGGGTGTATTGCAAGAAACGCTATTGCCAAATATCGTATTTATTGGCGGCGGTGGTGAGTTGGCTTATTGGCTGGAGTTGAAAGAAGTGTTTGCAAAAGCAGGTGTACCATATCCTGTGTTGCTCTTGCGCAATTCATTGCTACTGCTCAATGAAAAGCAGCAAGGCTTGCAACAAAAGTTAGCTTTGAGCGATGCTGAAATGTTTTTGCCCTTGCAATCGCTGCAAGATTTGCTAGCAGCACGAGATGGTCAATTGAACGATTTTGATGTGGCCGCTGAAGAGCAAAAACTGCAGGAGCAATATGAACACTGGCAGCATGTAGCAGGTAAGATTGATGTGACACTTCAACCACATGTTGCAGCCTTGCATACCGCAGCTATCAAAGGGCTTCGTGGGTTGCACAAAAAAATAAAAAGTGCTGCCCGCAGAAAATTGGGGGAGCAAGGAGTGCAGCTTATTCGATTGAAAAAGGAATTATTTCCCACGGATAATTTGCAGGAACGAATTGAAAATGCCATGCCTTTTTTAGCTCAGTACGGACCTTCTTTTCTCAAAGATGTATACGATGCATCACCAGTACTGAATACAACGTTTACCATTGTTCGTTTGTGATTTACCGGCGCATACCAAACCGGTACACATAGCAGCGATTGTTAGCATCAATACCACACACGTGAATGATGGTTTCGCCGCTGTTTTTTTGTTTGCCCAGGCAAATAGATTGCAGTTGTTTGCCCTTCATGTCGGGCATGATATCGTATATGGGCAGTAAATAGTCTGGGCGGATACTGGGTTGCTTTAGTTTGGACGAAATGTTTTCAATCAATCCGATATAACTTTCTACAGATTCATTTGAAGAAGTTGGAATAGAAGATGCAGAAAACAACAACAAATCTTCCGCTACATCATACTCCAAACCAGATACCCGAATGGGTTGCTTTACATCAGAATTCAGTTTGATGATGCGCAGATCAGCCGTTGCACCTTTTGTCCAAAAGTCAAATTCAGTCAGCACAAAATGATTGTTACTGTTTGCTGCTGTAGCTGCATTGGCTAATAAAATATGGTCTTTAATTTCAGCGGCGCCATCTATGTTTATTTGTGTAATGCCTAAGCGCCTCATCCGCTTGTAAAAATCAGGAATGTTGATGGCAGGCGTATACAATTCGCTGTATGATTTTCCTTTCAGTGGAAACAACCAGATGTCACTTTTATCCATCCGGTTTTCGCCTGAACCCATGATGAGTAAAGTTGGTGTATTGGCAACAGTAACTACCGCTGTAGCTCTTATGCCATTAGAGTTGGTGTTTTTTTCTTGTGGTTTGTTTAGATAGTCGAAAAGCGCAATGCTATCTAATATGGAATGATCTTCGCTTAAGAGTAAAATACGAGTAGCATCATTACCAATGGCCATGATGGTTTTATCATGATATTCCAGCGCAGAAATACTGTGGAAATAGGGGAGAACAGTGATTTTTTGTACACTTAGTTTGGGCTGTGCCCACACTGTGCTACTGGTCAAAACCATTAGGATGACCTTGCTGACGCAGGTGTTCCACTTTGCCCAGTACCGCAGTTTCCATATCGTGTTTGTATACTTCAACTTTATCGCCAATTGCTGCATTAAAGCTACCGATAATTGAGGCAGCAAGTATACCTGCGTTTTTTGCAGCATTCAATGCAACCGTTGCTACAGGTATACCAATGGGCATTTGCAAAATAGAAAGAATAGAATCCCAGCCATCAATTGAGTTAGAAGATTTAACCGGAACACCAATGACAGGCAAAGGTGTAAGCGAAGCCACCATGCCTGGTAAATGTGCAGCACCACCTGCACCGGCAATAATCACTTTCAAACCACGACTGCGGGCCGATTGTGCATACTGCATCATACGGGTAGGAGTACGGTGTGCCGACACCACTGTTAGTTCATAAGCTATGCCGAAAGATTGCAGCACATTGGCTGCTTCCTGCATAATGGGAAGGTCGCTGTCGCTACCCATAATGATACCTACCAGTGGTTGTTGCATAGTGGTTGTTTTGCTGCAAAGAAAATGAATGACACAGCAAACACACAAAACTTATTCTACCAGTTTACCCATCACCAGCAGCACATCGGCTTCGGCCTGTTTCATTTGGTATTGGGCATTAATCATGCGGGTTTGCGATTCGATGAGGTTGATTTGTGTTTGGCGAAGTTCAACAGACGTAATGCTGGCTTTGCGAAAACGCTCCATGGCAATCACGTTATTTTCTTTTACCACTTCCAGCGTTTGTAACTCCAAGTCGTACAGTTTCTTGGCATTGTTGTAATTGTTATAGGCAGCAGCCAATGCTGTCATCAAATCATTACGAAGGCTTTCAATTTGTACTTGCTGGCTCTTTTGTTGTACAGCATTCACTTTCAGATTTTGCTTGACCACACCACCTTGAAAAATAGGGATGGCCAGTTGGATGCCGGCATTCGGGCCATAGGTTGTATTGCGCAATGTAAAGCCAGCACTGTTGACAGAGTTGTTTAAACCGGCACCTGCATTCAATGTAACAGTAGGTAACCGATTCGCATTGATTTCTCGTTGTTGTTGATACAATACTGCCAGTTGCGAACGGGCCATCAACATAGATGGATTGAGTGTATCAATGGCTGCCAAAATTTTGTCACGGTCATCAAATGATACATCTGTCATAGAAGCATCTGATGTAGTAAAAGCTTCTGAAGGATTGCGGGAAAGAATATTATTGAGCCGGACTTTTTCTTGCTCAATATTATTTTCGATGGTCATGATGTTGGTTTTTGCCGCATTGTAATCTGCAGCGGCTTGCAGGTAATCGCTTTTACCGGCAACGCCAATGTTGAAGCGGTTTTCTGCCAGCTTCATACGTTCTTCAAACAACAGTAATGTTTCCTGATTGACTTTTTGCTGTGCCTGAAAACGCAACAGATTGATGTAGGAGCTGATTACATTATACACCAGCACATTTGCCTGTTGCCGCACATTGAGGTTGGCAATTTTTTGCTGTTCATCCAAGCGGCTTTTTGCAGCCACTACTCTGAACCCATTGAACACACGCCACTGTGCTACTACCGAAGCATTTTCGCTTTGGAAGCTGGCACCATTCCGTTTGATATTCGTGCCATTCGATAAGCGTTGATCCAGGTTGTTGTTGCTGAAATTGTATCCTGCAGCAGCAGACACAGTAGGCAGTCGGCCGGCATTGCCCCAGTTGTTCAGCAGGGTTGCTACATCCTCATCATTGCGGGCTATTTGCAGGTCAAAGTTTTTTGATAACGCCTGCTGAATAGCATCATTCAACGTGAGCACATTT